>JAIQFF010000190.1 GCA_020073395.1 Terriglobia bacterium
GTCAAGGTCAAAAGCGTCGGACAGGAGTGTCCGACCCACACTTATTTTTTCCGATATCAGACCGCCTGGCGGCTTAGCGCCTCCCGGCTGGCGGTCCAGTTCATGACTTCCTCGATCACGCGGCCAACTTCTTCATTGGTGAGCTCGGGATACATAGGAAGCGACAGCACGCTGGCGGCGGACTCTTCCGTGACCGGCAGTGAGCCGACGCGGGCGGGACGTCCCCAGGGAAAGCCTTCCTGCTGGTGGATGGCGATGGGGTAGTGAGTGAGAGCGGTGATGCCTTTCGACTGCAAGTACGCCTGCAACCCGTCCCGGCCATCGCTATCGACCACATACAGATGATAGACGTGCTCGTAGCCGGGAGGCGTGAAGGGCAGCGTCATCGGCGTGTTGGCCAGACCTTGATCGTAAAGCCTGGCAATCTCGCGGCGCCGCTCGCTCCATTCGTCCACACGCTTCAGCTTGACGCGCAACACTGCGGCGTGGATGTCGTCCAGGCGGCTGTTGTAGCCGATGCTGTGGTGGGAACGCTTCATCGAGCCGTGGTTGCGCAGCTTGCGGATCTCGGCGGCGAGGCCTTTGTGGTTGGTGGCCACTGCGCCGCCGTCACCAAAGCATCCCAGGTTTTTCTGGATGATGAAGCTGAGGCAGACCGCGTCGCTGAGTTCTCCAATGGCAAACCTGTCGCCTCGCGCTCCGATGCCCTGGGCGCAATCTTCCACCACGAACAAGTTATTGGCCTTGGCGATGCGCGCGACGGCGGGCATGTCCGCGGTGAGGCCGTACAGATGTACGGGCACGATGGCGCGAGTTTTCGGGGTGATGGCGGCTTCGATCTTGCTTGCATCAATGTTGCGGGTCCGGGGATCGGAATCCACGAACACCGGAGTGGCGCCGGCCAGCCAGATTGCTTCCGCCGTGGCAAAGAAGGTGTTGGAGGTGGTGATGACCTCGTCGCCGGGCCCCAGACCCAGGGCCAGAAACACCAGCAGCAGAGCATCGGTGCCGGAGTTGACGCCGACGGTTTCCTTCGTCTTCATGTAACGCGCGAGTTCTTCTTCGAACTTGACCAATTGCGGGCCCAGTACGTAGCTGCCGCTCTCGAGCACATCCAGAATGGCCTGATCAATCTCAGCCTTCAGATTGTGGTACTGCTTCACGTGGCCATAAAAGCCGATGTTGGATTCGGGCATGGGGAGATCCTCCTTATAAAACACGCTTTCGGCCGCAGCCGGGCCTGATTCTATTGAAACGATTCACTTCCTGCAAAAATGGGGCTGGCAATGACTTTGTACCCTTTCAGGCCTTATTCCCTAAACTCAAAAAACCGATGGCGGAAAACCAAAAAACTGTTAGCCCGAAGTTGGCCAGTGCACTGTGAGGTCGGTGAGTTTCAAGCCTCGTGAAAGGGGATACCACAACGAAAGTGGCGCTACGGAAGGCGCACATCGAGGCTGTAAATTTCCTGCGTGCTCTTGTCCCGCATCAGGAGCGGAGAATCATCGGACGCCAGCCCAACCCAGAATTCCCACGGATCGAAGCCACGCGGAACTTCCTTCAGGCTGAACAAGCGTTCCAATTTGCCGTTGGCCACATTCACGCGCACCAGGTCATCGATCTGATCGGAATAGTCCTCCGCATAAATATACTTGCCATCATGTGACCAGTTTTCGAAACCGAACCGTGACGAGGCCAGCTGCGTCCAGCTTTTCTTTTCCATGTCGTACAGCATCAGCTTCGTGGAGTCTGCGGAAAGGGCTGCCACGTAGCGTCCATGCTGCGAGCAGCGGGGACTGAAAAGATCTTCAGAGCCTGGCAGATCTGACACCTGCGAGGTCTTCAAGTCAACGATATGAATGTTCGGGCCGGTTGCGTTTCCGTATTCCAGCCAGGGCATTCCCGCGAACACGATGGAATCACCGTCGGAGGCCCAGGTAGGATCACCCTGATTGCGGTCTCCTGCCGTCACCTCCTGCGGCGTACCGCCCTCCGCCGGCACTACGAAGATCTTCCAGGGTTTTCCTGGACGCGAAGCCATGAATACAATCTGGGTCCCGTCGGGTGACCAACGTGGCATATGAGCCTGCATGGGGGCATAGGTGAGTTGGATCCGTGAACTTCCGTCCGGCTTGCTCTTCCACAGCGTAAGTTCCGGATGCGTGACGTATGTGATCGACTCACCATTGCGCAGGATGTCGGCCTCGCCCGCCGACACGCCGGGAAGGTAAACGGAAAACTGCTGCGACTGGCTATCCAGACGGACCAGATCGAAGCGACGCTGCTGGCCGATCACGAACAGCTTCGTTCCATCTGTGCTCGGAGTGGGATTGCTGAACATGAGCGGTCCCACGGTCAACTGCGTCGGCTCAGCGCCCGCCTTGCTAAGAAAAGACGTACTTTCACGGCGGACCCAGATGTTCTGGGTGTGATCGCGCGTCGATTCAAAGAGAAAGTATTTTCCATTTGGCGTCCAGACTCCACCAAATTCCTGAGCGGGCTTGCTCCAGTCCGGCAACACGGGATGCAGCCCCTTGCCGTCGGCAGAAAACTCCCACAGAGACGACGTGCGCTGGTTGGTGTCCCGTATGGTGAAGCGCAGGCGGCGGCCGTCGGGAGAAAATCGAGGCGCAAAAGGAACTCCCGGCACGGTGACCAGTTCCCGCGAATCCGTTCCGTCCGTATTGCAGGTGTACACGCTCGACTCCCTGACGTATACGATCCGTTGACCATCCGGCGCCCAGGCGGCTCCGTGCGCCAGGATTTCTCCTACCGGCCGGAGCGAGCCTGCGGGGAGCGGCAATATCCAAACCGGCCACTCGGTCTCCGAGCCCTCGGCCACGCCTTTTACCAACAATTCCGAGCGGCCCGGATAGAAATCGTAGATGTCGGCGCTGACCAGCGAGATGGGTACAGGCGCGGTTTCTCCGCCCGAGGTCGAAACCTGCCTCAGGACGGAATGGCCACTTAGATATTCGGAAAAGTAAACGCGAGTTCCGTCCATGACCAGAGATCGCTTCGAGGTGCCGTCGCTGGTGATCTGCAGCGCCGAAAGCACGGCCGGCGGGGGCTCGGGCGTTCTTAAGAACAGGATGAGTACAACCAGCGCTATCGCACCGCAGATGGCCATCGCCAGCCGGCCTGCGATACCAACCCTGGGTTGTGGTTTGAGGGCTGTGGTGGCCGCCGCGAAAAACGAACGGATTCGTTCTTTCGAATCCGGCGCCGGCTTTGCGGCCCGCCCGGTGGTCAGAGCCAGCCCTGATTCTGTTGCCCGGCGAAGGTTTTGCAGATCGGTCCGCATCTCCGCCGCACTGGCATAGCGCCGCGCTGGATTCTTCTCCAGAGCTTTTCGCACGATGCTCTCAAGCTCAGGAGGGGTCGCTGGATCGGATCCTGGTGGCCACTCCGGCACGCGATGAATAATGGAGTCGAAAACCGCAGCCGCTGTCTGTCCCTGAAAAGGCTGGACTCCAGTCGCCATCTCATAGAGTACGACGCCGAACGAGAACAAATCCGTACGGGTGTTGAGCGGTTCGCCCAGCGCCTGTTCCGGCGACATGTAAGGAATAGTTCCAAGAGTCGATCCCCGGCGATTGACTTCATCCGGGGAACGCGTGTCCCCTCCGAAAGTATCGCCGCTAATACTGCCTTCGTCTCCCACGGTGAACTTCGCCAGGCCGAAATCCAGAATCTTGGCGTGGCCGCGCTGGGTTATGAAGATATTTGCCGGCTTAATGTCCCGGTGCATGATGCCATGGGTGTGGGCGGCGTCGAGCGCGTCGGCGATCTCGATACCCAGGTCCAGCAACTGGGACAAGGGCAGAGGACCTTCAGCGATGCGCTGCCGGAGCGTCATACCATCGAGAAACTCCATGGCGATGAAGCGCCGGCGCTGTGCCTGACCGACTTCGTAAATCACACAGATGTTGGGATGATTCAGAGCCGACGCGGCCCGCGCCTCCCATCGGAATCTTTCCAACACCGCGGGGTCCTGGGCAACGAGCTCGGGCAGAAATTTGAGGGCCACCAACCGGCGCAACTCGGTGTCCTCAGCTTTGTAAACGACGCCCATCCCGCCGCCTCCCAGCTTCTCGATGATGCGGTAGTGCGAGATGGTATGGCCGATCATCTGGGGGCTAGAATGTTACGTATAAGAAACAAGGTCAGTCAATGAAGGAACGGTAGGGCAGTGACCCAGTTTGAGTTCTGTACTTGATTTAAGGCGTCATGCTGAGCTTGCCAAGCATCTGGCGTGCAGCACATGTGCGGCTTGCCTGCGGTTGCGCGGATGCGCGCCGGATCCCTTCGACTTCGCTCAGGGCAGGCTCTTCGGGGCTGAAGCCCCTCAGGATGGCCCGGTGCTCGGGGATTGAGCAAAGTGAGCCACACCTCCCGCTGCTGGTGGCTCACTTCGAAATTGAGCCATCTACTTAAGATGCTGATATTCCGCCTTCGCTTCCTGCAAGATCGGAGCGTCATTGTCCGCGTCTTTCCAGAGTGCAAGAAAGCTCTGATATGCGGCACGTGCCTTGTCGCTGTCGCCGGAGAGGCGGTACGCGCGAGCCAAACCTAAATGCGCCAGAGCCCAAGTGAGACTCACGGGAGCGATGCCGCGGCGGTTGATGGTTTTCTCAAACTCGCCAGCAGCTGCGTCAGCCTGGCGATTCCCAAGATAGGCCAGTCCCCGCAGGTACAGGGAATAGAACTCGACCACCGCGCCGAAGTCGTATCGCCTTACAGGCTCAAGCAAAGAGATAGCGCGTTCGTATCGATGCTGCTCTATCTCAATCGCGGCGTGCGCACAAGGATTGAGAAACCGGCTCAGCAAAACGTCATCAGGATAGCGCCGGGCCAACTCATCAATCATCGCCCGGGATTGGTTGGCGTGGCCGGCCAAGGCCAGCGCGAGGGCCGAAGGCGCCAGATTGGAGCGGCCACGGAAGAGCGCCAGGCTCAACGATACGTGGCGATGGGACTCCTTGAAATTGTTGGAGCCAGCTTCGAGCAAGGCGAGAGTGGAATACTCAAACGCAGCCGCCTCCTTGAACCCGGCTGCTTCCAACTCTTTAACGTCCCGTTCAGCAATCGCCTGCGCTGCGCGCAAGTGGCCCTGCTGGGCTGCGGCATAGGCAATCGTCGGTCCGAGATTGTCCTGCGCTGCCTGGTTGGAGGACCAGCGAACCTGCTCCCGAGCGGTCGCCGCGTCGCCTCGCAGGATAGCGAGATGGTACAGAGCGGTGCGGATGGGGAGGTTGTCCAGTTTCGCGGCCAGGGCCCGATCCAGGACCGCCCGCGCATCCTCCACGCGATTCAGAGCAAGATAAGCCTTGGCGAGACCTGAAGGCGAATAGGGCTGCTGGAAGTCGAGTTCCCACGCCCGGTTGTAGAGTTCGGCGCTTTTTTCGTACTGCCCCAGGGGCGAGGCATAAGAGTCCGCCAGGCTGTTCACCGGCAGCCAGTCACGCGGATACTCCTCGATCCACAATTTGTCAGTCTCGATTTCCTTGTCAATGTCGCCGGTCACAAAGTAGTGGTAGTAGCTGGTGATGAATAGCTTCTCCCGCTCGCTCACCCGGTCGCGAAGGCTGTAGGCCTTGGTCTGAAAATCGGCGGCACGTTCGCTTTCTCCGATGTTGCCGTAAGCTGACGAGAGGTAAACGTGGGCGAGAGCAAAGTTGGGATCCAGTTCGATTGCCCGGTTGAAAAGAGGGATAGCGGAGGATTGGTCCGCCTGGTGGCGCATGATTTCAGCGCCGGCAGTGTAGGCCTTCAGTGCGTCGAGGGATGAGGTGGTTGCTTCCCGCAAGGGAACGTCGAACTTGCGGATGGAAGTCAGTGACTCACCCAATTTCGCTCGCAGGCCGGACGACGCTTTGCCCAGGGAATCGAGAACCTCTTCCTTGCGCTCTGCCCGCACCTGCTCGGCGTCGAATTCATCCCCCTCACTGCAGTTCAGTGCTTCCAAAGTGATTACATATTCCTTGCCCAAACTGGCAATCGAGCCAGCAATGACCGCCTTGCCGTTGGCACGCTGGCACACTTCCCCCGCGATCTCACGGCCTACGCTCTGATTTTCCCGATTCATCTGTTTCAAAATTGCCTGAACCCTCCGATCAGAAATCAGGCTCAGATACGGGGTCTGTTCCAGTTGAACGGTCAGCGCCTGCTTCAACGTCCCATCAAAAACCGGATCTCCGGTCCGGTTGTCGAAGTCAGATACCAAAATGGTGTCCTTGTCAGTAAGTTTTCCTTCCCGGCGAGGATGCCAGTACATCAAACCGGCGACCACGGCGGCAGTCGCCAGGATTGACAGGATGCCCAGGGTGAAACGGTTCATCCTGGATGGCCCGGCAAGCTGTACGGGAGAGAGGACTCCCCTCCCTGTCTCCGGGGCTTCTCGAACCGCCTCGGCGAAGCGATATCCCGTCCCGCGAACCGTAACGATGTAGCGCTGGTCCTGGGCGGTTTCTCCCAAGGTCCTTCGCAGAATGAAGATGTTCTGGCTGAGATTGGCCTCATCGACAAAGGTGTCGGGCCAAAGCTTTCGCATCAGATCGTCTTTCGAAAGCACCTTATCCCGGTTCTCGACCAGCAACAGGAGGGTCTCGAGTACTTTGGGGGTCAGAGTGACCGGTTCGGGGCCACGCGAAAGCAACTTTTTTTGCGGATCGAGGCGAAACGGTCCGAACTCATACATTAGCTGATTCCTTCTGAAATCAGTCCTTTGAGGAAGTTTGAGCGAGCTTTGAGGAGCCTTTGAAGATTCCTTCCGGTCCCTTGCCCAGTATAGGCAACTGAAGCCGACCCAACCGAACCAATCTGGCGGCACTGTACCACCGCGGTTGAGGACCGGGCAATGGCGCCAGTCGGGCCAGGATCGAGGGCGGCACTTCGAAGAAAATATAAGGAGGCGGTATGGGAGCCCTGAACTCAGCCGTAGGTGACCAGAAAATCAGCAAGGCGTCGTCGAAGAAGGAATTCCTTACCAAACCGTGGGTGGACAAGGTTCTGGCCGTGATGGCCTGCATCCCGGTCGTCTATCCGGTGGTCCGCTACTATCACAATCTCGACTTCAGTATTTCCACGGTCACCTGGATTCTGGACATCATCATCATTCTCAGCACGATGTTGTTCCGAAGAACGGCAGTGCGGGTGACGCGGAATCCGTGGTTGTGGCTGCTCACCTGCGTGGCCACCTACTGGTTCCTGATGATCGGCTTCGTGGAACAGAATGGGCGTCCACTGGCTCCGCTTTGGATTACCGACACGCTGGTGATTCTCAGCACCGTAATCGAGTTGTGGGGGCGGTTCAGCCTGGGTCGGAATATTGGATTCGTCCCAGCTCAACGCGAGGTGGTAACGCGAGGCGCCTACCGGTATATGCGCCATCCGATTTACACAGGCCTCTTTGTGTGGATTTTTGGATACTGGTTGTCTGGATACTCCCCGCGAAACACACTGCTATACGCGTTAGGGATTTTCTGGTTCTGCGTCAAGAGCCTGGTGGAAGAAAACTTCTTGCGGAAAGATCCGGGCTACGCTGCCTACATGGAACGGGTGCCGTGGCGCTGGATTCCCCGAATCGTGTGACAAGTTCCCGGTCGGCCGTGCCCAAACTTGAGGCGAGAGCGCTACCCCATGCCAACATATTAAGATGATTTGGGTTTGGATCGAGCCGTCCTTTCGCAATCAACTGGCGGCCTTCGGGAGAGACGAAGAGCATGCACTACCGAGCACTCGGTCGTACAGGATGGAAGGTCTCAGAAATCAGCTTCGGCGCCTGGGCGATCGGCGGGTCATGGGGCCAGGTTTCGGATGAAGAGTCGATGGCGGCCCTGCATAAGGCCATCGACTCCGGCGTCAATTTTATCGACACCGCGGACGTTTACGGGAGCGGTCGCAGCGAGCGCCTGATCGCCCGCCTTAAGAAAGAACGCAAGAACGAAGAAATCATCGTCGCCACCAAGGCGGGCCGGCGTTTGCCCCGGCAGACGGTTGAAGGCTACACCCGCGAGAACCTTTCGGGCTGGATCGACGACAGCCTGCGAAACCTTTCTACCGAGAGGCTTGACCTGGTCCAGCTGCACGGCCCGCCGACTGCACTCTATTCCCGCCCCGAAGTCTTCAGGATGCTCGACGATCTCGTCGCCGCGGGGAAGATCCGTTACTACGGAGTCAGCGTAGAAAAAGTGGAAGAAGCCTTGAAGGCGATAGAGTTTCCCAACGTGCAGACGGTGCAGATTATTTTCAACTGCTTCCGGCAGCGTCCTGCTGACGAGTTCTTCGCAAAAGCTAACGAAAAACATGTGGGCATTCTGGCGCGGGTGCCCCTGGCCAGCGGTCTGCTCACTGGGAAGCTTCGGCGCGACTCGACGTTCGCGGCCGACGACCACCGCAACTTCAACCGGCGCGGTGAAGCGTTCGACGTGGGCGAAACATT
>JAIQFF010000191.1 GCA_020073395.1 Terriglobia bacterium
CAAGGCTAGGGGCTCAACGTGACTTAGCTTGCGTGGTGAAGTTGCTGGCGCAGCGTTTCCAATCGCTGGAGGTGTGGTTGCGAAGGCATAAAGTGCCCAGCAGACCGCAACGAGAAAGCCCGCACCCGTCCACATGGCAATTCGGCATTTCATGGTGCCACCCCTGCCATTTTCTGTCCCAATAGTCTCACCGATTCCCTCAAACTCCAAACCTGACTGGCGCCTGGCCCTATAATCGTACGGCTCGTTACGTAGCTGGTTTTCACGAAAAAGAAGACATGCAACCCATCAACAACCGCGAGGCCAGCAACTGGTTGACCAGCGTGCTGACTGATTTACACTTCTGGGTCCCGGTTGCAGTCCTGATCGGCGGCCTGCTGCTTCTGGAATACATACACTGAACAACTGAACCGAGGACCAGCGGAAGATGCAATCGGTCGTGGCACCGGGGAACGAAGCTGCAGTTCAGGGGACCCCGCGCGCCCGGAAGCTGCAAGTCTTAGGTATCCTTTCCGGCTTCACGGCGGGCGCCTGGCTGGGCGCCGCGGAGGCGCCGACGAAACTGGTTTCCGTCGGCGTGTCACCCATTGTCATTTCGCTCATCATGGTAACCGGCGTCTTTCTGGCAAGGTGGAGCCTGCCGGCTTTAATCCTGGGCACGTCGTCCGTCCGCGCCGACCTTCGCCGCGCTCCTCACCTCATCATCTGGGCCCTATTGGCCGGATGTCTCTGGGCCGTGGCCAACACCATGACCATCTTCGCCATCCGCGACATCGGATTGAGCATCGCTTTTCCGCTGTGGAACGCCAACAGTCTGCTCGGCATACTATGGGGTTTCGTTTTCTTCAATGAATTGCGCCAGGCGGGATGGCGGCGCTGGACGGGTGTGCTCGGCGGAGCGCTGGTCATGTGCGCGGGAGCGACGTTGTTGGCGATTGCGTCCTCGACTCAGGCGCCCGCTGCCCATTCCATGCGCGGCGTGTGGGCCGCGCTGGGCGCCGGTGTGCTTTGGGGGACCATGTATATCCCGTACCGCAAGGCCTATCTGTCCGGGATGAACCCGCTTTCCTTTGTCACCTTCTTCACCTTCGGAGAACTGGGAATGATGGCCGCGCTCGCCATCGGTTATCTTGGTCTCGCTCCACTGTGGCATGAATTGAGGAGCGCGCGGGACGTCTTATTCTGGCTGATGCTGGGCGGCTTCATCTGGGTGATTGGCGACGTCTTTCAGCAGTACGCCGCCAAGTATGTGGGCATCAGCCGCGGCATCCCGCTGTCGAACTCAAATCAACTCTGGGGATTGCTCTGGGGCGTTTTTGTTTTCGGCGAGCTGCACGGCAGCGGCGCATCCACCTATCTGCAGGTGGTTGGAGGTTCGCTGCTGATGATGTTGGGAGTGGGGGCCATCGCATTTTCCTCCGCCGCCGGCAAGGAGCAGGCGCGATGGCAGGAAGCCTCACGCCGCGAATCGCGCCGCTACAACATCGCGGAAGATTACGTCGAGGCCCGCATGCAGGGAAAGCAGACAGCAGGAGAAATCAGGCCGCCGCGCACGCTGTGGGACTGGTTGCTGGTTGCCGTCGCCACCAGCATCTTCGTGTTTTTTGCGACCCTGGCACGCGCCCCGCGCATGTCTTTTCACTGGGGGCCGGCTGCACTCTTAATCATGGCAACCTTGGCTCTGCTTCTGGTCTGTGGCGTTACACTCTGGCGGACTACCCGTTTTAACTGAACCCATTGTGAATGAATCCTTCAAGGTTGACCTAGTCGGCGTCGGACTGAACGCCACCGACACGCTGATTCGCCTGCCGCACTATCCCGCGCTAGGATCGAAGGTCGAATTTCGTTCGGCCGACATCCTGCCCGGCGGACAGGTCGCAACCGCAATCGCTGCCTGCCAGCAATGGGGCTTGCGGACCCGCTATGTCGGCAAGATCGGCGACGACCAAGCGGCCGCGATTCATCGCGCCGAGTTCGAGCGCCTGGGCGTCGAGACTCATCTCCTCACCGCTTCGGGGTGCACCAGCCAGCAAGCGGTCATTCTCGTTGATGACGCCGGCGAGCGCACTGTCCTTTGGAAACGCGACAACCGATTGGCTCTGCAGCCGGAAGAACTCCAGCACGAATGGATCACCAATGCCCGCTCCCTTCACGTTGACGGGCATGACACTGCGGCTGCCGTGGTGGCCGCAGGCTGGGCCCGGGCCGCCGGCATCCCCGTGATCGCTGACCTCGACGATCTCTACCCGGGCGTGGAGGAGTTGTTAGGAAAAATCGACTACCTGATTACCAGCCGCGACATTCCGGGGCGCCTCACGGGCGAGCACGACCTGCGCAAATCGCTACCCACGCTTCGCAGTCGCTACGGCTGCCGCCTCACTGCGGCCACGCTGGGCCAGGAAGGCGTCCTGGCCTGGGATGGCTCGCTCTTTTACTGCGCGGCCGCCTTTCGCGTGCAGCCTCTGGACACAACCGGCGCCGGCGATATTTTCCACGCGGGATTTATTTATGGACTTCTGCAAAACTGGCCGCTGCCCCGTCAACTCAATTTCGCCTGCGCCGCTGCCGCGCTGAATTGCACCGCCGCCGGTGCCCGAGGCGGCATACAGTCCGTGGAGAACATCGAAAAGCTGATCACGACGGGCCCGCGGCACTCTTCAGCATTCGATCTGTCAAAATAATCCGGCAAGTAGCGTGGGGGCGTACACCCAAATCCGTTGTCATCCTGAGCGATCCGCGCCTTCGCTTGCGAAGGAGCGGGTGAGTCGAAGGACCCGTACCCCCGGAACTGCACATTCTGTTTTCAAGCCTGGGAATGAAAGCGGCAATTCCGAGGGTAGAGGTCCTTCGACTCCGTCCGTGCGTTCGCAAGCGAACGCACGGCCTGCGCTCAGGATGACACGGGGCAAATTTATCGCAGAGCTGCAAACAACGCTTCCTTCCATCGCCGGTTGTCTATTGTCCAGCAGACTTTGGTCTTGATTCCCTTCCGCAGCGCGTCGGCCCAGACCGCTTGATTCCGTTCATCGGCGGCCACATTGAGGCGATCCACAACCGTCATCCCGCGCGTCAACTCGCTGCGAGTCTCGACATCCACATAGTGTTCGCTCCACTGAGTTCCGATCTTAGGATCGAGGGCGATGCTCATCGCAACCGGATCCGGCAGTGAGATGCCATCCTCTCCGGTCTGTTCCTTGTAGGCTTCGCGCGCCCGGCGGTTGCACTCGATGGCATAGCGGGCAAGCTCGTTGTTGAAGCCCAGAATGCTCGCGATGTCGGCTTGATTGAGCACGGCATCTCCGCGACAGGTTTGCCAGCCAACCAGCTCCACCGGTAGGCCGCTGAGCATTACGATCCGCGCCGCCTCGGGATCGACCCAGACGTTATACTCCGCCGCCGGAGTTACATTGCCTTCACAGCAGGGAGCACCTCCCATGATCACACAGCGACCGACCTGAGCCGCGAGGCCGGGTTTGCGTGTCAATGCCATGGCAAGATTGGTCAACGGCCCGAGAGTGACGATTACGAGGCCGGGATTGGCTTCGATGGCTTCGATCGTGGCATCGACGGCGTGCAACTTTCCCGTCGACTGGCGCGGCGCCGGATAACCGTGATCACCCAGACCGTCGCGGCCATGAAACCAGGTCGCATTCTGATGCGCGCGATCCAACGGTTTCTCGGCGCCGGCAAAAACGGGAACGACAGCCCCGCAGAGCTCCGCAGTATAGAGGGCGTTGCGCGTGGCCTGCTGCACCTCGACATTTCCCGCCACGGTCGTGATCGCGACCACGCGGACTTCAGGAGCTCGCAGGGCCATGATCAGAGCGACGGCATCGTCAGAGGCTACATCGGTGTCAATGAGGAAGGCGCGCGGCATCCGCGTAGCATAGCAAACCGGTACCTTGCTTCCGGTCAGCCTGGAATTCTTGAGCCATGGATTTTGATGTTAGGGTGGGTTTTGGATTCGGGTGGAGCAGTCCTTCAATCCACCATCTGACCATCACCACCCGCAACGAAAGAGACTTTAGGCAGCTGGGCGTGCAGGTTCTGGATCCCTTCAAGACCTTGCGCTAGCCGTTTGCCCTGCATCGCCACCCTCGGGGTACACTATTGCCCTCGCCATGCCGACTTTAGCCGCAGTCGATATCGGATCGAACTCCGTGCGTCTGAAAATCTCTCGCCTTACCGGACGGCGTCTGGTCGAAATTCACGAAGATCGCCAGGTCACCCGCCTGGGTGACAGTGTCTTCCGGAACGGTTTCCTTTCACCCGAGGCCATCGACGAAACAGTCAAAGCTCTGCGGCGCTTCCATCGCGCGGTGCAAGACTTAGGCGCGGACACGGTGCGTGTGGTGGCCACCAGCGCGGTGCGCGACGCGCGGAACTCGCGAGCCTTCCTGGAGTGGGTGCGCTCAGCCACAGGATGGAAGGTTGAAATCATCTCCGGACTGGAGGAGGCCCGGCTGATTCACCTGGGCCTGGTTTCAAGTCTGCGGGTCAGCTCCGCAGCCACGCTAATGGTCGATCTGGGCGGCGGAAGTTGCGAGCTGACCATTTCGAGCAAAGGACATATCCGCGACACCGTCAGCCTGCCTCTGGGCGCGGTCCGTCTAACCAATGAGTTTCTAACCCACGATCCGCCCCGCAAGGCGGAACTGCGCCGTCTGCGGGGATTTGTGGAAAGAGAAATCGGGCGCATCGCTGAGCGGATCGCCAGGTCCCGGCCCAAGATCGTGATCGCTACCTCGGGCACGGCCGCTTCCCTGGCCGTAGTGTGTCACGGCTTGTACAAAACGAAAGGTTCGCGCGCCGCCGCGGTCTCGCGCACCCAGATGCGCCGGATCGCCAAGATGCTGGCGCGAATCCCGGTGGCGGAACGCAAGAAACTCTCTGGAGTCGGCCCGCGGAGAGCTGAGATCGTGGTCGCGGGAGCGGTAGTCTATGCCGAACTTCTCGAACGCTGTCTGCTAGCGGGTTTCCGCTACTCTCCCTTGGGATTGCGAGACGGGCTGCTGGCGCAAATGGCTGCGGAGTACGATCGCAGCACCCGCTCCGGAAAGCACATCGAGTCCGAGCGCTGGGACTCCATCCGCGCCGCTGTTGCCCATTACCGGGTGGACCTGGACCATGCGCTGCAAGTCCGCGAATTCGCCATGCACTTGTTCAAGACTTTGAAGTCACTGCACCGGCTTCCCCCCGAGTACTCGGAATGGCTATCGGCGGCGGCGATGCTTTATGAAGTCGGCGACTACGTCAATCGCAATGGGCGACATCGCCACGCCCACTACATCATCGCCCACTCGGAAATCCTGGGATACACGCCGCAGCAAAGACGAATCATCGCGGCGACCGCGCGCTATCTCGGCAAGTCGCGCCCCTCTCCCGGCGACGCGGCCATAAAAGTCCTGCCGCCGGCCGATCGGGAATATGTGCGCAAGGCCTCGCTGCTGCTTCGGCTGGCGCGGGCGCTCAATCTGGGACGCAGCGGCGCGGTGCGTGGCGCACAGGTGCGGGTGAGCCCGCGCGAGGTCAGGCTGACCCTGCGGGCCAAACCGCGCGCCAGTGTGGACTTGGAGTTGTGGGCCGTGGAAAAAGAGAAGGCTTATTTCCGCGAGGTTTTCGGTCGTGACGTTTCCGCCGCGGCGGCATAGAGGGTGCGCAGAATCTTGGGTGTGAGGCACCAACTCAGGGAGGCCGCGTTGCGGTTCATCTCCGCTCGTGCCACCGCGCCTTTCTTGAGGTCGATCGCTGCTTCACAGCCGCTGGCGCTGATCGCCCGCCCCAGGAACTCGCTGAGAGACGGGTTGTGGCCCACCACCATGATGGCGTCGTGCCGGGCGTACTTGTCGAGCATCTTGCGAAAATCGGCGAACGAGGCGGTGGGGCGCAATGCGTCTTCCAATTGCAGCTTGCCTTCGTAACCCATTTCGTTGCCCACCAGTGAAGCGGTCTGCGCGGCCCGCTTCAAGGGACTCGAAATAATAACCTCCACCTGCACCTCTAAGGCCGCCAGGGCGCGGCCCACGTAACCGCATTGCTCGACTCCGGCTTCGTCCAGGGCGCGTTTTTCATCCTTCTTGAGATTGCTTACTGGCTGCCCGGCACTGGCGTGGCGCAGGAAATAGAGAATCATCTCGCACTACCGTCCCTTCCCTACTGCGACCCGACGCCTCTTGGGAGGTGTGGGGACCGGCATGGCTTCTACCGACTGTTTGCCTTCGGCCAGCCCGAGCAGAAAGTCTTGCGAGCTGAAGGCTACTGCTCCCGCCGGCGGCTTGCGCTTGCCCTCCGCTTGCCAGGGGCGGACATAAACGCCGTCCTTCCGCAGCACGCGGGCCTTCACATTGTCCACCAGGTAGCTATCCAGAATCTCATGGCGAACGCGCTCGCGTCCCAGCGCATCTTGCAGCGGGAACATGACTTCCACGCGTTCATAGAGATTGCGTGGCATCCAATCGGCGCTGGCGAGATAGACCTCTTCCTGGCCCCCGTTGGCGAAGCTGAAAATACGGCTGTGCTCGAGAAAGCGGCCGACGATACTGCGCACCCGGATGCGGTCGCTCACCCCGCGCACGCCGGGCCGCAATGCGCAGATGCCGCGCACGATCAGATCAATTTCCACTCCGGCCTGCGAAGCCCGATATAACGCCATGATGACGTTCTTGTCCAGCAAGGCGTTCATCTTGGCGATGATGCGTGCCGGCCGGCCGTGACGCGCATGCTCAGCCTCGCGCTCGATCAGGCCCAGGCACCGTTCTGCCAGGTCCAGCGGCGCCACCAGCAAGGGCTCGTAGTTGGGATGCTCGGCGTAGGCGGTGAGAAAACTGAAAACGTCGTGCACCGCGCCCGTGATCTCCGGATCGGCGGTGAGCAGGCTCAAATCGGTGTAGATCCGTGCTGTACTGGCATTGTAGTTGCCAGTCCCCAGGTGGGCATAGCGGCGCGTCACCCCGTCCAGGTCGCGGCGCACGAGGAGCGAGAGCTTGCAATGCGTCTTCAGTCCCACCAGGCCGTGGAACACCTGTACTCCAGCATCTTCGAGATCGCGGGCCCAGCGGATGTTGGTGTCTTCATCGAAGCGCGCCTTGAGCTCCACCACCGCGGTGACTTCCTTCTTCTCCGCTGCCGAAATCAATGCCGGCACGATCAGCGAGTGCTCGTTGGTTCGGTAGAGCGTCTGCTTGATCGAAAGCACCCGCGAGTCCTGGGCCGCAGCTTCAATGAATGACACCACCGCATCGTAGGAGTCGAAAGGATGGTGCAACAGAACATCGTGGCGGCGCAGTTCCTCGAACAGGTCCTGCGATTTGGCGGTAAGCCGAAGTTCGCGGGGAGAAAAGGGCCTGAACTTGAGGTCAGGGTGCGCTGTCTGTTCGTAAATGTTGAACAATCGCGACAGATTCACCGGGCCGTGGACGGAGAAAACCTGCCAGGGTTCAAGTTCAAAGTTGGTGCGCAGGCGTTCGATGATTTCAGGATCGGCGTCAGCCTCGATCTCCAGCCGGACCGCATCGCCTTTGCGCCGGTTATGCAGCTCGGTGCGGACCGACTCCAGCAGGTTGCGCGATTCCTCTTCTGCCAGGTAGAGGTTGCTGTTGCGGGTGACACGGAATGCGGCCGAAGAAACAATGTCGTAGCCGTGATACATCCGCGAGGCGTGGAAGGCGACCAGATCGGCAAGAAAAATGAAGTCGTCGGTCCCATCCGAAGGCAGCCGCACCAGGCGCGGCAAAGCTCGCGGCACCGTGACCACTCCGGTGTAGGTGAGCGCGGAGCGGCGCCGGCGGCGCAACAGAAAAGCTACGCACAGTGCTTTGTTGATGACTCGCGGAAAGGGATGCGCCGGATCCACTGTGACCGGCGTAAGCAGCAGATCGAGCTCCTTCTCGCAGTACTCCTCGATGAAGGCGCGGGCACGGGAGTCCAGTTCGTGCAGGCCTAGAACGCGGATGCCGTGGTCAGCCAACGCCGGGCGCAGCTTTTCGTTCCAGCAGTGATACTGATCATCCACGAACTCGTGGGTGTCACGTGAGACCACATCGCGCTCTTCGACCAGGGTGAAACCGTCCGGTCCGGCCTCGGTATAGCCATCCTCGATCTGCTGCACCAGGCCGGCCACGCGTACCTCGAAAAATTCATCCAGGTTACTGGCCGAGATGGAAAGAAATTTCAGGCGTTCGAGCAGCGGGTTCTTCTCGTCCTGCGCTTCTTCAAGGACACGGCGGTTGAAAGCCAGCCAGGATGCTTCCCGGTTGATGTAGTAGGCCGGATTGTCCAGCGCGAGGCGAGCCATGATTCCGAAGAAACAACATTCTTTAGGGAAACTCCTGATGCCGGAAGATCCCGGCTCAGGTCTTGACCGAAGAGGGCTTGGGGTCCCCATCGGCACAGCCCCAGGTTATCGCTACACAATCAACAACTGCATTGCCGTTCTGC
>JAIQFF010000192.1 GCA_020073395.1 Terriglobia bacterium
TCGACCCCGGTGGCCACTTCGGGTATTCCTTGCTGGGGCTGTTCTTTACCTGCTGCCTGCTCATCGCTCTCATAAAGCCTCGCATGTCACAGCGCGTGCTCTGCAATCGGCGCTTGATGGAACTCGGCGGAATTGCTTATTGCACTTATCTTGTTCACATGCCTCTGATAGAGGAGGGGCGCAGCCTTTTGTCAAACTATTTTCCGTATTTAGAAAAGCTTCACATCCCTCACGCGCAGGGTATGGCGGCACTCTGCGGAGGGCTCTTAGGGGTGGTGATGAGTCTGGCGATCGCAAAGCTATCGTGGCATTATTTTGAGCAACCCATGCTCCGTCGAGGCCACGCCTACACGTTCTGACCAATCACTTAAACGCTTCCACATACACCGAATGGGGCAGACCCACGGCGTCGCCGGGTTCGAAGGCGGGAACTGTCTCACCATAGAGCCGGCTCTGTCCTTCAGCGGATTCCACGACCTCCCGAAACCCCGCCTTGCGCAAAACTTCATCGAGGTAGCTGAAATCAAAAGCGGTGCGGTGTTGTCCATCGCAGAAGACGAAATTGGAAAAGCGTCCGCCCAGGGAATCGAAATGGCGCGGAAAATTGTCGTAGAACCAGTCGTGCCGATTCTCCTGGAAGGCAAGGATGGCGTTGGACAAGCTGGGCACGATGATTCTCATCCCGCCTTCGGCCTTGACCACACGCGCGCATTCGCGCAACAGCTTCTCGAGTTCGTCGGGATAAAGATGCTCGATCATATGCGTGGAGTAGATGGAATCGACGGAATTGCTGGCGAAGGGCAGACCACAGCGAACGTCGAGCCAGATATCAGTCTTCTGCATCGGGTTGGCGTCGATGTTGACGAAGCCCGGGAGATACTTGGGGCCGCATCCCAGGTGGAGGTCGAGGCGGTGTCCGTTGAGCGATCGCCCGGCATGACGCAGCTTCTTCATCCAGTAATTCGGCCACGTTGCTTTGGCAATCAGCAGGAAATAGAGATCCTTATAGCGTTGATGCAGCACGCTCAACCTCGGCTCAGAAAATCACGACGCCGGACTACTTCTTCCCAGATCGGGGTCAATTGTAGCAAGAAGATTCGCCGCCAAATCCAACAGCTCATCGACGTGCTTATTCCAGGAGAAGGCGCGCGATCTCTCTCGGCCCCGGTCCGAAAGGATCTTCGATAGCTCGCCGGAATCCGTGATCTGGCCGACTTGGTCGGCCAGTTCCTCCGCCGAAAAACGCGGGAAGTAAAGCGCTGCGTCCTGGCAAATTTCGCGATGCACCGCCGAATCGGCGGCCACGACCGGCAGCCCGCTGGCCATTGCCTCCACCAGGGGATGCGCAAATGACTCTGCGTAGGCCGGAGCAACGTACATGCTGCACTCGCGATATACCTGGTGGAGCTGCGAATAGGGGACGGCACCCAGTTCCACCACGATGTCCCCGATTCCGAGTTCTGTGACCAGGTCCGAAGCCGCCTGGGCGCGATAGCTTCCAGGATTGTCTTCCGCGCGCAGCCGGCAAGTGAGAAAAAGTTTGAGCATTCGGCCGCCCATCCGCTCGCGCAACCGGGGAAGCGCGCGCAGCAGGGTCTCAAAATTACGGTAGTAGTTGTAGTGGCTGACGTAGAGCAGGCGTAGGGCATCTCTTTCCCGGTCGAGCCTCTGCCGGACGTCCGCCGCTAGGGGCGTCTGGTCGCGGAAAAAAGCCTCGGGGTCGAAACCGTGATGAATGGCCACCACGTTGTGGCCAGACCACTGCCGCAACTCCTGTGCAAAGGCCTCCGTGGGCGCGACAGTCGAGTCCGCCCACTCTATGGAACGTCGAGCCAGGCTGCCTTTGATCCGGGTATCAAGCCACAAACCATACTCGCGGCGCCGGCGGACATCCCGCAGAAAATCTGTGGAGGTGTAGAGCGAGTTACGCGAAAGCAGGACCTGCGGCACCGGGGACTTACGCAGCGCAAAGTTGCCGACGGACACCAGCACATCTGCGCCACTTTGCCGGATGGCCGTCGACAGCGAAGTCTGCTCCTGCCAGAAACGCTTCACCGCTCCCGTGGGAAGATTGATCTCGGGAAGCGAGAGCCGGGGCAGACCACAGAACTCGCGCCGCAGTTGCGGACTCAGGGCAGCGGTCACCTGTACGCCCTCGCGGGCGGACAAATGTGGAAGAACATTGCGCAGATAGGTAAGTCCGCCACCCGCGCTGGCCGCCAAACCGTTCAGGAACAGATGCATCATCGCTCGGTCGCAGCGATGTTTGGGTCCCGCCCCAGAGTCGCAAAGCCGAAGTCAGTGATGGGACGATAAACGGCCGCAGGCACGGCCGGTGGCAGAATGTCGAGAAAGGAAAACGCCAGCACCCAGAAGAAAACGCTGAGATAGTAACCCACCGCGAAGAGCCAGTCTTCAAAGCCCGCATGGACCAATCCGGCGGTCAGCACCATAGTGACCGGGATTACGTGGTGACGGAAGTTGGCGGTGCGGCGAAGCCAGGCGAAGACGCCACCAAGTTTCACCGCGAACATAAGTATAAGGGCAGCAAAGGGGAGGACGCCCAGCAAGCCGACCCCCTCCAGGATCGCCAGGTAACTGTTTCCATGTTCGCGGGTGGCAGCAGATACGGTCGAGTACTCGCCCACGGCGACATCACCCTCGGAGCTGTTCAGGCTGGTGCCGAATCCGCTCCCGAACCAGGGGCGCTGCTGGATAACAGAGACCGTGGCATCCCAGGGGGTCAGGCGCGATTGCATCAATCCGCCCTCCTCATGTCCCTTGTAGAGGAAAATCGCCGTCAGAGAGGACCCTTCCCGGCGAAGGGGCATGTCCTCCGTTTGTTCGGAAGGGGTCAGCCCAATGGCCAGGATTGCCATGATCACAAATGCAATAGTCCCTTGAATCAGCAAGCGGTAACGCCGCAACGCTACGCAGGTCAGGCAACATGAAATCACGGCAGCTAACATTCCCGCCCGCGCCTGGCTATAAAACAGAAGGCCAACGCTCAACATGAAGACGAACATCGCTCGCCGATACCTCGTCTGCCCCTCCGTTGTCAGCAATCCCCAAAAGAGTAGCGGCACGGCCACCACGCCCATGATAGCGCCCAACGAATTGGGGTTGCCGTAGATGGGCCTCCGCAAAACCAGATAGCAAACAGCTGAGACGTACACCACAATCTCCACAACGGACAATAATCGTGGAAAGAATTTCTCTTCCCGCCCACCCAGCGCCAGTCGGGCTCCCGTGGATGCATAGAGAAAGAGCAACAGCAAGCTCAGTACCTTCATCAACGACACCACGGGAAATGACGACACGGCGGCTGAAACCAGCGCAGCCAGGACTGTGAACAGGGCCACCAGGTGAAAGGTGGAAAAGCGAGGGTGTTCACTCCGGATGTAGAGCGCAAAGCCCACAATCGCACCCACGGCCAAGATCGCCCAACGCCCCGCAGTCCATACCGTGCTAAAGGGAACCGACATGCCCGCCCACAGAAAAGCTACTACCAGAACGGGAAAGAATCTTTGCTCGTATTTCCAGACCGCTGCCAGGAGACCCTGCAGAAAAATCAGGCTTCCCAGATAGTAGGCGCTGCTAAGGTATCCAGGACGGTATAGTGCCGCGCCAGCCGCGATGAGGCCGATGGCCAGAATTACACCAGGGACGATAAATTTAGAAAAACGCCTATTCATGGCCTCGCACTCCGACCGATAGCGCCGCTTGGGCAATACCTGCGGCACAGGCTGCGGGCGAATACCTCAGGATACGCTCCCGGCTGTGATCTCCCATCTGCATAAGCACCGCCGAATCCCGCCCCAGTTCTTCCATGACAGACGCCAACCGGGTTACATCAGCGCGACGAACGACCCGGCCATTCCAGTTATCCTGGACCAGGTCCGCGACACATCCTGCTGCATCGCTTGAGATCACGGGCAAGCCGCAGGCCATGGCTTCGTTCACCACCAGCCCCCAGGTGTCCGAATGCGACGGAAAGACAAAGCTTTCCGCCAATGCATAGTAGCTGGCGAGCTGATCGCGCTGGACAAAGCCGGCGCATCGGACTTGTCCTGGCGCAATCTGGATGGCTCGTCGAGCCACTTCCGCGCGAGCGGCCCCCTCTCCCACCAGAACCAGACCGATGAGCGAGCGTAGTTCAGGTGTCAGTTTGCCATAGGCCTCAAGCAGATCAAACACTCCTTTTTCCCGGACCAGTCTTCCCACGAACAGGAAAAAACGCGGTGGCAATTGCAGTGACTGGCGGTGCCTCTCGGCCTCCTGACGCACCGCCGCCGCCCGCTGAGCAAAGAGTTCGGTATCTACCGCATTGGGTGCCGTAAAGATGTCTTTCTCAAGCACCCCATAGGTCATCACGTAGTGCAATGAAGACTTCCCCGGGACAACGAAAGCGCTACAACGCTTTATGAATCTTCTTTTGAGGAATTCGATCACGCGATTATGACTGCGAATGTCCCGGTTCGTGCTTTCAACCCACAAGATAAATGGGACCCGATGCTTGCGTGCCCAACGCATGGCCTGCCATGAGGCCACATAATTGTAGCCCCCGCACAGGATGGCGTCCGGGTCTGCCCGCTGCAGTGCTGCTTTCAGTCCGCGGTTCAGCAGCAGGTTGTGCCCGGCAAATTTCCGCCGCCAGGATGGAAGGATCTGGTACGAAAAACGGATCTCATCCTTATAGACCAGCCAGTCGCGTAATTTGGGATCACTTTCCGCGAGAAAGATCACGTGCAGATCTATCTCCTCCCGCCGGGCCAGCGCATTGAATACTGGAATACGGTAGGGAGCAATGATTTCGGTTAGGATGACCAATCGCCGGCTCATGCCTGGCACTCCCGATAGAGCCGGAGCAATCGCGCCGCCTGGTGCCCCAGAGTGTATCCCTGCAGGACAGTCTGACGCGCAGCGTGACCCATCTTTCGCCTGAGGTCAGGCTGCGACAAAAGCCCGGCAAGTGTTTCCGTCAATTCCTGGAGATCGTCGGCCCCAATCAAATATCCGTTGACTCCCTGCTGAACCACCTCTTCGATTCCCTGCTTGCGGCATGCGATGACGGGTTTTCCCGCCGACATTGCCTCCAGATACACGCAGCCCAGTCCCTCGTAACGGCTGGGTAACGCAAACAAGGTAGCGCGTCGCATGGCGTCGGCGACCTGGCGGCGGCCCTGGCGTCCTCGAAAACTGATTTTAGCGGCTATGCCTAGTTCGTTAGCCAGCTTCTGCAGACGAGGCCGTTCGGGCCCGTCGCCGATGATTTCCAGCGAAAGCCTGGGAAATTGATTTTGGATGGCGGCAAACGCTCGCAGCAGCAGCTCGTGGCCTTTGATCGGAATAAGATTGCCCACGCTGAGGATCACTGGCGCGTCCTCAGTATCCGCCGGAGAAAACATTTCCGGATCGACCCCGTTATAGATGACCGTTGTCTCCACGCGCGGGCCGGCGCCCTCGATCACCTGATCGCGAACTTTTTCGCTGATGCAGATCACCGAGCGTGCCGAGCGATAGACCGATTGTGATATGCGGGCGCACCACTCCCCGGCACGGCCTTCAACCTGGCGACTGGAAAAGGCATCGAGGCCATGCACCGTCACCACGAAGGGTATTTTCAACTCTCGGCTGAGCAGCGTGGCGGCGTGGCCACAAGGCAGCGCGGAATGGGCATGGATCACATGTACAGGTTTCGAACCTTGCAGGCGCCGGATCTCGAAAAGCAGCCTGGCAAAAAGAAAGGCCCCCGCATTGGACAAACCTCGACCGCCGGGAAGGGAGAAAAAGCGCACCCATCGTGCCGCAATCGTGGAGCCGCCGGCCGTTGGGCCGCCACGATAAAACGGCCGCACGGCGCGGACCGTGTTTGCCACCCCCAGCCGGGCGAGCTCCGCCAGCGGTTCCGCCACAAAGCAGCCCTGGGCATCGTCTCCGGTAACGGGATAGAACGGCGTCAAGGTCAACACATGGAGCGGTTGCTTTGGCGTGACCAATTCCTGGATGGTGGAACCAGGGGCGGTCATGCGGCACGGGCCGCCGTCTTCCGCGACATCAGCTCCAGAAACACTTCTTCCCAGCGGCGGGCGATGGGATCCCAATCGAACTTCTGGCTATGCTTGCGGCCTGCTTCTCCAAATTTCCGCCGCTGTTCGGGCGACGCCAGCAGCTCTCCCAGCCGGCCAAACAGTTCATCATCCGAACCCACCAGGTAGCCGGTCTCCCCATCTACGACTGTTTCTGGCTGATAATTATTTCGCGCCATCACCGGCAGGCCGCACGCCGCGGCTTCCAGCAAGACCTTCGGGGAGCCTTCCCATGTGGATGGAAACAGAAAAATATCAGCCTGCTGATATTGCCGCTTCAATTCTTCCGCCCCCAGCAAGCCGGCCAGCCTCACGTTCCTGAGCAGCCCGCGATCCGTCTGCCTTTTCAGATCGTCCGCCATGAGGCCCTCGCCCACAAGCACAAAATCCGCCCCGGGAAAACGGGCCGCAGCCTCCAGCAGCAATTGGGGCTGCTTGAACGGCCGCAGCGATCCCACAAACAAAACTCTGGGCCGATAGTTGGCAGGGCGATCCCAAGCGGGCGTGAAAAAACCGGTGTCCACACCTGTGGGCACGATCTCGCTGGGCAGGTTGTATTCACGCTGCAAGCTTCGTTTCACCGATCCGGCGTTGCTGAACAGGTAGTCGCAGCGCAGGACAGTCCGTTCCCACAGATCGACCGCCTCCGGCGCGATGGTGGGCTCATTCCGCAGGTCTGATTGCGACTCGACGGTTCCGACAGTGATGCGGCTGTCCCGCCAGCGTCTTCGCAACCCCATATAGAGCCTGCTGGCAGGAGACGACTTCACATAGAACAGGATGTCATGGCGCCCCAGAACAAACTCGCGGAAGATTCTGACCGTACGCCGCCGCTGCGGCAGGCGAACCAACCTCGTATTGGGGCGTTGCTCGACCGCGCAATCAGGCCGGCCTCCACAAAAAACGCTCACATGAAAGCGGCCCGGATCCAGCCGCCGGATGATCTCGCGGGCATTGGTCATCTGGGCATTGGTAAGACCCTGGTCAGCCAGGCTGTCCACGAGGATTCGCACAGGGGTCATTCGCAACCTGACCAGCCACCGCGTCTCTCCAGGCGCAATGCGGTCATGCTAAACGCAAGTCCGGATGGTGGGGCTGGCCTATTTTAGCCGAAGTGGCCAAGCGAAGATCGCGCAAGCGCGCGGCCAGGCGGTACTCAGCGTCCCGCGATTGCACGGAATCCGAGATGTGCTGCCGGGCGCGTTTAAGCAGACGCCGGCGCGCCGGCTTCTCCGCTCCCGTCGGTAACGGCCGAAGCTCCCCGGGATCCGCATCGAGGTCATACAACTGCTCCGTCGCTGAATTGAAGTCGAGCACCATCTTGTAACGCGCCTCGCGCACCGCCAGCAAGCGCGCCTGCAAGCGATCTTCGACTACAAAGGGATTCTTGCATCCGGAAACACATTCGATGACCGCATCGATCTCCCCGCTCTTCCCCGCATCGAGAAGCGCGGCGTGACTGCGTCCCCGGAAGCTGCCCGGAACAGGGACTTCAACCAGGTCCAGCAATGTGGGCGCCAGATGCAACAGACTGAAAGGAGCAGCTACGGTCGCGCCCTGGGTTGGCTCCGGCGCACGCAGCAAGAGAGGAACCCGCACCAGGTCTTCAGAAACTCTCGAAGGTGAATGGTAGCGGCCGCCATGCTCGAGGAATTCCTCCCCGTGATCGGCGGTGAGCGCCATGACGCAGTCTTCCCATGCGCCCAGGCCTCGCAGTGTGTCCACCAGGCGCGCCACCTGGGCATCAACCCAGCGAATCCCGGCGTCGTAGAGAGCCATAACGTCTTTGCGGTGGCGCCGCAAGCGAGACGCTCCAAGGTCGCCACGGTTCCAGTACGAATTCAGGTATCGCGCTCGCGAGGCATCCAGCGAATCCTGCCCCATCAATTCGAGCGCCTCACGTTGGGGGTAGTAAGGCGAATGCGGGTCCATGAAATGCAGCCAGAGAAAGAACGGCTGACCCGGGATACTCGTCAACCAGTCTCGGGCATGGTCAACAATCACGTCCGCCGCTGGAAAACGGCGCAACTGGTCGAGCGACAGCGCCGGGGCGGATGCCAGTCGCTGGCAGTATTGAAAATAGAGTTCATCATAAAGCGAGCCCACGGGACCCATGGCATGGGAGACCTTCGCCAGACGCTGATTCCAGCTGCTGGCCACGTGCGGATTCTTGCCCTCGCCAGATACACCCGGCGTTAACTCGGCGTCGGAATCCAGAAAATCTTTGAACACGCTGAACCCGGTGT
>JAIQFF010000193.1 GCA_020073395.1 Terriglobia bacterium
ACGTTGCCGATTTCGCGCTCCAGGTTGCGGACTCCGGCTTCGCGCGTGTAGGAACGAATCAGGGCGGTGATCGAGTCGTCGGTGAACTTAATGTTCTTGTCGGTCAAACCCGCCTGCAGCAGTTGTTTCTTGACCAGGAACTGCTTGGCGATTTCCACCTTTTCCTGCTCGGTGTACCCGTGCAGACGCAGCACTTCCATCCGGTCCTGCAACGCGGGTGGGATGGTATGCATGACGTTGGCGGTGGCGATGAAGAAGACCTGGGAGAGGTCGTACTCGACGTCGAGGTAGTGGTCCACGAACATGAAATTCTGTTCGGGATCGAGCACTTCGAGCAGCGCCGCCGAGGGGTCGCCGCGGAAATCCATGGACATCTTGTCCACTTCGTCCAGCATGAAGACCGGGTTCTTGGTGCCGGCTTTCTTCATCATCTGGATAATTTGTCCGGGCAGGGCGCCGATGTAAGTGCGGCGGTGACCGCGGATCTCGGCTTCGTCGCGTACGCCGCCCAGCGACATGCGGACGAACTTGCGGCCGGTGGCCTTCGCGATGGACATCCCCAGCGAAGTCTTGCCCACACCGGGAGGCCCGACGAAACACAGGATCGAGCCCTTCGGGTTCTTTACCAGCTGCCGCACCGCCAGGAATTCCAGGATGCGGTCTTTGATCTTCTCCAGACCGTAATGGTCTTCGTTCAGTACCTTTTCTGCGCGGCTGATGTTGCGGATTTCCTTGGACCGCTTCTTCCATGGAACTGCCAGCAGCCAGTCCAGGTAGTTGCGCGAAACCGTGGACTCAGCCGACATGGGCGGCATGGCTTCGAGCTTCTTTAGTTCCTGCACCGCCTTATCGCGCACTTCCTTGGGCATGCCGGCGGCTTCGATTTTCTTCTTCAGTTCGTCGAATTCGCTTTTTTCGCCCCGGCCCAGCTCTTTCTGGATGGCCTTGATCTTTTCGTTGAGGTAATACTCTTTCTGGGCGCGTTCCATCTGCCGCTTGACCCGCGACTGGATGGTGCGGTCCATGTTCAGCTTTTCGATTTCGATGTCGAGCACGTCGCCGATCCGGGTCAGACGTTCGCCGGGATCGAAGATTTCCAGCAACTCTTGTTTTTCTTCGATAGAGAGCTGCAGGTTGGCGGCGATGGTGTCCGTCAGCTTGGCCGGATCTTCCATGCGCACGGCCGCGATCATAGTTTCGTAATTCAGCGACTGGCAGAGCTTGACGTACTGTTCGAAAAGGGCCGTGACCCGCTGCATGCCGGTTTCGATCTGCGGGTTGGTCTCGGTCGCGTAGCGCGCCACCCGAAGTGAAACCTGCATGAAGCCTTCGCTCTCGCTGATCTGAAGAACCTTACCGCGTTCGATGCCCTCGACCAGGACCTTGATGTTGCCATCGGGTAACTTGAGGCTCTGGACGATGTTGACGATGGTGCCCACCTGGTAGATCTCGTTGGGCTTGGGTTCATCGATGCTGGCGTCGTGCTGGGTGGCGAGGAAGATCTTCTTGTCCGCCGCCAGCGCTTCTTCCAGGGCGCGAACGCTCGATTCCCGTCCCACGACAAACGGAGTCATCATGTAAGGGAAGATGACCACGTCCCGGATGGGCATCATGGGTAATTTCTTGGTCTCGAATTTTTCCTTAACTATGCTCACTATCTCTCCCGAACACCCGAGTTGCGTTCGTTGTTTGCAGCTTCTGGCCGCTGGCTCCTGGCTTAAAGCTTCAGTTCAACTCCAACGGAGCCCTAGTTTACCCCGCCTTTTCCATCATTGCGAGGGTTACGCTGCGCTTCTCCACCATTTCCCGCGTCACTTCGAACTCCTTGACCTTCTTCTGGCTGGGCAGATGGTACATGAGGTCGAGCATTAACTCCTCTAGAATCATGCGTAATCCGCGAGCCCCGACCTTGCGGGCCATGGCCTGGCGCGAGATCGCTTTCAAGGCCTCATCGCTGAATTTAAGGCGCACATTCTCGAATTCGAACAAGCGCTGGTACTGCTTAATGATGGCGTTCTTGGGCCGGGTCAGGATTTCGATCAGGGCGAACTCATCGAGATCCTCGAGGACGCCGACCACGGGCAAGCGGCCAACAAACTCGGGAATCAAGCCAAACTTGATCAAGTCTTCCGGCTGGATGTCGCTTAGCAGTTCGAAATTCCGCTTGCGGCTGACGGCTGGAGTTTCCTCCGCCTCGCCTTCTTCCGCTCCGGCCTTAAAGCCCAAAGATTTCTTGCCCACACGCCGTCCGATGATTTTTTCCAGGCCGACAAAGGCCCCGCCGCAGATGAACAGGATGTTGGTGGTATCCACGGGAGTGAATTCCTGGTGGGGATGCTTGCGGCCGCCCTGGGGAGGCACATTGGCAATCGTGCCTTCAAGGATCTTCAGCAGCGCCTGTTGGACTCCTTCTCCAGAAACGTCACGAGTGATGGACGGGTTTTCGTCTTTCCGCCCGATCTTGTCCACTTCGTCGATATAGATGATGCCGGTTTGGGCGCGTCCCACATCGCCGTCGGCTGCCTGCAGGAGCTTGAGGATGATGTTCTCCACGTCCTCGCCGACATAGCCGGCTTCAGTCAGGGTGGTAGCGTCCACGATGGCGAATGGAACATCGAGCATGCGGGCCAGGGTTTGGGCCAGCAGGGTCTTGCCCGTCCCGGTAGGGCCGATCAGCATGATGTTCGACTTAGCCAGTTCGACGCCGTCGCCAGCCCGCTGGCGGTTCATGTAAATCCGCTTGTAATGGTTGTAAACCGCCACCGCCAGCTTCTTCTTGGTCTGCTCCTGGCCGATCACGTACTCGTCGAGGAAGTTTTTCACTTCCTGCGGCTTGGGCAGTTGATTGGGGGTGGTGGTGGGAGGCGTCGCGGTGCGGTCATCTTCCAGGATTGAATTGCAGACGGCCACACACTCGTCGCAAATATAGGCTCTGGGATAATCGCTGGGGGATGAAATAAGTTTGGCCACCGCGTCCTGCGATTTATGACAGAACGAACAGCGCAACATCTCCTCGGTACCAGTCCTGTTTTTCACTCGGCTTTACTCCTTCGTTAACCCTCTCTCTCCCGCTCCATGCATCCCTTGCCGGGTCGGCGGGACAGATTGTTTCGCGCCGAGACTGATCGGAAACTGATCGGGCGAACCCCGATCATACCTTTATCTCGTCTTATAGATGATATCGTCTATGATTCCGTATTCCTTAGCCTGTTGGGAGTTCATAATGAAGTCGCGCTCCACGTCTTTCTCCACCTTTTCCAGCTTCTGACCGGTGTGCTTCGCCATTAACTGGTTAGTAATCTCGCGCATACGAAGAATTTCCCGGGCGTGGATGTCGATATCGGTGGCCTGACCCGACAGCCCGCCCATGGACGGTTGATGAATCAGGATGCGGGAGTTGGGCAGCGCCAGCCGTTTCTTCGACTCTCCCGCAGCCAGCAGCAGTGCCGCCATGCTGGCGGCCTGCCCGATGCAAATGGTGGTGACATCGTTCTTCACGTATTGCATGGTGTCGTAAATCGCCATGCCGGCGGTAATGGATCCGCCCGGCGAGTTCACGTAAAGCTGGATGTCCTTCTCGGGGTCTTCCTGCGCCAGAAACAGCATCTGCGCAATCACCAGGTTGGCGATGTTGTCGTCAATCGGGGTGCCGATGAAAATGATGTTGTCCCGCAGCAGCCGGGAATAGATGTCGTAAGCCCGCTCACCCCGGCCAGTCTGCTCGATGACCATGGGGACCAGCATCATTTTGGGATCGTTCACATTCACCGTCCACACTCCTATTCCTGACCACTAGTCTGTCGGGGAGGATCGAAAGAGTCCGCGCTAGGCGGACTGGCGATATAGAAAATCGAGGGTCTTTTCGCTGCGGATTCTATTTCGGATTCTATCGAGCGCTCCATCACGTGTCAAACGGGCCCGGATCGCTTCCGGCGTCTGTTTTGACTGCGTGGCGAGCGCGTCGATCTCCCGATCGATCTCCTCATCGCTGACCTCGATTTTTTCCTCCTCGGCAATCTTGTCCAGCAGCAATGACGCTTTAACTTCCTGCAGCGCTTGCTCCCGCTGTCCCACCCGCAACCGGTTCAAATCCATCTTCTTGATGTCTTCGGCTTTCATGCCCTGCGCCGCCAGGGCGCGCAGGCCGCGCTCCAGGCGCACATCGATCTGCCGGTCCACCAGCGCCTCCGGCACCTCGAATTCGCTGCGCTTCACCAGTTCCGCTACCAGCTTGTCCTTGGCCTGGTGCTCGGCGGCGTGCTTGCGCTCGGATTCCATGCTTTCGCGGATGCGCTGGCGCACCTCGTCCAGGGTCTTGAACTCTCCCAGTTGCGGGGCGAACTGGTCATCCAGTTCCGGCAGGCTCTTCTGCTTGATGGCTTGCACCTTGACGGTGTAAGTAAATGTTTTTCCCGCCAAGCGCTGTTCGGTTGCGTCCTGCGCATAGGTCACTTCAAAGACGCGCTCGTCGCCCGGCGAGGTACCACGCAGATTTTCGGTAAACTCCGGCATGGTGTTCTTGCCCGCGATTTCGACCAGCACTTCATCCATGTGGACCGGTTTATCTTCACCGTCCTTGGGCTTGCCGTCGAGCGACACCTGGGCGTAGTCGCCATCCGCGAGGGCGCGGCCTTCCACCGCAGTGAAGGTTGCATGCTGCTCGCGCACGCCGTTCAGCGACTGCTCGACTTCTTCATCGGTAACCGTGACTTCAGGTTTTTCGACACGCAATTCCTTGTAGCCGTCCACCTTGATTTCGGGCATGACTTCGAAACTGGCTTTGAAGCGCAATGGCTCGTTATCTTTCAGCTGCAGGTCGGTGACTTGGGGCTGCGACACTGGGATCAGGCCCTGCTTGTCGGCCTCTTTACGGAAGTAGCGGGGGACGAGCGCCTCCACTACATCGCTCTTGAGATCTTCGGCAAAACGCTGGCGAATGACGGAGGCGGGGACGTGTCCGCGGCGGAAGCCGGGGATGCGCGCCAGCTTCTGATATTTCTGGATCAGGGAATTCGTCTCGCGAGTTACTTCCTCGACAGGTATTTCAACCGCGATCTCCCGCCGGGTGCTGCTGCTGGTTTCAGTGGGGCTCACATTCGCCTTTCGGGCTTTGACCGTTCGAACCGTTCCATTTCGGGACTAGACTCGGAGTCGAACAGCACAGGCTGTAAATCTGAGTGTAAAGACTAGACGAGAGCACCGTCAAACTGGCAGGGCGGGAAGCAAGGTGACAAACGTAACCTCGGGCGGACAATTGAAACGCACCGGAGGGTTGATTACACCCAGACCGCGGTTGGTATACACCTGCAAAGCTCCTACCTGGTTCAACCCCTCTGGGTATTTCTCCGCCAGGCGTGGAAGTATCAGTGCGCCGATTCCCGGCAACCTTACCTGGCCGCCATGAGAGTGTCCGGAAAGTTGCAAGTCCACGGGGAAACGCGCCGCGTAATCGGCAAAGTCCGGCTCGTGGGCCAGCAGCACGACAGCCTCCGATGCTGGAACATCGTGCAGACTCTTAGTCAGGTCTGCTGCCTGTACCAATGCGTCATCGACTCCGGCGATCCAGATACGGCTGCGGCCACGCTCCAACGGAAGCGAGCGGTTTCGCAATACCTGGATCCCACGATCATGCAATGCGCCTTCGACAATCTTCCCGTCGTTCCAATGGTCGTGGTTCCCCAGGATGGCGACCACCGGGATCCCTGTAACCATGGCAAAAACATCGGCGCAGGGCTCAGCATAGCGCGCTCCCCGTATGCCATTAAATTCGCCGAATGGATGGGAAACAAAATCTCCGGTCAGAACCAGCAGATCTGGATGAAAGGATTGCGCCCTCTGTACGGCCTGCTCTAGAAAACTTTTGCCCATGTAAGGACCGAAATGCACGTCGCTGATCTGAGCAATGCGAAAGCCGTGAAAGTCGTCGGGTAGTCGCTTCAATCGCACGTCGATGGGCACTGAAACCAAATGACGTGGTTCGAGGAAAACTGTGTCCGCCCCGGCGACCGTAACCAGGGCTGAAGCTCCGATAAGAAATTGGCCGAGAAATTTTCTACGCGTCAACATCTGCCGCCTCTATCAGAAGTCTAGCATTGCGGTTCCTTATACAATGACTCGAATGCCCGCCTGGCTGGTTCAACTGAACCGCGAAGTGATCGCCTGCACACGCTGTCCGCGGCTGGTCGAATATCGCCAGAAAATCGCACGCGAGAAGCGCCGCGCCTACGTCGCTTGGGAGTATTGGGGAAGGCCCGTCCCCGGCTTCGGCGATCCCAACGCGCGTATCCTGGTGCTCGGCCTGGCGCCCGGAGCCCATGGCTCAAACCGCACCGGACGGCCGTTTACCGGCGATGCCTCCGGCAAGTTCATGTATCCGATTCTGTACGAGGCCGGGTTCTCGAATCAACCTGACGCCACCAGGCGCGATGATGGGCTTGAACTCCGAGACCTCTACATCACCGCCGCGGTCCGCTGCGCGCCGCCCGATAACAAGCCTCTGCCCAAGGAACTGGCCAACTGCGCCCCTTATCTAGACCGCGAAATGGATGGACTCAAGAATGTCACAGTGGTAGTGGCACTAGGCAGGATTGGATTCGAAGCTTACCTCAACTACCTCAAGCGTCGAGGTCTGCTCTTAAGCAAAAATCCTTATCCGTTCCGGCACGGGGCCAGCTACAAGATGCCTGATGACCGGATATTGCTGGCCTCCTACCATCCCTCAAACCAGAACACCCAAACCGGTAAGCTCACTCACCCAATGTTTGCCGCAATTTTCAAAGAAGCCCGACGATGGGCCGATCAGCGGGGTACCTCCGGAAAGCAGTGATTGAGTTAACTAACGATTATGTGATTTACTTAATCATGGCTAAGATGATTATGTGATTTACTTAATCATGGCTAAATTATGGAACGGGTTTTGGGAGGTTCGTCACTCGGGTTTCGTCCTCGCGGCGATTGTCCTGCTTGGCGTCAATTCCCTGGGCCAGCAAGACCCGGCGCCCGCTCCCACACCCGGCATTCAGGACAACAGTTTTCTGGTGGAGGAGGCTTACAACCAGAACTTCGGCGTAGTGCAGCACATTTCCAGCTTCACCCGTTTCTTTGACAGCAAGGACTGGAATTACACCTTCACCCAGGAGTGGCCGGTTCCCGGCGACGAACGCCACCAGCTCAGTTACACTCTGGTCGCATTGCACTCCGGGTCTTTTCCCGGTTCCGGGGCCGGCATCGGAGATGTTTTCCTGAACTACCGTTACCAACTGGTTGGAAGTGGAGACACTCGCGTTGCCTTCTCCCCTCGCCTCAGCCTGATATTTCCCACCGGCGATTCTGCTCAGGGTCGGGGCGCCGGCAGTTTCGGTTTGCAAACCAGCCTTCCATTGAGCGTGGTCCTCAGCAAGAAGCTGGTCAGCCACTGGAACGCCGGAGCAACTTTCTTTCCACACGCTCAGGACGCCTCGGGTCACCAGGCCGCCACTGCCGGCTACAACTTCGGCCAGAGCTTCATCTGGCTCGCTACCAATCGCTTTAATGTAATGCTGGAAACCGTGTTCGCCCGCTCCCAAAGCGTGGTGGCCAGCAACCACACGGATTGGACAAGCTCGCTTTTCCTCAGCCCCGGAATTCGATGGGCTTACAACTTCAAAAATGGGCTGCAGATTGTTCCGGGGATCGGAGTACCGCTTGGGGTCGGGCCGAGCGCGGGTGAAAGGGCCATCTTTCTCTATCTGAGTTTCGAACACCCCTTTCGCAAGATACCCAAGAGATGAGGCGAGAACTCAGAAGCCCACAAATACGGGTTCGGGCTCGAGATGAATATCCCAGAGTTCTTCCACGCGCTGCTGAATGTGGTCTTTCAACCCCAGAATGTCGGCGGCGGAGGCGTCTCCGCGATTCACGATGGCGAGCGCATGCTTGCGCGAAATACCGACGTGGCCGCTGCGGTAGCCCTTGCTGAAGCCTGAGTGCTCCACCAGCCATGCAGCTGAAACCTTTTTCTGGGCATCGAGCGCGGGATAACTGGGGACCTGCAAGCCCTTGACCTGTGCGAGCAGTGTCAACTCGTGGTATTGGTCCGCGGCGAGCACGGGATTCTTGAAGAACGAGCCGGCACTGCGGCAGTCCTCGTCTCCTGGGGTGATCAGCATGGCCTTGGTCGCGCGTATTCGGCGCACGGCTTCCCGGGTCCCTGCCAATGACGGGGCATTCTGAAAGCCTGCGAAATGTCTTTTCAGGTCCGCGTACTCAATGCGAGGCTTTCCGCCCGGCGTCAGACCGTAAGTCACGCGCAGGATGATGAAACGTCCC
>JAIQFF010000194.1 GCA_020073395.1 Terriglobia bacterium
ATTACCTCGGTCAAAGGGAACATTGAGCCATGTCAAAGCGCGCAACGAGAATAAAGGAAAACGTCGCTGAATACTATGAACGCCATGGCGTGCTCGGGGAACTTCAGGACGGGACTGTTGAGTTTGCACTCGACGAAGAATTGCGCAGCCAGCTACTCGCCGGCCGGAGAAGTCGTCGGCTTCAGAATGTTTCCATCAAGCTTGATCCGGCCCAGATCCAGGCGCTCCGCAAGATTGCCACGATGAAATCGATTCCTTATCAGACCCTGATCCGCCAGTGGCTGGCGGAAGGAATACGAAAGGAGCTCCACCTTTGATGCCCGCAGAAAAGCGGCTCAACAGGACCACGGCACATGCCGCATGTGCCCGAAGGAGACAGTTGTTCGGAATATTCGGGAAACTCTGACTTCTGCGCTTTAACCCCAATACTGTTCACTTAAGGAATAAAATGCGGTATCCTGTGATAAGATCACACAGGAGGACCGCCTATGGCACGCACTGTTGCTGAGCTTCCAAGCGGCTCCCGCATTACCGATTACATCAGTCTGGGTGTCATTACGAATAGCTTTCCAGTCGATCTGATCGGGGCCGCTCTCAAAAGTACCGGTAGAACCAGCATACGGCAGAGAGATCTGCCCGCACATGTAGTTGTCTATTACGTGATCGCCCTGGCTTTGTATATGCAATCGTCGTATCGCGAAGTCCTGCGTTGCCTTCTCGAAGGAATCAAATGGCTTCTGGGGCCGGGTGCGACGGTCAAGGCGGCCGGCAAATCGGGCATCTCTCAGGCCCGCACCCGGCTGGGGTGGGAACCGCTTCAAAGGCTTCACGATGAGGTGGTCAAGCCGATCGCCATAAAGTCGACGAAGGGTGCGTGGTATCGGAGCTGGCATCTCGTCAGCCTGGACGGCAGCACATTGGATGTCGCCGACCAGAAGGAGAACGAAACCGCCTTCGGGCGCCCCGCGGCGAGTCGCGGCAGTAGCGCGTTTCCGCAGTTGCGGCTCGTATCTCTGGTGGAGAACGGAACCCATGTGTTGTTTGGAACGCGGATGGCGGGCCAAAACACAGGGGAGATCACGCTGGCCAAAGAGGTACTGCCATCTTTGTGCAAAGGGATGTTGTGTCTTGCGGACCGTAATTTCTTTGGGTTTGAATTGTGGAACCAGGCGCGTTCGACTGGCGCAGACCTGCTCTGGAGGGTAAAAAAGAACCTGCGTTTGCCCTGCGAAAGGCGCCTGACCGACGGCTCCTATCTGAGCAGAGTCTATGCATCGCCGAAGGAGCAGCGTCACGGTCGGAACGGAGTTGTCGTACGCGTTATCGAATATAGGCTGGAAGGGGTTGACGGAGCCGAACCTATCTACCGGCTGCTGACCACGATTTTGGATCACGAGGCGGCGCCGGCGACTGAGTTGGCGGCGCTTTACCATGAACGATGGGAAATCGAAACGGCCTTGGACGAACTCAAGACGCATTTGCGCGGCTCCCGTATTGTTTTACGAAGCAAGACCCCAGATCTGGTACGGCAGGAGTTCTATGGCTTGATGATGGCTCACTTCGCCGTCCGTGGTCTAATGCATGAAGCGGCGCTGAAGGCAAATGAGGACCCGGACAGACTTTCCTTTCTCCACGCCGTGCGCGTGGTGCGCAGGAAAATCGCGAGGTTCGCGTCAATTGAGAGTGATCGATTTTTGTGATGGTGGAGTTTTCACGATAATTGGTGGTTTTGGGTTGGACTGCAATGGATTGCCCGGCGCGGTTCCCGGTTCCGTTCCCGTTTGAGGCTATGAGAGGGAACCTGGTCCGGATCAAAGAAGCCGGTTTAAATCCCCGCGTTATTATTTGCCATGATGTAATGCTTGCCATCGCGCTGGATCTGGCCTTTTGCGAGCAAAGCGCGCAGAGCTTCGAGCACGCGCTGTTTCCTGACCTGCAGGGTCGCCCTCATTGAATCCGCAGTGCATGCTGATTGTGACTCCGAGAGAAACGCGATGATGCGATCCGTCAGGTCCACCTGCTCCGCGGGATCATCTTTCTGGCGGGTTGCGATCCGCAATGTTGGGGCGCGGTCCTTCTGCGTTGCCGCCACGAGTTCGAGCGGCAGCGGTGGAAGACCGGCAGCCGACCGGTGTTCGGCGGACAGTGTCACGTGGCCGTTGCGCTGCTGGAGAGAGACGAGGGAATCGACGAAAGCGTAAAGGTCGGAACTTCCCCGCAAGCTCTGTCCGGGTGAACGGGCGCCGTTCTTTCGCGAATGGTGAGCGATGGCGATGGATGTGCCGAAGGAGCGCTGCAGGGCGCGGATGTGTCCGAGGAGTTCGGCCATGGGGCCCGCCTGGTTCTCGTCGAGGGAGTGCAGGCGCACGAGAGGATCGAGGATGAGCAGCGCGGGGCGATGATGATCGATGGTAGCCGCGAGTTTCTCACGATCCCCGGGGCGGTCCAGACGCAAGGAATCGGCGCGGATGACGCGAATGTCGACCTGGTCGAGAGTCAGGCCATGGTTTTGCGCCAGGGATTCCAATCGCGAGCGGAGAGCCGGCATGGGATCTTCGGCGGCAAAGAGCAGGACGGGTCCGGAGCGATGCACGGGGAAAGTGCCGAAGCAGGGAGTACCGGAGGCAACGGAGACCGCCATTTCGAGACAGGTCCAGGTTTTGAACGACTTGGGCGGGCCGGAAACGAAGCCTACGGCATGAGTGGACCAGAGCCGTTCGATCAGCCAGGATTGTTTCTCCGCATCGGACTCGACCTCGGATATGTGGATGACGGGCAGAAGAGACAGTGCGTCAGAAACTCGATCCTCGATGTGCAGCATGATTTCCAGGCGGCAGGGGAACGGGATAATCGCGGCCAGGATATCGCCAAGAAGGTTTCCATAGTTATCGAGCAGGCCCTGCCGGAAGGTATCATTCGGGACGGTCAGGCGGACTGCGTCGTCAGAGAATGAAGTGAAGACGACAGGCTGGAACCAGGTATCGAAGGCGTGCGGGGAGATTTTCTCCGCCACCGCATCCAATACCCGGGTCCAGAGGGTTTGTGATTTATCCTGCGGTTCTGCGGGCATCGGATCGACTCCTCGGCTTCGGGGCGGTCCCGAAGACTTCCAGATACAGTTTTTCGTCGAGCTGGGTGACTTCACGGTTGAGGCCTTCGGTGAGGAGTTCAGCCGCCATGTTGCAGAGCATGCGGCAATTTCCGGCCGCATGTTCGCACAAGGTAGTCACAAGGCCGGCAGTCATCAGGCGCGGATTCCCGGCCTGAGAGAGCAAGTGGGCGAGCAGCTCGGCAAGTTGCTTCGGGGTGGCGTACTCCAGATTCAGGCGAGTGCGGATACGAGTGCCGAGCGGAATCAGCCGGGGCAGGCGGAGCAGTTCGAGCAGTTGTCCATCGCCGCCCAGAACGACCGTCAGGACGGAGTGGGAATCGAAGTTCGTGCTCGAAAGCAGGCGTAATTCCGACAGGACATCGGGTTTCATTTCCTGGGCTTCGTCGACGACCAGGACCGGGCGCCAGAGGGTGGCGGCGAGATGAGCCTCCCATTTTTCGCGCAGTACCTTGAAGCTCGCATAGCGGTTATGCGGTGAGAGGGAGAGGCCGAAGACTTCGCCCATTTCCCTGTAGAAGTCGCCGAGCCGGCTCTGGGGTCGGTTCAGGCAGCCGACCAGGACTTCCGGCAAACCGGAAAGATGGCGGGCCAGCAGACGCAAAGCGGCTGATTTACCGGTGCCCGAGTCTCCGGTGGCGAGGGCGAAACCGCCGTCGCGCAACTGCTGCTCGACACGCCAGCAGAAGTGATCGACCGCCGGAGTGCGCAGGAGGGCCTCGTCGGGGATTTCCGGGATGAAGGGGTTCCATTTCAGGCCAAAGACGGCAGTCAGTTTGCGGTTCATGAATCCTCCTTTTCAGTTGTTTTGGGCAGATAGGCCGGGGGCAGGCCGGTTGCGGAGTAATCCGAGATGAGCTTTCGCAGAAGCGGCGCCACCTCGTTCTGAGGGGCGGCCATGTTTTCGGTTTCGGGGGCGTTCCCGATAGCCGTCAGGCTCCGTCTGAGTCCATCGGCATTGCTCTCCCGGTCAAGCGGGTAAATGCGGGCCAGGACTTTTCCCGAGCGCGGATCGGTCAGGTGAACGTATCCAAGATCCCAGGAGGCATAACGGACGGAGAGGCGGGGGAGGTGACGAAAGCGCGCGGGAATCTCGAATCGTACTCCTTTGATTGAGATGGTGCCGTCGCTCCTTCGCTGCTTGCGGGAGACTTCCTGGCAAAAAGCAAGGCGCAGGTCATCGGCCGAAGGGCACACCCGGCCGACATCAGGGGATTCGAGAAAACGGTCGAGCGGGGCCTGGCCGGTTTCGGAATGCACCTGTCGCTGATACTCCATTTCGACCCAGGCCTGTGTCGATTCGTTCAGGAAAGGAAGTGTCAGATCCCGGTAGCCGTCGAGCATGGCCAGCAGTCGTCCTTCGACCTGTCCCCAGAACGATTCCTGCTTGCCGTTCTGGTAGGGCGAATAGGGCAGCGTGGTTTCATGAATGATGCCGAGACGCTCCAGCCCCTGGCGGGTTTCGGATGCGGTCATGGCCGCGCCGTTGTCGCTCAGAAGCGAACGGGGCAGGCCGCGCTTGAGGAAGGCCTGGCATAAGCCATGGATGAGATCTTCAGCGGTCTCGCTCAGATACCATTGAAGATGACAGACCAGGCGGGAGCGATCATCCAGGATTCCGAGCAGCAGCGGCGTGGTCCACGTGCCCTCCGGGGTCATGACCTTGCGTGAACCGTGGTGAAAATCGAGATGCCATAAGGCGCTGACATACCCGGACTCGTAGCTGCGCACCTCGCGCGTTTCGCGCCTTTGTTCGGCCCGCCGAAGACCGGCTGTATCCTTGCCGCGCGGAAGGGACTGGCGGACGAAGTCGTGGTTTTTCATGTAGCGCCGAATGGTTGAATACGACGGCATCGGCGGGCGCTTCGGATCGGCACGGACCAGAACCTGAAGGTTGTCGAAGTGAAGCTGGTAACTCCAGCGCTTGTGAGCCCGGTATTGCGCCTCGATCATCCGGCACAGATTGTCGTCCAGGACACGCTGCCGGCCGCTATCCTTGCGCAGGGCGCGGCGCAAAACCCCGACCGGATCGGTCCTGGCCGCGCGCGCAGCGTAGTACCAGCGCTCGATGGTAGACACCGCGAAACGAGCCGGTTGTCCCGAGATGGGGTGGATCCACTCCTTGTAGGCCAGCCTCTCGAGTTCGGCTTTCAGCTCGCCCTGTGCCGGGGGCGCGGCCAGAAGCGCTCCCACGATCGAGAAACGCAGGTGCGCCCAACGGTCATGCGGCCGGACTTGTTCTTGTTGCGACATTGCGGTTCGCTCCTTTCGGGCGGAGGGGACCCCGATGTCCGCCCACGGGAACGAACGCTATCAGACACCGCCGGAGGCCAGCGACCGGCGTCTTCTGCGGGCAGGCGGCGGCCATCAAAAAGGCTGCATCGGCGTGGACAGCGGAAGCAGGAGGCCAAGCAGGCTGATCAATCCGTTTTTTTCTTCCTGGCCGGAAAATGCGTTCAAGAGCGATAGCGGCAGAGTCTTTCTGTCGACCGGAGTTTTCAGCCGGCCGCGCACTGCTTCCCAGAAAGGACTTCTGACAAAGCCGTCCTGCCACCATTCACGCCAGCGCTCGACCGTGCGCCGGCTTGCTCCCGTGAGCTCGCGCAGCATCGCCACCCGTTTCGGCGTGGCGCCATGCCGCAGCGCGGAAACAAGAACTACAACGGCCGCCACGAATACCTTTCGGCCCAGAAACCGAAACGAAGCCGGGGTGCTTCTGCGGCGACAGCCCTCCCGGGCACAGCAGAAACTGAATCGGCTGTCGTATTTGTCTTCGAGGCCGGGCGGCAGTCCTCGGGGTTTGCGCGGATACCTGGCGCTATGCAAGGAGCCGCTGCAGGCACAACCACCTTGCCTGCAGCTGGCGGCGAGATCTTCATCGAGCTTAAAAAGGAATGTGTAAAGGCTGGAATCGGCGAGCAGGGTTTGGTACAAAAGAGGCCTACTTCACTTTGGTCGGTAAAGGAGACAAGAGACTCCCTCGGAAAGCTTCAGTCAAGCTTTTCGAGGGGGTTTCGTACCATCCATCAGTTTATTTGATTAAATCCCCGGCTAAACCAATCAATTATCGCGCCCCTGCTCAGCACACCAATAATCGTCAGAAAGGTGACACCATGTGGGGTAATGCCGCATAGTTTTTGAGTATGACTATCGCTGCTGACGTTTTAGATTGTTGGGAAGCCAGGGTTTTCTGGCAAGACTTCTTTGGGGCACGGAGGTGTTGGCTTCGTCATCGTGTGCGGCTGGGACCTGAATTGTCCGAGCGCAATTTCTCGGCGAGGCGAACGACGGCATGGCGAGACAATCGTTCCATCCGAGCCAGAAGGGATCTTAGTTTGCGGTATTGGTCAGTTGCGGCTTTGTAGACGGGTGCCTCATCCGGGCGAAGCCGAACGTTAACGGTTTTGCCCTTTACTTTATATGTCCATTCGAAGTACGGTCCGTGGCGTTTAGCAGGGTCCTGGTGACAGGCGCAACGCCGCTGTCCACACTTCATCATCCGTTTCAGCACACTTCCCTTGCAGAAATAGCGCACTTGCTCGAGTTCTCGTTTTAGCCCAGCGAACTGCTGTGCATATACGGCGAGTAGGGATTCCCTGCGTGCCTGTTCCATTTTTTTCATATTGCAGGATCAATCGTTTTGTCCTACGGTAATAATACCGTAGGACAAGCAAAAATGTCGAGGTATTTCTTGGAAGCCCTGCTCAATCGCCGATTCTCAGGAGATATCGCACGGAAAGCGCCCGTGGGGCTTTTTCCAAGCGCCGCCCCCGTGCCGTATATGCGAGGCCCTGCCCATGAACAATCCTCCCCAGAGTTCCGTTCCTCCCGGGCTGCAACAGAAGAAAAGGATGGCATCGGTCCTGGAGCTGTTTCTCAAGGTGGTTCCCGTCGCATTCTTCGAGCATCTGTCGCTGCCTCTGAAGCCGCACCACCACAATGGCGTTTTCACACTGCCGGTCGTCATCTGGCTCATGATTTTTCAACGTTTGGACGACAAAGGGTCCCTGTGGGTGGCCGTGCAGGAGGTGGTGCGGGGCTTGCCAGCGAGTTTGATTCCACGGCCGAGCCAACGCTTGCGCAAACGCACTGTTTCCAGTCACACCGGGGGTTATAATCAGGCGCGGCAGCACTTGCCGTTGCAGGTGGTGGAGCAAGTGAATACCACGACGTTCCAACAGCTTATGGAGTCGAGATCCCATCCGGGCTCCGGACCCAAGGGGGATATGTTTATTCTCGACGGCTCGACATTGCTCATGCCTCACACGCAGCCGTTGCTTGAGGCGTATCCTCCCAGCCGCAATCAACACGGCGTGTCCCACTGGCCCATAATGCGTGTATTGGTCGGACACGACGTGCATTGCGGTTTAGCCACCCGCCCGCGATGGGGGCCGGTCCATGGGCCCGAAGCCGTCAGTGAGCAGGGACTAGTCGAAGAGTTGATGGACCAACTGCCGGCGAGAGCAGGGGTGATGGGAGACCAGAATTTCGGGGTGTTTTCGGTCGCTTGGACGGCACAGCAGCGGAATCGTCCGGTGCTTTTGCGCTTGACTCCGGCAAGGGCGAAACGTCCGTTCGGCCCGGTGCTTTGCAGCAGGACGGACCAGAGAGTGAACTGGAAACCGAGCCGCTGGGATTGTGATGGCCACCCCGGCTGGCCGCCCGATGCCTGTGTGAGCGGACGCCTGATCGTCCGCAAAGTTTATCCGAGTGACGGCAGCGGTCCGACGAAGCTGTATCTGTTCACTACGCTCGATTCGCCCGCAGACGAGATTTTGCAACTGTATGGTCTGCGTTGGAACGTGGAAACCGATCTGCGCACGCTGAAAAAGACAATCCGTTTGGAAATGCCGAGTTTATCGGTCAGGCGGCGGGCAAAGAAGAGCGGCGTGGGACGGCCGGCGTACTGCTTGAGCAGGTAGTCGAGGTCGCGCTGAAATTTTCGTTCGTGGCGCGCGCGGTTGTAGGCAATCTCCAGTTCTTCGAGCGCAGCCACGAGCGTTTCCGGGACGTAGCGTCCGCCGTAGGCGCCGAAGCGTCCGGGGATG
>JAIQFF010000195.1 GCA_020073395.1 Terriglobia bacterium
AAGTCCTACGCGGTCGACTTCTGCGGAACCAAGAGCCTCCGCGAAGCCTCCCGGGAACAAGTCGAAGCCTTCGTCGCACATTTGGCCGACTGGGCCGAGAAGGATCGGAACGCCTTGCTCTGCCAGCTCAACAGCTATCCCGTAAACAAGGAAGGTGCAGCATGAGGCGCTACTTCGAGTCGCTCCGCCAAGCGGATGTGTCGGCCATTCACTCGGTTCCGGACGGGATCTTCCTGGTCCGGGTGGATCGGGCCCAGTATCGCTGGCACAAGCAGAAGCCCTATTACGAGATCCGCTTCGCCGTACTCAAGCCCAAACATCTGACCGGGTGTTTCATGACCGGACGCCTGTACTGCACACCCAGGGCGATGTGGAAGCTGAGCTGGTTCCTGCGCGACTTCGGATACGACGCCGAATTGCTGGGAAAAAATGAGATCGACGACAAGGCCCTGATCGACCTGTGGGGCGTGGTCAAGGTCAATGAAGTCACGGTACACGGCATCTCCATGCTCAACTTCGACGGCTTTGCGCCAGCGGCGCGCTGGGAAGAGCTATCCGTCTTCAATGAGACTGATACTCGCGGGTCGGAGGTATCCTCATGACCTACAGCTATACCCAGATCAGCCAGTACCTGTCTTGCCCGCGCCGCTACAGGCATCGCTACCTCGATGGCTGGAAAGAGAAAGACACCCGGGCGGCCATGCTGTTCGGTCGAGCGTTCGAGCTGGCCGTAGGTGCCTACTTCCAGCGACAAGATGCCGCTGCCGTGCTCCACCAGGAGTGGGCTAGCTACCGGGACAGCGATCTCCTCTATTCCGAGCGGGATAGCTGGGACCGCATGCTGCAATCGGGAGTGCAGCTGCTGGACCGATTCGCCCAGGATGACCGGGTTCGCATCCGCCAGCCTCGGCGTAACTTGCAGGTGAGGTTCACCAAGCCTTTGGTCGGCCAGAATGCTTTTGTGGCGTTCGTAGACGACCTAGGGGAGCTCGACGGCACCCCCTGCCTGCTGGAGTGGAACACCACTGCCAGCCGTTATCCCGAGGAACCGACAGGACTGCTCGCTCTCGATCCACAGCTGGTGTGCTACTCCTGGGTCACCGGCATCGCAGACGTGGCTCAGGTGGTATTTGTCCGCAAGCGGCTGGTCGAGATTCAGTATTTCCGAACCACCATCAGCGACGAACAGCGCGAGGAATTTGGCCATTTGGTCCAGGACTCGATCCGGAGGATCGAGGCGACCGAGTTCCTGCCTCACAGCGGCATCCGCTTCCCCCAGAACCCCTGCACCAGCTGTCCCTATATTGGGCTCTGCCTAGGACGGCCCGACTTGACCGAAAATGCGCTGGTACGACGCCCGGGAGCAGAAGACTTTGGTTTGTTTGACGAACTTACGTACTGAAATGCCGCCGATGCTGCCCAAGCTCAATCGCAAGCGGGCCCTGTTCGTTCTGACCAAGATCGACGAGATCCTGGCCTTGGAACGCAGGTCTGAAGCCGAACGGGATACCCGGTTTGTAGAACTGGGACGATACCTCTGCGAAGTGCGGGCAGGTCAGTACTGGCGGCTGGAGACACTGACGTCTTTTGACGAGTTTTTGGCGAGGCGGTTCCCGGAATCCCGGCGGAAGGCGTACTACCTCATGTCGATCCATGAGCACTTGCCACCGCAGGCCAGGCGGGAACTGAAGGAAGTGGGGTGGACGAAAGGACTGGAGTTGGCGAAGGTGGCCAGGAGGGATGGGCAGGAGTTCGATTGTGCAACTTGGCTGCACAAGGCGCGTTCGCTACCCAAGGATCAGTTCAAGCGGGAGGTGGAGAAGGAACTGACGGGGCGGGAAATGGAACCGTGGGAAATTATCTACTTCAAGCTGTACAAGACCCAGATTCCAGTCGTCGAGCAGGCGATTGAGACGGCAGCTTCAATGCTGGGCACGGACAAGTCCCGCGGCTACTGTCTGGAGATGATCTGTGCGGACTTCCTAGCGGGAGCGAACCTCGAAAATGAAGACCCAACGGCGCTCCTGCAGTCCATGTCACGGTTCTTCAAATTCCTGCCTGGCAACCAGCGGCAGGCTTTTCTGCACGACGTGATCGAGAAAGCTTCGTGAATCGGATCCGGCCCAAACAGCCTCGCGTTAGGCTGGATCCCAACCTGTACGATCACCTTCGGCAACGGATACTACGGCGTGACGGATGGAAATGCCAGGGTTGCGGCACAAGATCTCATTTGGAGATCCACCACCAAACCCTTCGCAGCAAGGGCGGCGATGATTCTGAGGAAAATCTGATCACTCTGTGTACTGCATGCCATTCACTTGTGCATCGCTCGTTCTAGCTGAGGCAAGGTCCGGCAAAATCCGTGCGTGCCAGCCCAGTGTCAGGAATTTCAAAACCCTTTATCGAATTCTTGGGGGCCTGGCGATCGGTGCAGCTAGTGTCTCTTTTTCCTGACGACTGACGACCGATGTCTGGCGACACCTGACGGATTGGCGACTTCCTTCTCCGCTCCCGGCGCCAGCACTCGACGCACAATCGGGGTGTTCAGCTTGTACTTGCGTTCAGTCACATTTCCCGCATCATCCTTGACTCGCACCACGAAAAATGGCAGATCGCCTTCTTTGTCGAAGTTCTCATGCGAGACCGTCACCGGCAGAACGCCGTTGAGATTGCGCTCGCGATAAGCGGTTTCGTAACGATGCCGCTTGACGTTCCAGGTAAAGACCCGGACCTGGTTGTAGTCGAAGGGCATGCCATCCTTGTTCTCGGTAAACAACACCAGGTACTGCGGAACCTGCCGGTCGCCGTCGCCGACGTGATCCAGCACAAATGAAGCCACCAGGCGCTGACCCTCGGAGTACTGCGCGATCTCGAGCGGCACATCCACATCCAACATGCGTCCCAGGACCCAACCCACATGTCCCGGTTCATCGCGGACAAGCCACCAGTCTTCCAGGGGCGGCGGGGTGAGGGGCGCGGCTCCTTCTTTGCCGGCGCTGACGCGGGCCTGTCCGCCAGACAGCATTTTCTCGCTGCTGGCGCGCTTCAGCAGCGACACCTTGGCCCCCTGGTCTATCTGATAGAGATGTTCAGCATCACGCAGCGGCTGAAGGTGAATGTTGCTCTGGCTGTGCGCAACTGCGGTCGCCTGGACTGGCTCATCGCGCGACTGTTCAGTCAGTTTCTGGAAGGCGTCGTAGGTTTGCTGGCTTATCAGGTAACGCTGTTCCAGCCATCCCTCGGCCCCGCTGGAGGTGCGGACCCGGGCAAAACGGCGGTCTCGTCCGAGTACTTGCACCGCCTCGCCGTTCTTTACAGTTCCGGCTTTGTTGTAAACCGCGGCCACCTGGTCGCGCAGAAAGGCTTGCGGGGCGGACACGTAGGCCATCTCTCTGGTGCCACCCTTGTTGCGGCCGCAGCCGCCGAGCAGACTTACACCAGCCAGCAGGAGCGGCACAAAGCAGCATTCGAAAAATGGGCGGCGGTATTTCACGGCGTCAAACTTCTACGAAGCTCGAGCAAAACTGGATCTGGACAATGCAACAGGCCCTGCCAGGTGTCCGCTTTCTGCCCCAGACTACGCCTGAGGACTGGAGTCGCCGAAGGAAATACCGATGGCTTTGGCGGTCTGCACGAATTGACCGTCGGGGCTGACCGTCTTCAGATGACCAATAGCCTCGGCAATATCTACTACCTCAACACGCCCACAGCGCAAACACACCATCTTGCCAAACCCACCCTGGGCGATCAGATCGACTGCGGCCACACCAAAGCGAGTCGCCAGGATGCGATCGAAGGGCGTGGGCGTTCCGCCGCGTTGAATGTGACCGAGCACACTGACGCGCACTTCCTTGTCGGCGCAGGCGGCAATCGCACTGCCGATCAAGTTGCCCACCGATCCGACACGCCGGTTGTCCTTCAACTCCGGAGGAAGCTTGACGCCTTCCGCTACCACCACGATGGTGAAGCGCTTGCCATAGCCCTCGCGCGCCCGGACAAACCTGCAGACATTTTCGATGGTGAATGGAATTTCGGGAATGAGAATGACGTGCGCTCCGCCGGCAATGCCGGCCTGGACGGCGATCCAGCCAGCGTCCCGTCCCATAACTTCCACCACCATGATCCGGTGATGTGATTCGGCGGTGGTGTGGATCTTGTCCACCGCGTCGGTGGCGGTGGTAACGGCGGTGTCAAAGCCGAAGGTGACTTCTGTCGCCGAAAGATCGTTGTCAATCGTCTTGGGCACGCCCACGATCTGCATACCCTTGCGGAAAAGTTCCAGGGCGATGGTCTGCGAGCCGTCGCCGCCGATGCTGATCACGGCGTCGATGCCCAGCTTACGGGCGTTGGCGATCACGGTATCGGAAATATCCCGGACAACCTCCTGGCCGTTCTCAACCGTGCAATATCGGAAGGGGTTGCCCCGATTGGTGGTGCCCAGGATAGTGCCACCGCGAGGCAGAATGCCGCTTACATCCCTGAGCTTGAGCTCGTAGGATTTCTCTGGCCAGATCAGTCCATCGAATCCATCCGGGATGCCGATGATCTTCCACTTATACTTCAGGAAGGCGCATTTCACTACGGCGCGAATGACGGCGTTGAGGCCGGGTGCGTCGCCGCCTCCGGTGCAGATTCCGATACAGCCGATGGCGGTCATTGCACGTTGATGGTCACGGTATTGCTGTTGATGCCGTTCAAAGTGGCAAAAATGTGAGCCGTTTGACCTGAGGTGCCGGTATTCGCGGTCGCGCTTCCGCTGCCCTGGTTCAAACTTACGGCGGTGGTGTTGTCATTGTTCCAAGTCACCTGAGTGGTGATGTCCTGGAGCTGACTACTTCCGGAAAATGTTCCCTGCGCAGTCAAGGTGAAGGTCGAGCCGGCGGTTGGAGTAAGGGTTGAAGCCGAAAGGGCAATGGACAGCAATGGGCCAGTGTTTACTGTGATCGTGGAAGTGCCGGTGATTGTGCCGGATGTGGCGGTGATGGTCGCAGTACCGGGAGGGTTAGCGATAGTCGCGGCTGCCCGGACCAAACCGCCCTGGCTCACAGTCGCTACTGTCGAATCGGAAGTGGTCCAGTCAACGCTTCCGGTCAGATCCTTGGTGCTGTTGTCTGCGGCGTAAGTGCCAGTCGCCGCCAACTGCCGGGTCTGCCCTTGAATGAGCGATACCGATGAGGGCGACACTGCCAGCGAGGTCAGCGTGGGGGTAACAAAGAACCCACGGCAACCGGCCGCCAGGGCCAGCAAAAACAGTGCCGCAAACGTAGCCAAAAGACTGAGTTTCCGCTTAAAACAAAGCATGTTGAAAAGGTCCCGGCAGACGTACTTTTCCCGGCACTGTCCGCTGCGAGTGGCTAAAAAGAATTGTAGCAGACCAGGTTTTTGCCAGAACGAGCGGGTGTACTTCTGTGTGCACTAAGGTCTGTGGCGGACCTCAGTTACTCCAGGTCGAGAATACCCTCCAGCTCGAAAATGGCTCCCTTCGCTTGGCGAATATGCCAGCCCAGTGGATCCCGCGACCGCAGTATTATTCGGCGACGGTCACAGTATTCATCATGGCGTTCACGAGGTGGTCGCCCCAAGCCTGTTTCAGGTCCAGCGCGATCGCGTAGGCCAGGTAGTCGATATGCAGCGTGGGCCTCCAGTGAGGATTGTTCATGCGATCGACACGATCAAGATCGACGGCTTCCAGGAATTGCCGAAAGCCTTCCACCTGATCCATGCGTTCACGACCCAGCCTGGTCGGAGTCTGCAGCAGGATAAAGAAGACGACATTCAGAACGACCAGCACCAACAAGGACAACGCGAAGGCTGGATCCGCGCTGCGCGCAATCAGGAGTTCAACGTAGCCAAGAATGCCGAGAAACGCCAGAAGGGGCAGCATCATGATCAGGCTGTTCCAGAGGGTCATACGGCCGTGAAAGATGTCGCGAATGGCGGGAACAACATTCATGGCAATGATGAGACTGAGCACGGAGCCACCGAACAGAAACCACAATGGCCGACAGTGCGTCGCCTCGTGGTATCGTGATTTGCCTAGGCTGTTTTCGGAATTAGGACGGCACTCTTAGGCCGCTAACGGCGCATCAAACTGACACGATGAAAAGATTTCCTCTGTTCCCCCTGGGCTTGCTCCTCGTCCTTTTCTCTCAGGCTGTTGTCAGTCAGACTCAGCCCGCCCCTGCGCAGGTCAACCAACCACCGATAGGCCCAGGGCACGCTGTCGCGGCGGCACCTGCACCGCGACTGTGCGCCGCCTGTATCCGGGCGCATATGGAATTTCTGGCTTCCGACGCGCTGCGCGGGCGGGGTAGCGGCACGGCGGACGAACTGGTTGCGGCGACCTATGTGGCCTCGCAACTGCGAGCGTACGGAATCGCTCCTGCCGGGGACGATGGTGGTTATCTTCAGCGGGCAGCGTTGCTGCAGCCAAAATTCAGCGCGCCTCCACAACTCACATTTGCGAAATCCGGCACGGGTGGAGAAAAAGTTGCCTGGACCTGCGGCAAGGAGTTCGCAGTGCTTTTTCTCGCGCAAACCCACTTCTCAGGTCCATTGCGCGTGATCAAAGTTGACGAAGACGATCCGCAGACCTCTGGCGCCATCGTCCTCATACTGGGAAACGACCGGCGCCGCCAAAGAACCAAGGCCTTCTCGCTGGCGGCAAAAGGAGCGGTGGCAGCGATCATCGCCGCTACGCCGGAACGCGCCGCGCAGTTCCAGCGTGCCCTGCAACTGCCCACGCTACCCGTGAAACTCGAAGGACCAGAAGCCTCGAGCCTGGAAAGCGATTTCAACCTGCTGGAGGCTAGTCCCGAAGCGACCGTCGCCCTCGAAGCCCTTCCGGAGAACACATCACTCAGCTTCGATGGCCCTGCGACTGCAGAACGGAAATACACCTGGAATGCGGTCGGCATCCTGCGTGGCCGCGACGTGGAGTTGCAAGCAACGGCGGTATTGCTCTCGGCGCATCTGGATCATCTGGGGATCGGTCAGCCGGTGAACGGAGATGATATCTACAACGGAGCCGATGACGATGCTTCGGGCACGACCACCGTGCTCGAACTTGCGCGCGTCCTGGGAAGCGGGCCGAAACCGAGACGCACCGTAATCTTCGCCCTGTTCGGCAGCGAGGAAACCGGCGGGCAGGGGTCAACATTTTTCCTGCAGCATCCCCTGGTGCCGCTTAAGCAAATCGCGGCCAACCTCGAATTCGAAATGCTGGGACGCGCCGATCCAGCTGTGAACTCAGATATGGTATGGCTCACCGGCTGGGAGCGTTCGAATCTCGGACCCACGCTGGCGGCTCGCGGAGCCAAGCTGGTCGGAGATCCTCATCCTCAGCAGAATTTTTTCGCGCGTTCCGACAACTACGTCCTGGCGAACAAGGGTGTGGTCGCCCAAACCGTTTCGAGCTACGGATTGCATAGCGACTACCACCAGCCCAGCGACGATGTGACCCACATCGACTTCAGGCACATGGACGCAGCCATCGGCTCCCTGTTGGGGCCAGTCCGATGGCTGGTGAATTCGTCATTTACGCCGAAATGGAATGAGGGCGGAAAGCCTTGAAGTCAGCCGTCAGCTCTCAGCTGTCAGCTAAAGGCAATCCACCGCCGAGATCGCAGAAAAGATAAAAAAGTTTTTCTCGGCGTTCTCTGCGGGCTCGGCGGTGGAGGATTCTGCTGATGGCTGAGACCTGACGGCTAGTTCGCCCTTTTTGCCTTGGCAATTTTCTCGTCAATGGGCTTGCGGCCGGCGAAGCCTTCGCTGGTGTCGTGCCAATGCGTAATTCCCTTTTCACCCAGTTTCCAGCACAGCAGCACAGTACGCCCTTCGACCTGACAGGGAAAGTCGAGCAATCCGATGTCGAGGTCTTTCACCTGGACACCGGTGGCGTCGATTTCGGCGAGAGCGTCTTTCACGCGCTGGATGGTTTTCTCACGCTCCGCTTTGCGCCGCGCCACTTGGATGATGTTTACCAGCAACCCGCCGCTGAGAAAGACCCGATGGGCGAGATCCTGGAGTTCGGCGTCAACGGCTTCAATCAATTTCCTGCCGTCAATGGCAGTGCGCAGGAGTGACTCCAGAACCGGCAGAAGGCTTTGGGCCTCGTCGA
>JAIQFF010000021.1 GCA_020073395.1 Terriglobia bacterium
TTCAAAAGCGTCGGACAAGAGTGTCCGACCCACACACCACTGGCGCTACGCTGTCGCTCCGAAGCGTACGGATACCAGCTTGGAAACTCCCGGCTCCTGCATGGTCACGCCGTAGAGCACGGGCGCGATGCTCATGGTCTTCTTGCTGTGGGTGATAAGCACGAACTGGGTCTGGATGCTCATCTCTTTCACCAGCTCGGTGAAGCGGCCGATGTTGGCCTCGTCAAGTGGCGCGTCCACTTCGTCGAGGATACAGAATGGGCTGGGCTGATACTGGAAGATGCCGACCAGCAGCGCCAGGGCAGTCAGCGCCTTCTCGCCGCCGGAGAGCAGCAACACGTTCTGCAGCTTCTTTCCCGGAGGGGATGCCACGACGTCAATGCCGCTCTCCGCGCTGTTTTCCTCGTCGGTCAAGCGCATGAAGCCCTGACCACCGCCAAACAGCTTGCGGAAGGTGGCCTGGAAATTCTCGTTGATCTTGTGAAAGGCCTCTTCGAATTTCTGGCGTGAGAAAGTATCAATCTCTTTGATCGTGGCCTGCGTGTTCTCGATGGAGTCGTAAAGATCTTTTCTTTGAGTTTCGAGAAATGCGTGCCGTTCCGCAGTCTCCTTGTATTCCTCGAGCGCCATCATGTTGACCGGACCCATGGCATCCAGGCGGGTGCGCATGTCGCGGTAGATCTGGTCTTCGATCGTCAGCTGTTCATCACGGACGATCGAGATGGTCAAGTCCGCCATCAGTTCGTGAGTCTGGACGCCGAGTTCATTCAGGCAGGTCTCAGCCATATACTGCGCGTCCGACTGTAATTTGGCTGCGGCCGCGGACAGTTCGCCGCGCCGATCGCGCAACTGATCGAGTACCTGGCGGGCCTGGTGCAAGGCCTCGTCGATCTCCGCCAGACGGGCGCGAACCTGTTCTGACTCGACCTGCAGCAAGCCGTCGCGGGTTTCAGCGGCATTGCGCTCGGCGTCGAAATCCACCAGGCGAATCGCAATCTCCTGGTTCTCGGTCTCGCGCTGCAGTTTCTCGGCGGCCGAGGATTCAAGCTGCAGGCGCAGTGCTACCACGCGCTCGATCATTTCCGCGACCAGGGACTCGATTCGATCCAGCCCAACCGTCGCGCTGCGATGGCGTTCCTCGAGGGTAGCCACCCTGGCCAGGCACTGCGAAGCGTTGTGCGCAGCCTGATCGCGGCGCTCGCGCAGGCTGGAGAGTTGCTCCTGGCCCGCGGCCGCGAAATGTTCCCGCTCGACGCGCTGTTGCTCTGCCTCGGCAATCCGCATCCGTAACTGGTCGAGCAGCGATCCTTTTTCCCTGCGCTCAGCCTCCAGCCGGTGCAACTCCTGCTGCGAGGTCTGCATGCGTTCGCCGGCCCGGGTGAATTCGGATTCCAGTTGCTGCAACAGGTGGCCAGACGTCATGGCCTGCTTTTCCGCTTCGCGCTTTTCGCCTTCGAGACGATCCAGCAGGGAAGTAAGGTCTTTGATTTCGCGGCCCAGAGTCAGCACGCGCATCTCTTCATGACGCAAGCCCTGTTCCAGTTCTCCTAGCTGCCGCAGCACATCGCGCAGCTCGCGCTTCATGGAGAGCGGGCCTTCCGCGCGCTGCTTGCCGCCGGTCACGGTCACGTTGTGGAAGCATTCACCCGACTGGGAGAGAAAGAACGCATCGGGATTTTCGAGAGCCAGCTCGCGGGCAAAGGCGGGGTCGGGCACGATGTAGCCGTCGCGCAGCTTGGGCAGGATGACTTCGAGCGATCGGCCAAACCCGTTGAGCACGCGAATCGCATTTTTCAACGGGACAATCGGCCGCTCAGGCTGCACCTGGTGCGCGTTCTCGGCAATGGCAAATGAGAATTTCGCCTGCGAATCCTCGGGATGCACCAGGAACGTCGCGCGCCCATCTACGTCGGTGCGGAGCAGACGCAGACCTTCGTCCGCGGCGTCCCACGATTTCACCACGATGTAGTTCAGTTCGTCGCGCAGGAAGTCTTCGACCACGCCTTCATAGCGGGTCTCGACTTCAAGGAAGTCGGCCAGGACGCCCGCCGGGGCCATTCCGCCCTGCATTACTCCTGATTGAAACAGCCGGCGCACCGACTCAGTGGAGTATCCATGCTCGGCAATGACGGCTTCGAGCGAACCCTTCTTGCCGATGGCGGAAGCATACTCGGCCCGCAGGCTATCGAGGTGGTTCTTGGCTTCAGACTCTTCGTGGCGCCGGGAATCAAGCGCCTGCCGCGTCTGGCGCAGCTCCTCGGTCAATCCGGAGACCCGTTGCGATACGGTTTCGAATTCCAGTCCCAACTGGCCGCGCTGTCCTCCAAAGGCTTCCATCTGAGAGGTGGCGGTGGCCATCTCAGTCTGCAGGCGCTGCGCCTCGCGATCAACTCCAGCCAGCCTCTCTTCGACTTGGGTGTGCTGATTGCGTAGAGCGGAAGCGGCCGCAACCGCCTCCACGATCGCGACTCGGGATTGTTCCTGCTGACGCTCCAGTTCAGCCAAAGCCTGAGCCGTGGCGCTGGATTCCTGCTGACTCTGAGTCAACTCCTGTTGCGCGGCAGCCAGATCGCCCGCCGCCGAGTCCAGGATCTGACGATTGGCGTCGCGTTCCGCGGCCAGCGCAGCCAGCCGCTGCTGGGCCTGCGCCAGTTCAGCCTCGGATGCCGCCGCGCGCGCCACCAGTTCCGCGCAGCGTTCCTCGTTATGACGACGTTGGGCGAGAGCACGGTCCGACTCCAGCTTGAGCTGGCTCAGGCGCTCTCGGTTTTCGCGCACCTCGGCCTCGATGGCATAACCGCGCTGGGTGCGCTCGGAATGTTCGGCCTCGGCCTCCTGAACGGTCTCAGCCTGTTGTCGCATCTCTCCAGAGATAGAACTGATCTGGGTGTCGAGGGCCGCGCTCTCCTGCTCGAGATGGGCAAACTTGCTGGCCAGCACCAGGCGCAGCTTGGCCCGCATCTCCTCCCGCAGCTTGGCATAGCGCTCGGCTTTGGAAGCCTGGCGCTTGAGCGAATTCATCTGCCGGGTGACTTCCTCAAAAATGTCATTCACCCGGGCCAGGTTCTGCTTGGCATCCTCGAGGCGCGCTTCCGCCAGGCGTTTCTTGGTCTTGAACTTGGTGATGCCGGCCGCTTCTTCGATGATGGCCCGGCGGTCAGTGGGGCGGCTGCTCAGGATCTGCCCAATGCGTCCCTGCTCGATCAAGGCATAGGACTCCGGCCCAAGTCCGGTTCCCATGAAGAGTTCCTGGATATCGCGCAGCCTGCACAGCTTTCCGTTCAGGAGGTATTCGCTTTCGCCGCTGCGAAACAGGCGCCGGTTCACCACGATCTCCCCAGTCTTAAACTGTTGCTTGAACTGTCGGCGGCGAATTTTAAGCACCACTTGGGGTCCGGCCACGTCAGTGGAGGCCCGAGCGTCCTCGCCCGGCTGAACTGGCGGGACGGGCGTCTCCCCGTCAGAAGCAGTCGCCACACCCTCAATTTCTTCAACTCTACCCGGCCAGACCTCTTCGGTCAGGCGTTCTGTCTCTTCCGCGGCTTCGGCGCGAATTTCAGCTTCGTCCCAGTCTTCGACCGGCCGGGGCATCTCGTCCTGGATTTCGACCTCGGTGGGCTCGTTCGCGTCGGCCCCGTCGTACACCTCGGGATCGATCAGCGTGAGCGACACCTCGGCCATGCCCGTAGGCTTGCGATCTCGGGTGCCGGCAAAGATGACGTCCTCCATGCGCGAACCGCGGAGGGTCTTGGCCGACTGCTCGCCCAGCACCCACGAGATGGCGTCGGCGATATTGGACTTGCCGCAGCCGTTAGGGCCAATGATGGCGGCCACGCCGTCCCCGTGAAACTTGAGTTCGGTGCGGTCGCAGAATGATTTGAATCCGAGGATCTGGAGTCTTTTGAGTTTGAGCAACTTCTACTCCTTGGGTCGCCGATTAGGGTCGCCGAGTTTGTGTGGCCGCGGGCGACTCGCCCGCGTGACTGTCACTGCTATCGGTGGTGCATGCAAGCATCATCAGCCGGGTTAATTAATTGGATTCCTCCAACACATCGCTCTGGTGAGCGCCTCCCAGGCTGGAGTCGGCGAGGCACAAATTAGAGCTACTGTAACGGCGAAATCGTACCGGGGTCAAGCACGAAAACACTATATCTGGTATGGCCTTGTGAGCAACCGCGCCAGATTGAACACACAATGCAGCATCTGACTGTGAATCGGGTGAGGAATTGACGAAGGAGGGGAGAAGCGCGAGAGCACGATAAGCCTACACCCAAGCGGGTCGGAAGACAAACGTTAGTGCCGGCGGAGCAAAAGGCTTAACCGCAACGACGCCAAGGATTCGCAAAGGACGCACAGAAACGTCATGGGATAACAACCGCCCCACTTGACCGGGCCTCGCAACAGGCTCAGAATCCCCGTGCCCGGGAATACCGAGTGCTCGCGAATGATCACGAGCACGGCACCGCTTGTCGGTGCGCAAAGGAATCGCTCATGACCGTCAAGCAGGGAGACCTTTCGCTTCTGCAGCATCCAGCGTCTCAGGAACTCTTGCACTCGAAAATCCCCGCTCGCCTGGCCTACATATGGACTGACGGCACGCCCAGAGTCGTTCCCATCTGGTTTCACTGGAACGGCCGAGAAATCGTCATGGGAACGCCGCCCAAAGCCCCGAAGTTGAAGGCGCTGGCCAAGAATCCGAAAGTGTCATTGACGATTGACGACAATGATTTTCCCCACAAGGTGCTGCTGATACGAGGTACCGCACGCCTGGAGACGGTCAAGGGGATCGTGCCCGAGTACGCTGCGGCCGCCGAGCGCTACTTCAGCCGCGAACAGAGAGAAGCCTGGATGGCCCAGCTCCGCACCCTGGTTTCAAGCATGGTGCGTATCACCATCACGCCGGAATGGGTTGGGCTCCTGGATTTTCAGACTCGATTTCCCAGCGCCATATCAGCGTGAAATTTTGTTAGGCCAAAAACACGTAGGCCCGGACGCCCTCGTCCGGGCGGGCGAGCGCAGCTAGCCTGAGGGTTCAACGTTTGCGCCAGCGCCGCCGGGCTTTGCCCGGCCGGGAGGGTGAGGCACCCGCCCCTACGTGGTCCCAGCTATTCCCCCAGCTTTTCGAAGAACAGGCAGATCGATTCAATTCCACGATAGAAGTTCGGGATGTGAAACTTTTCGTTGGGCGCGTGCAGGTTGTCGTCGGGCAGACCGAATCCCATCATGACGGACGGAATCTTTAGTACGTCCTGGAAATCGGTGACGATGGGGATCGAACCGCCGGAGCGAATGAATACGGTCTCTTTCTTGAAGACGTCGTGCATGGCTTCGGTGGCGGCTTTGATGTACTTGTTGTTGGTGCCCACCACGCATGCCGGACCCTTGCTCCAGACCTTGACGCTGGTTTGAATGCCCTTGGGGGTGAGTTTCTTTACGTAGTTCTTGTATCTCTTGAGGATGTCGTCGGGATTCTGGTTGGGGACCAGGCGCATGGAAACTTTCGCGGAGGCTTTGGCCGGAATCACCGTCTTCGCGCCCGGAGCGACGAAGCCGCCGGGCATGCCGTGTACTTCGAGCGTGGGGCGAGCCCAGGTGCGGTAGAGGACCGAGTAGCCCGGCTCGCCTGTCAGTACAGTCGAGCCTACCTCTGCCTTGCGATAGTGCTCTGCGTTGAAGGGCAGCCGCTTCCATGCTTTCAGTTCGTCTTTGCTGGGCGCTTTCACATTCTTGTAGAAGCCCGGGATCAGGACTTTGCCTTTGGCGTCCTTCAGTTTGCTGATGATCTCGATCAAGCCAAAGAATGGATTGGGTGCCGCCCCGCCATACATGCCGGAGTGCAGGTCCGTCTTTGCTCCTACCGCTTCAATTTCGGTATAGACCAGACCGCGCAGTCCCACGCACAAGGTCGGGAGATCGGCCGCAAATAGTTCGGTGTCGCAAACCAAAGCGAAATCAGCCCGCAGCTTGGCCTTTTCCTGCCGCACGTAGGCTGCGATCGATTCGCCGCCAACTTCCTCTTCGCCCTCGATGATGACCTTCACATTCACGGGCAGAGTTCCGTTGTGACCCTTCATCAAGGCCTCGATGGCCTTGATCTCCATCCATAGCTGGCCTTTGTCGTCCACCGCGCCCCGGGCATAGATGTTGTTATTTCGCTCGGTGGGCTCAAACGGCGGCGAAATCCACTCGTCGAGCGGGTCGGGCGGCTGCACGTCGTAATGCGCGTAGCAAAGCGCGGTCGGCTTGCCGGGAGCGTGGAGCCAGTCAGCATAGACCAGCGGATGGCCCTTGGTGGGGACAACTTCGACGTTCTCGAGTCCGATGCGCCGAAGTTCAGTAGCCACAAATTCAGCCGCCTTCTGTACGTCGGACTTGTGCTCCTGAAGCGTGCTGATGCTGGGGATGCGCAGCAGGTCTTTCAGTTCGTTGAGGAAACGCTGCTGATTGCCGCGGGCATAATCGACTGCGGGAGAGGCCATGGGCGGTGCCTTTCTGAGGAGACAACCAATCAAGTATAACTGACCGTCCAGTGAGGAAGCGCGTAGGGGCGCGTGCCCCCACCCGCCCGGCCGGGCAAAGCCCGACCGGGTTTGGCTGGCGTAACCTTGAGCCTTATGGCGAGCTCCGCTCGCCCGCCCGGACGAGGGCGTCCGGGCCTACGTGTTTTCGTCAAGGAGGAGCGTACGTCTATTTCGCAGCTACCAGCACGGTGTAGGTCAGATCGCCGGAGCGGTAGGCATCGAAAATGATGTCGATGCCTTCCACGAATTTCCGCGCCGCCCGGGGCAATAGTTTGACGGCAACGCTGGCGGCGCGTGCGCGTTCCTGACATATCTCCCAGGTGCGTACGATTCGTGCCGTGAGGTCCTCGCGGTGGCGTACTCGCATTCCAACCGCCTCGATCGCGGACTGATATTGTTCGGCCGTCCACAATTCCGGACATAGAAACGCGCGGGCCACTTCGCGCACGCGAGAGTTGGCCATGGAACCCGTCCACGCGGCCAGTAGAAGTTGCCCGCCCGGCCGCAGCGTGCCTGCCACATTCGTGAAGTAGCGGGCCTTGTCGGCGAAGTGTTCGGAAGATTCCATGGTCCACACCAGGTCGAACGACGAAGCAGGGAAGTGGAAGGAGTCGGCGTTCCCGACTTCAAATTCCAACAGGCTTTCAACTCCTGCCGTGACCGCGTGCTCGCGTGCCAGTCGGGCCTGCTTGGGACTGAGGGTGAGTCCCATTCCCGAGCACGACAGCGATCGCGCCAAATGGATCAGAGTGCCACCGTGGCCACAGCCCACGTCGAGCACATGAGCACCAGAAGAAAGGCCGAGCAGGTTGACGCAGTAATCGAGCATCCGCACCTGCGCCTCCTCGGGCGCTTCATTGCCCAGAAACAGTCCGTGATGGATGTGGTCGCCCCAAAAGGTGCGATAGATGAAGGCGAGAGAGTCGTAGTGGTCTCGGATGTCATCAGCCGTGATGGGTATGGCGGTGCTCATCAGTTTTGAAAACGCGCTGGGGAAAACGGCGAGACATCATATTCTGGTTTGCCGCCAGTCACTATCTGCGCCATGACGTGCGCGGTAACCGGCGTGAGCAGGATGCCATCGCGGAAGTGACCGGTCGCTACGAAGTAGCCCGTCGTTCGGGTGGCCCCGAGGATAGGCAAGTTGTCGGGAGAGCCTGGCCGCAATCCCGCCCAGGCTTCCAGCATGCGCGCCTGGGCCAGAGCAGGGACCAGATGGATCGCCGCCTGCCGCATGTGCTGGATCGTGGCGGCGTCGGTGCGCTTGTCGTATCCGGCTTCTTCGACTGTCGCTCCCACCAGAATGCGGCCGTCGCTGCGCGGCACCAGATAAATTTCGGGAGCGCGAATGACGTGGCGGAGCAGGTCGCGCGATGCTCCCACCAGCGACAGCATCTGTCCCTTGACCGGACGGGTCGGAAATTGGTGCGGCGGCAACTGCCCGGCCCACGCGCCTGCACAGTTCACGACCGCGGCAGCAGAATAGCTGGTCCTGCTGGTGCCGACCCCGGCCACGCTTCCATTTGCCAGAAGCACTTCGGTGACGGCCGTCCCGGAAGCGATGTCCACACCACGATGGCGCGCGGCTTTCAGCGCCGCCGAGGTGAGTGCGCGCGGATCCACGCTGCGTTCCTTCAGATAAATTGCCGGCAGCTTTATGTGGCTGAGTGCAGGCTCGAGTTCGGAGAGCGATGAGGGAAGAGGACTGTCTGCGGTCAGGCCGGGGCATTGCTGGAGCTGCTCTGGAGTGGCGAAAAAAATGGTGCCCTGGTCGCGCAGGTCAACGTTCATCCCAGATTCATCCTGCAGTTCATGCACGAGCTCGGGATACATGTGCGCGCTGGCAGCGGCAAGGGGTTGAAGCGCAGACGGAGTCTCAAGCGGGAAGTCGGCCAGCATGCCGGCGGCAGCGTGCGATGCTTCCCGCCCGGGCTCTCCGCGTTCGACTACCAGGACGGTGGCGCTACGCTTGCGTAGAGCAATCGAGAGCGAAAGCCCGATGATTCCGCCGCCGACGATGATGACGTCCCAGGTTTGCACATTCGCATTGTAGAAGACAACCAGGACAGCATCGGAGCCGGTTTCATCATCACCCAGCTATCTACTAAATGAACCGAGGCAATAAGCGGAAGGATTTCAGTACAGACGAAAAGCAACTTCTACGTTAATCAGCACTGCTACAGGTTCGCCATTCCTTATTGCGGGCTTGAAGGTCCAGCCAGCAAACGGCTGCCAGTGCGCGGAGGTCCAAGCCCGCATCAAGCCCTTTCGTGATCTCCAGGATTTCCGGGAACCCTTTTTCATTCACGACAACCAGGATGATTGTTGTGCCTTCCACTCGTTTGTGCCGTGCACTCTCCGTGTACTCAGGGTCTGGCTGGTAGGTCACCTTAGGTGGGTCCACGACGCCAGGATTCACCAGGTAAACGGGCCGTCCTCCCTCCAATTCGGCCACAATCGTGTTCGGAGCTCGATCAGAAAGAATTTTCATCTGGCCCACAGGGTCGGTGCCCGTCAGGTCGACCTTTGGCTTCCAGTAGGCAGCTACTCTCTGGAGCAGGTTGATCCCGTCGAAGACCCTGGAGCGAGTTTGGTTTACCTGAAGAGTGTCAGAGGGCGAAGCGGGCAAGTCAATCCTGATTCGTATCCCTCTGTCCGTAACCAGCGGAATGACTCCCAAGCCTGTTTGGGTGGAGCGCAGTGCAAGAATCACCCGTGCACCGCTGATTTCCACTCGCCCTTGAGCCAAGGCAAGCTTTTCAACTTGTAGCATCCCGCAAGTCGACCACGGGCGCGCCACTGCCGCACCAACTACTTTGCCTTGCGAATCGAACTGCAACTTATCTGCTGCATATGGAGTTTTGAGCGAGAGAAACTTGTGTTCGTAGATTCTCCGCAAATTGTCCTCGAGGTTCTTGCGCGCGTCAGCTCTGGCGTCCGTGCAAGAAATCGCAAGACAGCAAAGGAAGCCGGAGAGGAGACATTTCGTTCTAACCGTGAGCGTTCTCATTTCATTCAAAGACAATGGGCAGAGTACAACAACTATGCTCCACAAACGATGTACGACCAGACGTTCTCATCACTGGCAAGGCTACGTGGATCGTTGGCAGTGGGTTTTAGAGTTTAGCCAGATAATCCACGATTTCAGGTTGGTTCCAGTCCACGGCCCCAATGAACTTGCGGCGCAGGACGCCTTTGCGGTCGATGATGTAGGTTTCGGGAAACTTGAAGGTCCCGTAGAGATTGTTGCTTTTCTGGTCGGGATCGCGCACGGTGAGCAAGTTTACGTTGTGCGCTTTCAGGAAATTCTGGTACGCGCCCTGGTCGGCATCGACGCTGATGGCAAATACCTCGACCCCCTTTCCTTTCATTCTCTGCTGCATCTCCACCAACGACGGCATTTCTTCAATGCAGGGCGGGCACCAGGTGGCCCAGAAATTCAGCACGACCACCTTGCCCCGAAATTCGTCGAGGCTGACCTTGCGGTCGCTGTCCTGGACTGTGAAGTCGGGGGCCGGCGTCCCGATGTGGGGCGGACGGCTGCCACCGTAACAGCCCGTCAGGGTCAGGAAGAGGACTACGATGCCGGACAAAACCGAAGACCTTCGCACAAAGTTATAATAGCTGATTGGGCCTATGCCGGCGCCAGAGACAGTATCGAGCAGGCCAACCGTGTCGGTGATCGTGCCGGCTCGCAACGAGGAGGCCAGTCTGGGCGCCTGTTTGGAGTCACTGACGGGCCAGACCGGCGTGAGCTTCGAAATTATCCTGGTGGACGACGCTTCGACCGACCAGACTCGCGAAGTGGCTCAGTCGTTTGCGTCCGTGCAGGTGATGGACGCCAGCCCCCCGCCCGCCAATTGGACGGGAAAGAGCAATGCCATGGCTGCCGGCGCCGCAGTTGCCGGTGGCGAATGGCTGCTCTTCACGGATGCCGACACGGTACATCTGCCGGGCTCTCTGGCGCGCGCGGTCGCGGAAGTCAGTCGGCACGGGGCGAGTTTACTTTCGTATTCGCCTCAGCAGGAAGTCCACGGCTTCTGGGAAGGAGCTGTGATGCCCGTGATTTTTGCCGAACTGGCTGCGACTTATCGGCCCGCGCTGGTCAGCGATCCCAGGTCGCAGGCCGCGGCGGCGAACGGCCAGTACATACTGATCGCGCGCGAGGCCTACGACGCGATCGGTGGACACGCAGCGGTGAGCGGCAATCTGCTGGAAGACGTGGCGCTGGCCAAGGCGCTGAAGGCATCGGGGCGCAGGATCTTCTTTCGCTTTGGTGGCGACGCCGTTCGCACCCGCATGTATCGCAGTTTTTCGCAACTGCGCGAAGGTTGGACCAAAAACCTGGCCCTGTTGTTTCCCTCCCCGGCGCGCCTTGCGATACTCAGGCTGACCGAGTTCGTGCTGATTGCAGCCAGCGCCGCTGCAGCCGTTGCGTCGCTGTTGCGCGGCCACATCAGGCCGGCCGCAGCGTCAGTGGTTCTGGCGGCAACGATCTACGGTTTTCTTCTGAATCGAATTCGCAGGGCACATTTTTCCTGGAGGGCAACCGCCTTGTCTCCGGCAGGCCTCCCGCTCTTTGCGTATCTTTTGCTGCGCTCCAAACTCTCACACAAGCAGGGAAGCGTACGCTGGAAGGGAAGAACCTACGGAGACCGCACAAACCACCCGGAAGCGGGTGCCGACATCATAAAAGGACAGCGCCCAGCCGAGCGCACCTCGGCCTAGAAATCAGGAAGCAGAACGCATGGTTTATCTCACCCGTAAAGCCGAATTCGCCGCATCGCACTACTACCATAATCCGGATTTCACTGCGGAGGAGAACCAACGGATTTTCGGCAAATGTAATAACCCGAACGGCCACGGCCACAACTACACGCTGGAGGTCACGGTCAAAGGCGAAGTGGATCCGCGCTCCGGGTTTGTTGTCGACCTCAGGCAATTGAAAGAAATTCTGCACCGCGAGGTGCTCGACGCCATGGACCACCGTTTCCTCAACAAGGAAGTGCCGGAATTCTCCGCCCAGATTCCGACCACGGAGAACCTGGCCATAGCGATCTGGCAACGCCTGGTATCCAAGCTGAATAAGGCGCAATTGCATCGCGTACGGGTTTACGAAACGCCTGATCTGTTTGTCGATTTCTACGGTGAAGCATGAAGGCGCATCTCACCCGTCGCTACATGTTCTCGGCTTCGCATCGGCTGCACAGCGATGACATGTCCGAGGCTGAGAATACGGTTACCTATGGCAAGTGCAACAACCCGTACGGCCACGGACACAACTATGCGCTCGAAGTCACGGTCAGCGGGCCAGTGGACGAGAGCACCGGGATGGTCTGCAACCTGGTTGATCTGGACGGTTTTGTGCAGCGCGAAATTCTGCAGCGCTTCGATCTGGAAAATCTGAATACCCGCGAGGAATTTGTCCGGACGGTACCGACAACCGAAAATCTGTGCACCACCATCTACGATATTTTGCAGCGAGGCTTCACTTACGCTCATCTGGACAAGGTGCGGATCGAAGAGACCATGATGAATTCTTTCGAGTACGTCGGGGAAAATTGTGTAATTCAGTAATTTTGTAATAGGGCAACTGGAGAGAGCTTTTTAATAAATTACTTAGTTTCCAAATTGCTCAATTGGGGTCAACCATGAATCCGACCACTGAAGTACCTTCGCTGACCAGCGCCAGCTTCGAAGACCTGGTGCGCGAAATGATTGTCCGTATCGGCGAGGACCCCGAACGCGAGGGTCTGGTCCGCACTCCGAATCGAGTTCGACGCTCCTGGGAGTTCCTCTCGCGGGGCTACAAGGAAGATCCGGACGCAATGCTCCGCAAGGCCCTGTTTACGGTCACCTATGACGAAATGGTAATCGTCAAGGACATCGAAATGTTCAGCCTGTGCGAACATCACATGCTGCCGTTCTTCGGCAAGGTCCACGTAGCCTACATCCCCAAAGGCAAGGTGATCGGCTTGAGCAAGATCCCCCGCCTGATCGAGATTTTTTCCCGGCGCCTGCAGATTCAGGAACGCCTGACCACGCAAATTGCCGAAACCATCCAGAAAGCGATCGAGCCGCAGGGCGTGGGAGTAGTGATCGAGGCGCGCCATCTCTGCATGATGATGCGGGGCGTCGAAAAGCAGCACTCGGCCGCGGTGACTTCTTCCATGCTGGGATGCTTCCGCAACGAGCAGGAGACACGCACCGAATTCTTGTCGCTCATCCGGAACCGCACAAACGGAATCTAGATCATGGGAGTGCGGCCGGTAGAATCTCACCAGTTGATTCAATTCTGCATTGTCGTTATCCAGTCAGGCTCGGGGCTGGCTTCGGGTATTTCATTTTTTGTAACTTCTTGGCCAACGCTTCGGCCGGCCTTATGACATGTGTCTTCAACTGATCGATCAGGTGCTTCTCATCTCGATAACGCACGGGCGCGAGAACCCAAGGATACTTATGTTGGAGTGCAAAAAACATGCTAAAAGGGTCGTCCTTCTCCCCGATGATCGGGACGAAGGGGACAGCCATGTCCGGGATTATGAGGTGCGATTCCAGCGGAGTGGATCGCGGTTTGGTCAGGTCCGCGATGACGAACTTGGAGAGGCCTGCCAGAATTGCAACGGTCTCGATCATGTCCCGGTTTTTAGGCCCCTCGAAGTCAAATACCATAGGAATGAAGCCGAATGCGGGCAGCTCGCGTTCCAGAACTTCTAAGACATCCCTCTGTTTGCCCCTAAATCTCCCCAGTAGCAGAACCAGCTTGCTCGAAGCAGCATTCAAGATGCTTGCCATGTTGTTTCTATTTTCGGTGAGATGTGACATGAAATCAGCGACCACGATGTCGTTGACCCGCATGCTATCCGCTTCAGCTTTCTTGCTGATGCCAAATGTGGCGGCATCGTTAGGATCAAAGAGATCCCAGCCTATGCTGATATTCGATTGTTGAGTCTTAGAATCGCGGTCCACCTGCCAAACGCTGGTTCCCCAGATGAACGCATCCCTTAGATCCGCGCCTTTCAGATCGGCGCGATTCAAAGTGCAGCTAATAAGTTTCGCACCGCGAAGCCTCGCTTTTTGCAGATTTGTCTCTGTTAGGTGCACATCCTGCATCCAAATCCCACGAAGGTCTGCATAGGAAAAGTCGGCATAGCTCATGTCCACACCGAACAATCGGGCCCCCCGCAAATCCGCATGCCGCAACCTTCCCACTCGCACCGAACATTGAATGATTCTCGCATTGTTGAGCCTGACTCGATCCAGGCGCAGTTGGCTCAAGTCGAGCTTCATTAAGTTGATGCCACGAAGGTCGGGAACCACGTGCGGATACCTCTTCCGCCAGTCGTTCCATTCGTTGATTTCTATGGGAGAGTTCAACGAACGTTCCAGGAGGTCCAACTGTTTCCTGTTGCCGCGGAACCGCCGCTGTTGTTTGGCCAGGCGAGGTCGCTTGTCGGGCGCCTCACTCCTCAGACTATCGAGTGTCTGCGCGAGAGATCTCGTCAGCCAGACTCGTTTCTGCTCGCTAATTGTTTGGGATGCGAAGCCCTTGCGCGCTCGAAGAGTTCTCCGCAAAATCGTCTGTTCCCAGTATGGCAAGCCGAGGCGCTTGAACGTCGGGCCGGGCGCGACCTCTCCGCGAGCGAGTTCAAGCAGGAGTCGTTTCCCATTTCTCGAAGACCAGGATTCGACCGTGGGTCGCGAATTTGGTGCGACGTGCATACTGAGTCGCTCCCATGGAGAAGTGGGCTCTGTGCTGGTTTGGCCAGAACGTCCTTTTGGCCCCGAGAAGTGGCATTCTAGTACTTCCTCTCGTCTGCTCGCGACCTAAAAAGTTCCGCCACGTCAGACGCCAGAGATCCGCCCCCTCACCAGGTTCCGTAGCGATAGCGTCGTGGCCGCTCGGGAATTAGCTTGATCAGAATGATTCCCGCGACAAAGCCTCCCACGTGCGCCCAAAACGCGACGCCGCCGCGGGTTTCGCTGTAATTTGCGATTGAGGTGGCCGCGCCGCTCACAAATTGCATGGCAAACCAGTAGCCCAGCGTGACCCAGGCGGGCAAATAAAAAAGAAACAGAATGGGAAACCAGATCAGCACTTTGGCCCGGGGATACAGCAGGAAGTACGCACCCAGGACGCCAGCGATCGCCCCGCTCGCCCCCACCGTGGGGACTTGGGAATGAGGATTAAGAACGACCTGCGCAGACGCGGCTCCCAAACCGCTGAGCAGATAAAAGAGCAGATACTTGAAGTGCCCCAGATAGTCCTCAATGTTGTCGCCAAAGATCCATAAGAACCACATGTTGCCGATCACGTGCATCAATGAGCCGTGCAGAAACATAGAAGTCAGAGTGGGAAGAAATGCCGCCATCAAGCCCACCCGGTCGCTTCCCGCGAGAAATCCGGTGATGTTGGCGGGCACCATTCCCAGTTGAAAAAGCAGAACTTTGAAGCTTTGCGGTGTGAGAGCCGCCTCGAACAGGAAGACAACCAGGTTGAGACCGATCAGGAAGTAAGTCACGTAAGGTGTACTGAATCTGGGCTGGTCGTCGCGAAGAGGGATCATGGGGGATTAGACAATCTGTTAATTTGGTAACTGAGTAATTGGGCAATTTAAGAACGGCCAAGGATACGCGCCAAGCAAGCGGGCTTCGACCACGCCTTAGAAGTTGTCAATTCCCCAATTACTAAATTACCAAATTACTCGATCCCCCATGAACGGCGTACTCATCATCGACAAGCCCACCGGCATGACCTCGCATGACGTGGTCAACCAGGTGCGCCGTATTTTGCAGCAGCCTTCGGTAGGTCACCTGGGCACGCTGGACCCGCTGGCGACTGGCGTCCTTCCGCTGGTCACCGGCAACCTCACCCGGCTGGCTCAGTTTTATGGTGCGTCGGAAAAGACCTACGAAGGCGTCATCCGCTTCGGCTTTGCCACCGACACCTACGATTCTGACGGGGAGATCCAGGGGCCGGTCCAAGCGGTTCAAGTATCACTTGAACAATTGCGCGAACTTGCCACCACCTTTGTGGGTTTGATTGAACAGATGCCGCCTCCATTCTCCGCCAAGAAGATCAAGGGAGTGCCCGCCTATAAATTGGCCCGCAAGCATCAGGACGTTGCCCTGAAACCGGTGCAGGTGGAAATCAAGCAATTCGAGATTTTGGCGGCAGATGGCGACCAGGCCAGTTTTCTCGCCCGGGTGGCCTCGGGAACTTACATGCGCTCCGTCGCCCACGACCTGGGCCAGCAGCTGGGCTGCGGCGCGCACTTGCAGTCGCTGCGTCGCACCCTGCTGGGCGAATTTGATTTGAGCCAGGCCCACACCCTGGAGGAGTTGCAGGCAGCCTGCAAGGCCGGAAAGATTGAGGAAATTTTCATTCACCCACGCCGGTTGCTGCCCGAGTTTCCTTGCGTTACGGCCACGGAAGAGACCGCGGCGCTCATTCGCAACGGGCGGGCGGTAAGTTTGCCGGAGCTTTCTCAAGCCCGGCAGGTAAAGGTATTCGCCGGGCAAAGGGAACTGATCGCCATCGCCACCCGGATCGCCGGAACGCTTTTCCATCCCAGAATTGTGCTGGCCAGTGACACGGCGCGGCAATCGACTCCGAAGTAATTGTCATCCTGAGCGGAGTGACTGCTTCGCGAAGCGAAGCAGTCGCGAAGACGAAGGACCCCTGCCCCCGAACGGCCTCGCGGTGCGACACACCTTCCGATCGCGTCAAAGAGAGCCCAAGCACATCGGCACCGTGCCTCTGGGTAGGGATCCTTCGACTCCGCGGGATCATTCGCAAGCGAATGATCCTGCTGCGCTCAGGATGACATTTGAGGCTGTCGGTCTTACTCGATGATGGGCGAGCAGCAGGGCTTCTGGACCGGCTTCGGCTCCATCAGTTCAACCCGAGTGAAGTTCGGGTCGTAGAGGTTGTACTGCCATTTACCGTCGCGGCCGATCTGAGGTTTCTCTTTCCCCTGGTACCCGCGCTTCAGCGCCAGCTTGTATCCGTCCTGGATGCTGGGCACGCCTAACGACAAGTGGTGCATCACTCCCAGTTCGTGCGGGTCCGGGTTGTTTACGTTCAGCATGTACTCCAGCCAGTCGGTGCCGTCGGGAACACGCATGGCCACCCAGTCAGTGCCTTTGTTTTTCATACCGCCTTGCCATTGCAATTTGAATCCCAGGATGTCCTTGTAGAAACGGTCTGCTGCCGCCCGGTCTTTCACTACCACGCCTACGTGGATGATGCGCGTCGAAATGCGGGTGTCGGGAAGGAATTTGCCGAAGTTGCGTTTGTGCAGGGACCCGGGACGAAATTCCACAAACTCGACGTCGTGGCCGTCGGGATCGATGACGTCGAAGCCGCGATTGCCGTCCTGCATGGGCTCGAGCTTCTCCGGTACCTTGACGCCGCGGCTGCCGAGGTAGGCCCGCATCTGCTCCGCGTCGGTGGTTTCGAACGATATATGGGACAGTCGATCCATCTTGGGATCGGTCAACTCGGGAAACATTTCGATGTACTGGTGGTCGTTGACCTTGAAATAGGTAAGCAGCAGGCCGGTGCCTTCGTCGGGGGTCTTGTCCAGGCTGAAAGGCTCCTGGAAGCCCAGAACTCCTGTGTAGAACTTACGGGCCGCCGCCAGATTGTCGGTTTTCAATCCAATGTGGGCGACACCGACAATGGCAGGTCGCGCCACTGCGGTTGCCGGTTGGGGAGATTCCGGGCTGGCAGCCTGGGTCAGCGACGTGCCGGTCAGCAGGGCAGCGAGCAAGATACCGCGTGTCAGGGCTAGGGTCTGGGCGTTCATGGACTGAGATAGTGCGACGGGAGCAGCGGGCTGTCAAGGCTGGGAGCGTTTGAATGATCTAATGTCCGATAACAGATATTATGTCAACCAGAACCTGGACCCGAGCGCCCTAGTCCTGGCGGGAGGGCGCAGTTCGCCTTGGGTTCGAACCAGAAGAACCCCCTGCCGGGCCTCGCCAGGCCGGGCGGGTTAGGGCACTCACCCTACATCGCGTCCCCGTTACGCCTCAAGTCTCGGGACCCAGCCGCCGATAGTTACGTTGAGGCCAACTCATGTCCGAAGCCGCGGCATTCAACCATTCGCCAGATTACACTTCGAGTCGTCGCTGGGAGCGATACAGGGTCAATGTTCCGATTCGAGTCATCGTTTCCCGCGCCATGAAGGCCTCGATTTTTGACGGCAGAGGAACTTCCTTGAGCGAAGGCGGCATGGCGCTGTTCGCCGGCGCGGAATTGCGGCCGGGCGACCAGGTGGCGGTCGAATTTACTCCACCCTTCTCTTCGCCTCCAATACGGGTGGACGCCAAGATCTGTAATCGCACTGGCTATCACTATGGGGTGGAGTTTCTGGCGGTTGACCCTGCCCAAAGGCAAAGTGTGGCTCAACTCCGCATGCATCTGTCCAGCTTTACTCTTAAAGCCTGAAGCGTCACGCTGGGGATTGCCCAGCCAGGATTGTCTGCAGGTCAGCCCGGAAACAACGCAAGATCTCCAGCCTCTCCGGGGTAGCGTCCACCAATTCCTGCTTAGCCTGAAAGACCTTCCGTCCATCCTTCTCGGTCAGCACTCCGATGGCTTCTCCCATGCGCCAACCGGGAGTGCCGAGCATTTGCAGACCCTCGACCGAAGGCACCAGGAGCGCTATGCAATGGTCGCGCACTACTCCCACGCACTTGGGGAACCGGTCGAATGTCTGGAGCTCAAAGCCAGCCAGATAAATACGTTGAAGTTGTTCGGCGGGATCAGGCATCAAAGGCTTCTGGCTGCTGGCTTCTAGCTCCAAGCTAACGGCTAATCGCTAAGAGCTGCTCTTGGGGCTAGAGGCTAGAGCCAGAAGCCGCTTTACATCTTGTATCTGCCCAGATCTTCGTCGTTCAGTCCTTCCAGGTACTTGCGTAGTTCTTCGCTGGTGACCCGGTCGGAGACGTTGGCCGCCTGCTTGGAGGTTTTCAGGACATCGTCCTCGACGAATATGGGGCAATCCACGCGCAGGGCGAGAGCCAGCGCATCGGAGGGCCGGGAATCGATACTGATCACATTTCCCTGCCGCTCCATCCAGATCACGGCATAAAAAGTGTCTTCTCTTAGTTCCGTGACTACGACTTTGTGCACCTGGGTGTCCAGCCCAACCAGTACATTCTTGATCAAATCGTGAGTCATGGGACGCGGGGTGGTGACTTTCTCGATCTCGAGTGCGATGGCATTAGCCTCGTAAATCCCTACCCAAATGGGCAGGACCGCATCGCCGCTGGTGTCTTTCAGGATCACGATGGGCATGTTGGTGACCGGGTCCATCATGAGCCCGCGAATTTTCATTTCGACTTCCATCGTGACCCCCGGGCTAACACCGATTTCAGATCGAAGATCTTAGATTGTAGATTTTCAAGCCCACTCGAAGCTGCAATCGTCAATCTAAAATCTACAATCTGAAATCATCCCTTCTTTGCTCGTTATATCACCATTTCGCCTAACAGGCTGTTGGGAAAACTCCCGGTGGTAACCACGGGAATATAGCTGCCCACCTGCGGAGTCACTCCCGGAGAGGCGGTGAAATTCAAGGTCTTGTTCTGCGAAGTGCGGCCAACCCACTGGCCGCGGGCTTCGTTCTTCCCTTCCACCATGACTTCCAGAACCTGTCCCAGGTGCCTTTGATACCGGCGTCTTTGAATTTCTCGTTGCTTCTCCTGCAGGATGATCAGGCGGCGGGACTTTTCGGCGTCCGGGATTGCGTCTTCCAGTCGCAGCGACGGGGTATTGGGGCGCGGCGAATACTTAAAGCAGAAAATGCTGTCGTATTCGACTACATCCAGCAGCCCTAGCGTCTGCTCAAAATCGGCCTCGGTTTCGCCGGGAAAGCCGACGATCATGTCCGACGTAATGCTGATTTCCCGCCTCGCCGCCTTAATCCAGGCGATGCGTTCCAGGTACTGCTCCCGGCTGTAGAGGCGCTGCATGGCGTCGAGCATGCGGTCGGAGCCGCTTTGTACCGGCAGGTGTACGTGGTCGCAAAGGGTCGAAACCGCGTCGATGGCTTCGACAATGTCACGGCCGAAATCCCTGGGGTGCGAAGTCGTGAACCGGACTCGCCGTATGCCGCCAACCTCGCCTACCGCTGCCAGAAGTTCGGCGAAGGCTTTCTTTCCAGATGGGTCTTTGTAAGAGTTCACATTCTGGCCCAGAAGCTGTACCTCGGTATAACCGAGGTCGGCCATTTGCCTGGCCTCCGTCAGGACGGAATCTGAAGTCCGGCTGCGCTCCTTGCCGCGGGTGAAGGGTACTACGCAATAGGAGCAGAATTTGTCACAGCCTTCGATGATGGTGAGGTAGCCACGGTGCGGGTTGGTGCGGGCGGTGAATTCGGTCTCAAAGCATTCGTCGGTCTCGCGGTCGTCCAGCCCGGTGACCCGAGGCTTCCCTGCTTCGAGTTGCACCAGCATCTGCGGCAGATTGCGATACGAGGCTGAGCCGCAAACCAGCGAGACATGGGGAGCGCGCTCGAAAATCTTCTCGCCTTCCTGTTGCGCCACGCAGCCCAGCACGCCAAAGCGCTTGCCCTGTTTCTGTAGCTTCTTGTAGTCGGCCAGGCGGTGGAAGACCTTCTGCTCAGCCTTGTCGCGAATCGAGCAGGTGTTGTAGAGGATCAGCCCGGCCTCTTCGACGGTGGGAACCTGCCGGTATCCCTGGGACAGGAGCGTGCCGACGACCTTCTCCGAATCGTGGGCATTCATCTGGCAGCCAAAAATTTCCAGGTAGAACGTCTTTTGAGAATCTGCCGACATCGCCACCAAGTATAACGCAGTCGCGCCTGCGGTTGACGCGGCACTCTTCCCTGCCGCCATCCTTTGCACAGGCATCCTCAGTTTTTCCACAATCGGGACGCCCTGGAAGCCTTGTCTGGCGGGCAATCTCAGCGCCTGCGAATCCTGTCAATCAAATTGCATTCAGCGCTTTCCGGCGGCCCTGCAGGAGCGCGAGACAAGCCGTTGACAAAAATTTCTTTAGGACTAGAATACGCGACGATTTATGCCTGTAGAATTTCACTCATGAGCTCTCAACTTCTCGACTCCGTTCTGCTGCAGACCGACTTCCCCGAACTGAAACTGCATGCCAGCGGCAAAGTGCGTGACGTTTACCATCTGGATGAAGACCGGCTGCTCTTCGTGGCCACCGATCGTATCTCCGCGTTTGATTATGTGCTGGCCACCGGCATCCCTCACAAGGGCCGGGTGCTGACGCAAATTTCCCTTTTCTGGTTTGATTTCCTTCGTGAGCTGGTACCTAACCATCTTCTTACCGCCGACGTGAGCGACTATCCGGAGCCCTTGCAGAAGTACGCCGACCAGCTGCGGGGCCGCTCCATGATCGTGGCGCGGGCAGACATGTTTCCTGTGGAGTGCGTAGTGCGGGGCTACATTTCCGGATCCGCCTGGAAGGAGTACAAAGCCACAGGCCGGGTTTGCGGCATTGAGCTGCCCAAAGGTTTGCGGGAGTCCGAGCGGTTGCCTGAGCCCATCTTCACCCCTTCAACCAAGGCCACCAGCGGTCACGACCAGAATATTTCTTTTGCCGACATGGCCAAGCTGGTGGGACCCGAGTTGAGCCGGCAGCTGCGTGACCTCACTTTGGCAGTCTATGTAAAGGCTGCGGACTATGCGCGGCAGAAAGGCATCATTATCGCGGACACCAAGTTCGAGTTCGGGCGCACCGCGCGGGGCATCACTCTGGCGGACGAGGTGCTGACTCCGGACTCTTCCCGTTTTTGGCCGGCGGACAAGTACTCCCCCGGCCGTGCCCAGGAGTCGTTCGATAAGCAATACGTTCGGGACTATCTGGAAGAAATTCGCTGGAACAAGCAGCCGCCGGCGCCGGCACTTCCGGCTGACGTGGCGCAACGGACCAGCGAGAAGTATGTCGAGGCGTACCGTCAGCTTACCGGACTCGAGCTGGATGTTTAAGCGCACGGTGAACTGCAGGAAGGCGGTATGAACGGCGCGGATTGGGCCATCCTTGCTGTGGTGCTGCTGTCCACTGTGCAGGCGGCATACGCGGGATTTTTCCAGGAAGCGTTTCACCTTGGGGGCCTGGTGGCCGGATACCTGCTGGCGGCATGGCAGTATCAGCGTCTCGCTGGTTGGTTGGAGAGGTATCTGAAGTCGGCCTGGCTTGCTGAGAGTGCGGTATTCCTGATTATCTTTTTTGCGGTCGCGGTGGCCGCCGGCGTAGCTGGCCAGAGCGCCCGCTGGATCATGAAGAAGTCCGGTCTCAGTTTCGTGGACCGGCTTCTGGGTGGGGCGCTGGGGTTGCTGCGAGGCTGCCTGATTGTGGCGGTGATTGCGGTAAGCATGACCGCATTTACACCAACGTCGAGGTGGCTGGCAGGTTCGGAGTGGGCCCCGTATTTTCAGGCGGTGGGGCGGGCCGCCATTTGGGTCGCCCCCGCAGAACTGCGGGCCAGGTTTTATCAGGGACTGGATTTGCTGCGCCGTATGCCGCAGACCGCCCCCGCCGGGGCGCCCCCTCAAGCTCCGGCGAAGTAGCAAGGTCGGCAAACATTATTGGAGAACAGGCCTTTTCAGGCCAGCGATTCTTCGCGCAGAAAGAGAGATGCCGTGAGAGATCAGCTCGAAGCCCTTATTATGCAGATGTACCGGAGTAATATTCTTTATTCCGAGGCGGTGCGCGAATTCAAAAAGAAATTCATTCTCACCGTTCTGCAGGAGAACAAGGGCAACCAATGCCGCGCCGCGCGCGAACTTGGCATGCACCGCAACACCCTGAGCCGCACCATTTCAGAACTCAAGATTGACGTACGGCAGCTGCGCGACGGCGTCAAACGGCCACCGCGTAGCGCCCGACCGGTTGGTTACGAGAAGAAGGCGGCGCGCTAGCGTTTCCACGCTGTTCAGCATTAGTCCTCTTCTGAGGTGCCAACAATTCTGGCTTCCGGGTGGAGCAGGGCCCTGCACTAAGCACGGGCAATTCGATCCGGGAGCGGGCGAGGACGCCCCTCCTCCATTTTGCTTCCAAGCGCAAAAATAAGGCAGCCCCTTTGGGGGCTGCCTTTGTTATATCTGGCGATCGGGTTCTACTGTGGCTTTCTGTGCACCGGGGGCTTCCTTGGCGGCGCCGGGGCAGCCTTGGTCAATAATGCTCCCTTTTCCATGACCATCATGAACGGGCTGGGTGTGTAGGAGACCGGCGTGCCTTCAAAATTGATCTTGTCTCCCTCTTTGGGAACCATCCGGGCCGGGATAGGTCCAGGGAACGAAAGTTCGATGTCGGCGCGCTTCTGGTCAATGTCATCCACACTGGCTGCCAACTCCAGCTTGGTGGGCGAAGCCGTAATGACCTGGACTTCCGCCATCTGCAGGTTCTTGCCTTTGAGCGAATTCCAGACCTTATCCTGGTCTTCCTGAGTTCCCACCGAGAGAACCAGTTCCCATTCCGCGAAACTCATCTCATCGGGCTTCTTGGTTTTGACCAGCTCAGCCGCTTGCTGCTGCGGGGTCGGAGGAACATATTGCGTGATGGTAAATCCGGCAGGCGGCAGAGGCGTGGTCTTGGTCTGGGCGATCAGGTCATCCCAACCTTGCTCCGACCCGTGATATTTCACGTACCGGCTGTGACCGAACTTGATGATCGACGCCTTCCCTGCCGGATCGCTGACCAGATTCGCCGCCCGGGCGATGAAAAAGAGCCCGTTCACGTCATCCGGAGGAGTAGCAGTCAGGTAGGACAGCGCCAGAGGATAGACATTTTCGACGTTGTTCGGGTCAGCTTCAACGGCCGGACGCAGATACTTTTGCGCCGACACGTAGTCCTTCAACTGCAGCGCGGAGAAGCCGGCCACGCTGTTCAGCAAACCGGCCAGCTGGGTCTTTTGCTTGGCGAAATCGGCGTCGGAAACGCCATCCGCCTTGGGCATTTTCTCCAGGGTCTGCAAACCCCGTTCGGCATGTTGCTTCGCATCAGCCCACTTCTGCGCGGCGCGCTCGTTGTACGCGAGCAGCACCAGGCCGCGAGCGTTGTTTGGGTTCGCCACCAGGAGCCGATTCGCGGTATCGATGACTTTGGCCTGGTTATTGGCCTGCTGGTAGGTCCCCATGAGCAGTTCCAGGGCATCTTCCTTCATCACGCTGTTGGGATACTGAGTGAGGAAGGCTTCCAGTCCGCTGATCTTGGCAGCAGGATCCGCCTGCTGCACCGCCCCGACGTACGCGTTGTATTCGGCGGGATCTTTGATTTCCTTCTTCTGATTTGGCGGCTGTGACGGTGATGCCTGCGGTTGGGACGCCTGCGGTTGCGGAGCAGCAGCATCCTGGCCGGATGCCAGGTTAGCCAACACCAGCAATAGCGCCACTAGACTCGTCTTCATTCGAATCGCTCCTTCAGATATTCGGGAAAAACGGCGACAGCACCCAGGTATCACCCAAGCAAGCCCGGGTCTTGCTAGAAACACAGGCGAACACAAGTACCCAGCCGACGGGCTCCGGAAACACTCGGCAAGTAAACGTCCACATTAGCCGAAGGCAGCATTTCCGGTGAGGCGGATTATAAGTATGTGTCTCGCCTAAGGCAAGTTCGTCTTTACAAGGCCCATCACCTCATCCTGTAAGATGCGGGCAAGGGCGCCTCCGTAGGTCCAAATTGGGGCCCAAAAGTGCCAGGGAGAATCGTTCTATGTCTGGATTAACCGAAGCTGAATTGCAAGGGCAGGTGGCCATCATTACCGGCGCAGGCGGTGGAATCGGGGCGGCGATCGCACGCCGTCTGGCCCAGATGGGAGTGCTCACTTTTCTTTGCGGACGCCGCCGTGCCGCCCTCGAAGGCACAGCCGCAGCGATCGTCAAAGCGGGCGGTCAGGCTGAAATCGCCGAGTGCGATGTGACCGACCTGGGCTCAGTCGAATCGGTCGCCGCACTGGTCGAGCGTAAATCAGGGCGCGCCGACATTTTGGTAAACAACGCCGGAGTAGGCAGCTTAGCAGGCCCCCTGCACCAGATGTCTCCCTCATCATGGGAGCAGGTAATGAACACCAACCTGCGCGGCGTCTATTACTGCATGCGCAGCTTTGCTCCCATGATGATTCGCGCGGGCCGTGGGCACATCGTCAACATCTCTTCCCTGGCCGGAAAGAATGCTCTGCCCAACGGTGCTGCCTACGCCGCATCCAAATGGGGGCTGAACGGGCTGAGCTATTCGGTGGCGGAAGAACTGCGCGGCCACAGCATCCGAGTGTCTGTGGTGTGTCCCGGATCGGTGAACACCGACCTGGGCCCGCATCAGGGTAAAGATCCGAAGAAGATGCTGCAACCGGAAGATGTGGCCCACGTGGTTGCGATGCTGGTGACGCAGGAGCCACGATCGTTCGTTAGCGAAATATTACTCCGGCCTACGCAGAAGCCCTAGGGAAAGGAAATCGTCATGGCAATAGCCGCAAAGACAACGCAGCCCAGACCCAGCCGCCCCCTCATGCCGGGGTACGGACTACCGGAGAATAAGAAGGGACTGCTGCCCTGGAAGTGGGCTGAGCAACGCCTGCGCAAGAGCCACAACTACTGGATCACGACGGTGAAGCCAGACGGGTCGCCACACACCATGGTGGTCTGGGGACTGTGGATGGGTGGGGCATTCCTCTTCAGCACGGGGCGGCAGTCACGCAAGGCCCGGAATCTGGCGGAGAATCCGCGCTGCGTGGTTTGTACCGAACACGCGGAGGAAGCGGTCGTCGTCGAAGGGGTGGCCGAGATCGCGGATGTGCCTGTGCGCCGGGAGTTCCTTAAGAAATACCAGCCGAAATACCACTTTGATATGGCGGGAATGGAGAAAGACATTCTCGCGATGAAGGAACCTGTATTCGCGGTTCGCCCGCACCTGGTCTTCGGATTGTACGAGAAGAACTTCATGGGCAGCGCCACGCGCTGGAGGTTCAAGAGCTAAAAACCAAAATCGGTTGGTGTCCCAGTTCAACTGTGCTGGCCCAGAATCGATCGTAGGGTAATATCGCTATCTGCAAGGCTTCCCAACCAGAGAGGAACATGCCCAAGAAATTTCGCGTTTTTGCGACTTGCGACATCGGCGATGCCATTGATCTGCTGCGCCAGCGAGGCTACGAAGTCGAAATCTATCCGAAACCGGAAGCACCCCCGAAGAGCTTGATCGTCGAGAAAGTGAAATCCGGTATCGACGGGCTGATCACTACTCTGCGCGATTCCATTGATGCCGAAGTATTCGAGGCAGGCAAGGAAAAGCTAAGAGTTGTGGCCCAAATTGCGGTGGGCTTCGACAACATCAGCCGCGCCGATGCCAACCGCTACAAGATTCCCTTCACCAACACCGCGGAGGTACTGACCGAGGCCACGGCGGAATTCGCATTTTTCATGATGGGAGCCCTGGCGCGAAAGCTGTGGACAGCGGAACATCTGACCCGGGACAACAAGTGGAGTTATTGGCATCCCTACCTGCCATTCCTCGGCGACGAAGTGACCGGGAAGACCATCGCCATTATCGGCACCGGCCGGATCGGCCTGGCCATGATCAAGAAATGCGCCGGGTTCGACATGAATATTCTGTGTTATGACCCGGCCTATCAGAACCACGACTATGTGAAAGCCATCCAGGAGAACATGGACTTGCGCCATGTGCGGGGCATTTCGAAAACGAAGAACTGGATCAAGTATGTCGGCGTGGACGAGGCGCTGAGCCAGGCTGATTTCGTCAGCGTGCACGTGCCCTTGATCCGCGAAGGGGAAAGTGCCGCGCCCACTTACCATCTCTTCAATGAACGTACGCTGCGCCGGATGAAGCCCACGGCGTTCCTGGTCAATACTTCACGCGGACCGGTGGTCGAAGAAGCCGCCCTGGCAAAGGCGCTGCGGGAGAAGTGGATTGCCGGCGCGGCGCTCGATGTGTACGAAAAGGAGCCGCTGTCGGCGGACTCGCCGTTGCGTGACCCTGCGATCGAAGACCGCTGCCGGCTGTACCCCCATTTCGCCAGCGCCGGCCGCATTACACGACTCTCATCCGATCCCGAAAAAGGCATGGCGGGACGCACGGTACAAGGGTTGATTGATGTGCTCGAAGGCAACTACGGCGGCGATGTGACGAAAATGCCGTACGTGGTGAACAAAGAAGTGGGGTCGCTATAGATGACCACGTAGGCCCGGACGCCCTCGTCCGGGGCGGGCGAGCAAAGCTCGCCTCGGGTTTCGCGTTGTTCCACACAAAAGCCCGGCCGGGCTTTGCCCGGCTGGGCGGGTGAGGGCACCCGCCCCTACGCGCGTAGGGATTAAGGAGAAGGCTGCGGGTTCTTTCGCGGTCCAAGTGATGGTCCGCGTATTTTACTCGGAGATGGTGTGCTCTTCGCTCTGGGCGCGGAGGACGCGGTCAACCGAATACGGCGCTCGCCGGGTGGGCTCGTGATAGTGCCGAACCTGCATCTCGCCCAGCAAGCCTACCGCCAGCATGTTCAGCCCAGCCAGTAGCAGCACCGCGGCAAAGATCATGAGCGGCCCGTGGTTGGCCATGATGGGCGTATGGTGCCAAAACTTCTCTACTACCAGCCAGAGGGTGACGCCTGATCCCCCCATGATGCTCAGCATGCCAACTGTGCCGAAAAAATGCAGCGGGCGCGACAGGTAGCGCAGCAGAAAACGAATCGTAATCAGGTCGAAAAATACCCGGAAGGTGCGCGAGATGCCGTAGTGCGAAGCCCCGCGCTCGCGGTTCACATTCTGAATCGGCACTTCGCAGATGGAAGCTCCATGCCACGAAGCCAGCGCCGGGATAAAGCGGTGCAACTCGCCGTAGAGTGGAACCTGGTCCAGGATTTCGCGGCGATAGGCTTTGAAGGTGGTGCCAAAGTCGTGAATGTCCACGCCGCTCAGTTTGGCCATCAGCCAGTTGGCGCAGCGTGAAGGCAGGCGGCGGAGCCAGAAGTTGTCGATGCGACGCTTGCGCCAGCCACTGACGATGTCGTAGCCCTCGGAAATCTTTTCCAGAAAAATGGGGATGTCGGCGGGATCGTGCTGCAGGTCGCCATCCATGGCGATGATGTATTCCCCGCGCGCATGATCGAAGCCGGCAGCTAACGCTGAAGTCTGCCCGAAGTTGCGGCGCAGCTTCACTACGGTCACGCGGCTATCGACAGCCGCAATCTCGCGCAGCATATGAAAGCTGCGGTCGGTCGAGCCGTCATCCACCAGCACAATCTCGAAGGTTTCACCGTTGGCCTCCATGACAGCTTTCAGGCGGTCATAAAGGTCGGTGACATTCTCCTGCTCGTTGTGTAGCGGAACAACAATGGAGTACTTGGGCATTTGGCTTCCTGATTATACGATTAGATGCCCGCTTTTGAACCATTGATGCAGCACTATTTGTGGGACGGTGAAACCCCAATAGTAACCACGTAGGCCGGGACGCACTCCTTCGACTTCGCTCAGGACCCGGGCGGGCGAAACTCGCCTGGGTTTTGGGTTGCCAGCAGCCTCGAAACCGGCCGGGCTTCGCCCGGCTGGGCAGGTGAGACACCTGCCCCTACGCGAGCAATTACAACCCCGGGCCCTCGGGATAGGCGGGCAAATCTGGGGGCCGCGGGGGCAGCTTCTTCGGATTCGCCTGGATTTCCTTCATGACCACCTCGATGGCCTTCTCCAGCTGCGGATCCTGTCCTTTGACCACCAGGTCGGGGCGATTCTCCACCACGATGTCGGGCTGCACCCCATGGTTCTCGACCACCCACTTGCTGTTCAGGTCGTAACGCGCCGCCTCGGGACGCGTGATGTAGCCACCGTCCATCAGCGGCATTTGGCCGCGGATGCCACGAACCCCACCCCAGGTGCGTTCGCCGATCAATGGTCCCAGTTTGTAGTACTTGAAGTAGTAGCTGAAAATGTCGCCGTCAGAGGCGGCGTAGCGGTTCGTCACACAGGCCATGGCGCCATTGAACACGACCGGTGGAACTGTGCCGCTCTCCCAGTTACGCATCGAACCCATGCCAGCCAGCACTCGTCGCAGCCTCGCGAAGATGAGCTGGTCCACGAAGCCGCCGCCGTTATAGCGCACGTCGATAATCATTCCCTCCTTGCGAATCTGGGGGAAGTACTGCTTGACGAATTCATTGAGTCCCGGACCTCCCATGTCAGGGAGGTAAACGTAGCCGATGCGCCCGTTGCTGGCGGCATCAACCTTTTTGCGATTGCTCTCGATCCAGGCCAGTTCGCGGAGGTTGAATTCATCCGCCACCGGCTTTACCTGTACAGTGTGTGAGCCTTCCTCGGAAGGTTTCGAATTGACGGTCAAGGTGACATTTTCGTTGGCCGTGTTCACAAAGAGCTCATAGGGACTTTGCGGCGTGCGCAGGAGCCGGCCGTTGACCGCAATCAGATAGTCGCCCTCTTTCACCGTCACCCCAGGCTCGGTCAAGGGCGAACGTGTCTGCGAGTCCCAGTTTTCCCCGGCGTAGATCTTTTTGAAGCGGTACATGCCGGCGGCCGGGTCGGCTTCGAAATCCACGCCCAACAGGCCTACGTTCACTGGATGCAGATCGGGGTAATCTCCGCCGCCCACGTAAGTGTGCGAGTTCGAAAGTTCGCCAATCATCTCCCCCATGATGTAGGTCAGGCTGTAGCGGTCGGACACCGCGGGTAGCAACTGGGCATACTTGTCGCGCATTTTCTCCCAGTCCACGCCGTTCATGGCCGCGGCATAGAAATAATCGCGCTCCTGCCGCCACACTTCGTTAAACATCTGCTTCCACTCGGCTTGAGGATCGATTTGGGCCTTCATGCCGCCCAGATTGAGCGCGCCATCGCCGACTTTCTTGGGACCATCCGGCTTGGCGTCAATGATGCCGTAGGTGTGGCCATCGCGTCCGCCATCGGCCTCGTACAGCAGCTTGGAGCCGTCGAAGGAGAGGGCAAAGCGTTGCACGGCATCGATCAGGACCTTGTCCTTGCGCTCTTTCAGATCGTAAACGTGGACTGCTGGCCCCTCTCCCGGAATCGGCCCCGAGAGTCCCTGGATGGGTCTGGTCGAATAGTAAATAAACCCCTTGGCAGCTAAATAGGAACCGATGACCGCCGGTTCGATGGGCAAAGCCACCACGCGACCTGTGATGCCAGCAAGGTCAATTCGGAACTCTTTCAGTTTTTCCTTGTCTTCCTTTTTCTTGTCTTTGTCGTTTTCCTTCGCTTCCGGGGAAGGTTCCTTTTCGTTCTTCTTCTTACCTTTAGTCTCGGCCTTGCCTCCGGTCTTGCCTGGCTCCTTGGCCGGCGGGGTGAGTAATTCGTCCTTGTTCTCTTCTTTTTTGATTTGGGTCTCGTCGCTCAGGGGCTGAAACGGCGAAGCCTCATCCTGGCGCAAGGTCACGACATAAATCCGGGTCGTCTTGGGATTGGAGAACTCGAAATCCACATTGCCCAGGACTTCGTTAAAGTCGCGGTCAGAGAGGAAGTACAGATACTTCCCATCGGGATCGAAGACGGGAGCGAAGCTGTTGGTCATGCTGGTAGTGACGGGAGTGATTTTGCTGTCGGTTAACGAGTAGAGTTGCACGACCGAGTAAGTGTTTTCGTCATTCTTGTCGTAGGCCAGCCACTTACTATCAGGAGACCAGGAATAGTTCAGAATTTCTCCGTACTTTCCCCGATCAATTTCAACCTGCTTCTTCCCGTTGATGTCCGAATACCAAAGGCGGCAGTCCTTGTCGGACCATGCCACCTTCTTGCTGTCCGGGGACCAGGCGGGAGCGTACTTGAAACCCTTGTACCCGTTGGTGATCTGCTGCTCCTTGCCCATCCCGTCCTGGGGTGAGATGTAGAGTTCGTCTTCGCCGCTGCGGTCGGAGACGTAGAGGACCCAGCGGCCGTCGGGCGACCAGGCCACCGATTTCTCGCGAATGCCCGGAGTGCGGGTAAGATTGCGGACACTTCCCTCTTTTGCAGGAACGGTGAAAACTTCTCCCCGGGCCCCGAACACCGCCCGCTTCCCTTCCGGCGAAATGTCGAAGTCGGTGACATTTCTGGCCGCGCTGGTCCAGTGCTTAAGGGTCTGGTCGCGGTCGCCGGGCAGGTACACGGTCAACTTCTTCGGCTGCTTCGATTCAAAATCAAAAGTGTAGAGGTAGCCGCCGTTCTCGAAAATGATGGAATCGGGACCCAGGCTCGGCCACATCACGTCGAACTCAGTGAAGTGCGTGAGTTGCTCGACCTGCTTGCTGGTCAAATCGTAACTGTAAATATTGAGGTGATGCTCCGGGCCGCGGTCGGACGTGAAGTAGATGGCATTGCCATGCCACATGGGAAAAGTGTCTGTCCATTCCGTGTGCGGCACGTCTGCGACGGTATTGTTTTTGAGATCGTAAATGGCGATGGCCTGGGCAAGGCCGCCGGTGTAGCGCTTCCAGGTGCGGAAGTTGCGGAAAATAGGATTGTAGGCGATTTTCGTCCCGTCGGGAGAAAACGACGTGAGGCCTCCCTGGTCAACCGGCAACGCTTCAGGTAAATCGCCGTCGATGCTTACGCTGAACAGGCGCTTGGTCCAGCCATTCGAGGCATCGCGACGGGAGAGAAACAGAATGCGCTTACTGTCCGGAAACCAGTTGACCACTTCGTTGTGAATGCCCATGCGGTCGCTGAGCTGCGCCGCGGCCCCCTGATAGAAGGTCAACTGACGGGGCTGGCCGCCCTGGGCGGGCATTACGTACACGTTGAAATTGCCGTCATATTGCCCGGTGAAGGCAATCCATTTGCCGTCGGGTGAAAACTTCGGAAACAGTTCGCGCCCGGCATCAGCCGTGATGCGCCTCGCCTCGCCTCCCGAGCTGGATGCCAACCAAAGATCGCCGCCGTACATGAAGACGATTTTGTCCTTGTAGATGTCAGGAAAACGCATCAGCCGGCCTTCCGTCATTTCCTGGGCTGACGTTGTACAGGTGAACGCGAGCATCAAGAGCAGCAGCAATCTTTTGGGATACGACATTAGGACTCCTCTTTGACAGGTCTTTCCAGACGGGGTTCCGCAGGCGAGAAAGTGGAATAGTCTCTCATCACGAAACGAACGTGCGATTGTAACAGTCCATGCAGCTCGAAATCATCACGCCGTTTCGCTGTCTTGGACGAGCCGGACGGCGAAAGGAAAGCGGGATGCGATGGAATGTGGTGGCGAATCCGTTTGGACTTCGGGCCCTTAGGTGAGGCGTCATCCTGAGCTTGCGAAGAGCCTGCCCTGAGCGAAGTCGAAGGGATCTGGCGTGAAGCAAGGTAGGCGCTGGCCCGCGGTGGGGTAGCTCCCTCGCCAGATCCTTCGGGAATCGCTCGACCGCCACATCATTGACAGATCGCCTATAATTCCGCTTCCCGCTCGAAGCTACGGAGGGAGACAGCCTTGCCCAAACCGGAAAACACACTTCCCGCCAATGCCGTTCCGCCCCGCCGTCGATTCCTTCAGACTACAATCGTCGGCGGAGTCAGCGCTGCCATGCTGCCCGCGCTGGCTGGCGCCCGCGCGATGGCCGCCGCTTCACCCGCCCCTCCCGAAGTCGGGAGCTTCGAACTCGACGAGCTCACCATGGCGGACCTTGAGGCGGCGATCACATCGGGAAAATTTACCTATCAATCCCTCGCGAAGAAGTACATCGCCCGGATCGAAGAAATCGACCGGCGCGGGCCGGCCGTGAACAGCGTGATTGAACTGAATCCCGACGCTCTGGCCATTGCTCAAGCCCTCGACCAGGAGCGCAAAGCCAAGGGCGCGCGCGGCCCGCTGCACGGCATCCCGGTCCTGATAAAAGACAACATTGATACCGCCGACCGCATGCAAACCACTGCCGGATCCCTGGCGCTGGTAGGGTCGCGTCCGGCCAAGGATTCCTTCGTGGCGCAGAAACTGCGCGAGGCCGGCGCGGTCATTCTGGGCAAGACCAACCTGAGCGAGTGGGCAAACACTCGCTCCAGCCATTCGGTCAGCGGATGGAGTGGTCGCGGCGGGCTCACGCGGAATCCGTATGCGCTCGATCGCAATCCCTGTGGCTCGAGTTCAGGCTCGGGAGCGGCCACTGCGGCCAATCTCTGCGGGCTCGCCGTAGGCACCGAAACCGATGGCTCGGTGGTGTGTCCGTCATCCGCCAATGGCATTGTGGGGATCAAGCCGACTCTGGGCTTGATCAGTCGCTCCGGCATCGTTCCTATCGCGCACAGCCAGGACACAGCCGGCCCTATGGCGCGGACCGTGCGCGACGCCGCCATCCTGCTTAGCGCGCTGGCCGGAGCAGATCCCCGTGACAGCGCAACCGCAGCAAGTGACGGAAAGATCGCCGCGGACTACACCCGCTTTCTCGATCCCAACGGACTGCGGGGCGCTCGGATTGGCGTAGCCCGCAAATATTTCGGGTTCAGTGACAGCGTCGATGCCCTGATGAGCGGCGTGATGGAAGAGATGAAGCGCCAGGGCGCCGTTTTGGTGGATCCCGCTGATCTGGAAACTCACGGCAAGTTTGACGACAGCGAATTTTTGGTGCTGCTCTACGAATTGAAAGCCGATCTTACCGCTTACCTGGCAACTCGCCCCGATGCCGCCGTTCATTCTCTGAAAGACATCATCGAATTCAATGAACGCAATAAAGACAAGGAGATGCCCCACTTCCTCCAGGACATTTTCATCAAGGCCGAAGCCAAGGGCCCGCTGACCAGCAAGGAATATCTCGACGCGCTCGAGGCCAATCACCGGCTGTCGCGCGCCGAGGGCATCGATGCTCTGATGGACAAGTTTCACCTGGATGCGATCATGGCGCCGACTGGGAGTCCAGCCTGGCTTACGGACCTGGTCAACGGCGATCACTCCGGCGGCGGGAGTTCGAATGCCGCGGCGGTGGCGGGATATCCCGACATTACCGTGCCTGCGGGTTTTATTGCAGGCCTGCCGGTGGGCGTGTCGTTCTTCGGGCGGGCGTGGAGCGAGCCCGTTCTGCTTAAGATCGCCTACAGCTTTGAACAAGCCATTAAAGCTCGGAAGCCGCCGAAGTTCCTGCCCACAGCCCGTGTGGGGACGGGTCTCTGACCCGTCCCCACACGAACGAGCGGTCAAGGCTTTCTCTCCACCCAGGCGAGCCCATCCGCGCCGGGGCCGGTCTCAATCTGTTTTTCCACTTTCCAATCGTCCAGGTTGAGCACCGCGACTTTCCCGTCTCCGCTACAGGAAACGTAGGCCACGGGACGGTCGTGGCGCACCATAATCTGCACCGGGTCCGCGCCCACCGCGATAGTACGGACGACCTTCATTTGCGCCAGGTCAACCACCGCCACAGCATTGGCGCTCTGCAGACTCACCAGCAGCCACTTGCCATCCGGCGTAGGCGTGGTTCCGTATCCGACGGCAGGCAGCGTGATCCAGTTCGAGACCTGGTTGGTCGCGGTGTCGATGATCGCGAGCCGAGGGCTTTTCTGATCGGCCGTGAACACCCAGCGTCCATCCAGCGACATAGAGATGCGCTGCACCGTTTCGGCCACCGGAATCACCTTGATCAGTTTTCGGTGCTCCAGGTCCAGTGCGGAAACCGTACCGGCATGAACATTGGAGGTGTAGGCACGGTGACCGTCGGGTGAAATCACCACCATGTGCGACTCGGCCTGCTCGGTCGGAATGGAGCCGACCTTTTTTCGCAGATGGGGATCAAGCACATCCACGGCATTGTCAAGTTCAGCGGAAACATACAGCATGCCGTCCGGGCCGAATTTGACCCAATGGGGCCGCACCGGGCCGAGATCCATGCTGGCCACGATGGCCTGCTTGTCCAGATCAACAATTTCAACCGAGCGCCCATCGGTCCCCGGCTTCCCCACACCTGAGTTGCCGTAGATGGGCAAATACGCCAGCCGCCCGTCGGCCGAAGCGGTGACTTCGTGAGCGCGCACTTCATTGGTTTTCACTTTGCCAATCTGCACACCGGCCTCGGGATCAACCAGGCTCAGGCTCTGGTCACCCTGGTTCACCACCAGCAAAAGGTTTCGCGGTTTCATGGTCGCGTTCGAGTGCGGGCTGCTCTGAGCCTGGCTGATTCCAAGGAAAAGGTTGAATAGCAAAACAGAACTGATCACATACCACGTCATGGCTTGTCACCTGGGAAAGAAGAATCCACGCGGGAATAGTGTATCCGCAATGAGGGTATTCGAGGAGGGAGGAGTCTACCTCACCGACAAAGTAGTGGTCCCGGCGTGAGTCGAACACGCAACCTTCGGTTTAGAAAATAGGGGCTTCCATCCGTCCCTCAGTTGGCTGATCGACTTGCGAGCTGGATTCAGTCATGAAAAGCGGGGTTCATCACCTCAAATGGCGATTATCTGGCAACACTCATGACGAGGTTGCGAGCGTAAATGCAATTGCAGACGAACTCAATTTCTTCGGAGTACGCCATCACGAGGGCCGGGAGACGTGGACAAGACGGTTTGTGGCAGATTCAGATCACCCGATCCTTGGGTCCTGATTACTTGACTAGGCGCACTTAAATGGTCGGTTCGGAGTTAATCGCTGGGATGTAGGGCGGCCTTGGAGACGCCATCCAGTTTAGCGGCCTCCTCGGCTTCCGGGACGGCACGGAGTCCGCTCATCGACTTAATGTCGATGCGAAAGAACACAGTCTCAATCGAAGAAACCAGCGATCTGTCGCCGGTTTCCGCCAGAGGGATTCGCCACCATTCAGAGCACTGCGCCGCGAGTTGTTCCCGCGCATGTTCCCGCTGAGCGGTGTGGTATTGCGGCACATTCAGTTCCGAGTACGTTCCAGTCACTATTACGCTAATCCAGTTCCACCGATTTCCGATTTCGTCGGCTTGCAGACAAACCTTGGGATTTTGCCGCATCCACTTGATCTTCTTGCCAAAAGTCGAAAAAAAGTAGAGGCGATCAGGCTCGTAGGAAAAGGCCACCGGCACGACATACGGTTGGTCGTTCAACGAACACGCCAGCCTTCCGATCGAAACCCGTTGCAACAGCTCAGTGCATTCCTGTTGGGATATTGAAGTGATTCGCATGACGGCTTCTCTCCTGGACCCGCCGGAGCAAGTCTAAACTACTCCGCAGTTCAAACCCACCATTGAGGCTCGTCTGCAGCAGGCGCTGCCGGAGTCGTTATCTGGCAACGAAGTGGCAACAGACGCATGGAAGGCCGCGGCATCCCCTGCCGTTAGCTCGCACGCCTTCATTGGGATGGGATGGTGGCCCCGGCGTGAGTCGAACACGCGACCTTCGGTTTAGGAAACCGCTGCTCTATCCATCTGAGCTACGGGGCCATTGCGACGTAACCCATTATGCCACGTCAGTTTACAGAGGTAGGAATCGGACAAGCGTGGACCCTTAGTGTCCCCTGGGTGTCCGATTGCGTTTGCGGAATGTTGTTTTCGAGTTTCACCATTGCGTTGCGGACATCCTCGGCAACAGTCTTGATGTAATACGTGGCCGTGGTGCTCACGTTCGCATGACGCAGAATCCGCTGGATGACCATGTCGGGCACGCCAAGCCGGTACAAATTGCTCCCGAGGCCACGACGCGCCGCGTGCCAGCCATGCCACTGCGGCAGTCGTGCGTCACGCTTGTAGCCGTGATCAACCCCTTTGTGTTCTTGCTTTTGTTTGCCTGCACGACTCGCAGCACTCCAAAATCGGCAGAATCACTCGCCTTATACCGGCCCACCCTCAACTCTGAAATGAATTTTTGTTTTTCCTATAGATCAAGATTACCCGTGACCGGCAGAAGATTCCACTTCGTCATCGTCTTTCTGAGACTAATCCTGCCACTGGGAGTAAGAACTGGAGTGAACCTTTGTACCGTTCACACAGGTATCCGAGAACCGCAATCGCGGCTGGTCGCGGGGGCGAGCATCGCTCGCCGGAGGAGGAAATGATTTTCGACCGGCTCGGAGGCCACACACGCTGGCAGAATGGTGGTAGCCGATTTCACGCGGCAGCAGCGCGAAGAGTCGGATGGGGAGTTGCGCTTTTAGGGCGCCTTCGTTGGAACCGCTTCTGATCTACTGGGTTTAGCCGGTCGTGAGCACTACCTCGTAGTGAGCGAGTTCGTGACCTATTTGGGCACTACGATCCGCAATGTCCCAGCTCCATTGCAAAACCGGCAGCGCTCGCCCTCCATGAGCTTTCCCGAACCAGCGCACTCGATGCATTTGGATATCATCTGGAAACCAGCGTTGGCGGTCTCAGGTACTTTGCCGGGAGTCTCCCTTACGACCTCGGCCCGGTGGTACTTTCGCAGCCACGATGCCAGTTTTCCTTCAGCACGTTCCCGGTCGTTGACCCCAAGCCGCATGGAGAACGAAGGCCACCATTCGGGAATGCATTTGTAACAGACGATCTGTTCGCACTCGAAGAGTGCGCCGGGTTCCGCGCTGCGAAAAAAGCTCTTGCACTGCGAGCAACGTTTGACGCCAAGCAAGGCCAGAGCGCCAATCAAGTCGTTGATGTCGTGCTCGACCCGTGACACGCTTTCAAACAAAGAACTGTCGGCCAAATCATGCCGCCCTGTCGGTGAGAGTCCGTTTCCTAATTCCGGTTGCATTTTGACACCTCCTCCTGATGTTTTGTCGCCCTTCGAACCTCTTGTTCCTTCCGAATTTTTGCTCGCTGCCAAGTCTGCCCCCGCCGGCCCAGCCAGGTAGAGAATCTCTATCGGTCGTTCAACTGACTGCGGGCCTTGCTGACAAAGCCGATAAACCGGCGCGCCAACTCCGCAATTCGATCGGGCTGCCGCCTGCGGATCGCTTCCCGGGGAATCAGCTCCGCGCCGATGCCAAGCGCGATGGCGCCTGCCAGAATGAAGCCGGACGCAGTCTGCTGATTTACTCCACCTGCGGCGATCAAGGGCACGTTAGGAAACATCGCCTTCAAAGCCCGGATGTAGCTCTCTCCACCCACTTGTGCGCAGGGAACCACCTTGACGAAGTCAGGGCCCATCTTCCACGCTCTAACTACCTCGCTCGGAGTCAGCGTTCCGGGAATCACGACCGCATTCTCCTCCACCGCAAATCCCACGATTTCAGCTTGAAACCCGTCGCTGCTCAGGAAGCTGGCTCCGGCATCCAAACAGCTCCGCGCCGTTTCCAAATCGTTGACGCCCCCTGCGCCGACAATCACATCAGGAATCTTCTGCACCAGTTGAGCGATCACTTTGTGCGCTCCGGGCGCGGTTAACGTGACCTCGATGATCGGGATTCCGCCTCGGGCCACCGCCTCCGCGGCGAAAAGAGCGTCTTCTGCAGAAGACACACGGACTGCCGGAATGATTCCAACTTCTTCGATCCGGCTTCGTACATCTTGTTTGTTCAAGTCCAGCTCCTTCGTCGAATCATTAGTGGCGGTGCAGTTTGGATCCTCCCGCTCTTTAACGGAGTTTTCCAGCTTGCGCTTTGGGTCGAGCAACGCTTTAGCGCTGCAGTAAAGCCGTGTCCCAGTGCGGCTTCGGCCACTCATGTACCTCAGGGGCTAAAGCCCCTCGCACATACACAGCGCTATGCAGGCCTGAAGGCTGCTCCATCCTTTCGCTGCTCGCCCTTTCGCTCATCCGCCCAGCCTTCACCCCTTCACCGTTCACTACCCGCTCCCCCGTCACGGCAGGTCTCTCGCGCCTACCGCTTCTCGAAGCTGTTCGACCGCCAGCAAGTACGCGGCCAGCGCTTGCCGGTAGGCAAGCTGTGTAGCGCGATGGCTGCGCTCGGCGTCGAGAAAATCCAGCACGCTGACGGCGCCGCGCTGATACGCGTATTGGCTGATGTCGCGGTCCTTCTGTGCCACGTCAAGATAGCCGGAACGGTAGAGCGAGACTACTTTGTCGTTCGTCCGCAGGCCCTGGTAGGCGTCGTGCACATCCGTCATGACCTGCTCACTGGCCGCCTTCTGCTGTTCCTGCGCCTGCGTGATGGCGTAGTTTGCGCGCGCGATCTCGCCCTGGTTCCGGTCGAAAATCTGCAACGGAACACCTCCAAAGAACGAAACCGTATTGGTTGCACTGACGTGCGTATAGTTCACCTGTCCCGTGATATCAACCTTCCCAATCGCCTTCTGCAATTCATACTGGCTCTTCGCCGCGGTCACGCCCTGTTGGGCAGCGCGAAGATCGGGCCGGTTCTGCAAGGCCTTCAATTGCATGTCCTCGACATTGCCTTTCACGGGCTGATAGTCAAACTGGCCGGTGACATCGTAATCGGCGGACACGGATTCGTATCCCAACAGCTGCCGCAAATCGGAAAGCGCCTGGACCTTCGCCAACTGAGACTGCTGGAGGTCGGTCTCGAACTGCAGCAGCTGCAACTTGATCTTTAAGTAGTCGTCCTCACTGATCGCGCCTGCTTTGAAGCGAACCTCGCCGACATCCACGGTCTGCTGAAAGCTTTTTAGGTTCTGTTCGGCGAGTTCGAGAGTTGACTGGGCCAACTGCGCGCTCACAAACTGGGTAGCCACGCTGAACATGAGACTGCGTTCGTTGTCGGCGACCAGCGAGCGAGTCTGGGCGGTGATGTCCTTCGCCGCCTGCAGGCGGCGCTGGCGTTTCCTGCCCCGTTCAAACAAGTAGCTGACACCAAGATCGAATTCCGCCGAATTGTTGAGGTAGTCAGTATTCAGATTGGACGGAGAAATATACGCGGCGGTCCCAAGCAGAGTAGGATTGGGACGCAGGTTCGCGGTAGTCTCTCCAGCTTGGCTCTGCAGGATCAAAGTGCGCGCCGCCAACAGCGTGTGATTGTGCTGCAGCGCCAGTTGAATGGCTTCGTCGAGCGAGATTCTGACCGGGCCCTGTGCGAAGGCCACACCCGGCGTCATCGTCATCACGAATGTTAGGCATCCGAGCAACCACCCCGTCAGTTTCCGTCGACGCGAACTCGCGGATCTAGCTCTCAAACGACTCCTCCGTTTCCGGGAGCTTGTCGTTGTCCCTGGCGATCCACACATATAAGGTCGGCAATAGAACCAGACTCATCGCCAGCGCCGCCATCAGGCCACCCACAATGACAATGGCAAATGGCCGTTGCGAGTCAGAGCCGATGGCATGCGACAAAGCGGCCGGAACCAGGCCGAAGGTTGCCACCAGCATGGTCATCATGATGGGGCGAAGCCGGAGCACCGCACCTTCGATGGCCGCATCCACGATGGTGTAACCGCGAGCCCGGAGCTGATTGATGTATTCCAGCATGATGACTCCGGTCTGGACCGACACCCCGAAGAGCGCAAGGAATCCAATGCCGGAGGACACGCTAAAGTGCGTGCCCGTTAGCAACAGAGCCAGCAACCCGCCAATTGGGGCCATGGTTACGACCGCCAGGATCAGCAGTGCCCACTTCGCGGATCGAAACATGATGTAGAGCAAAATGAAGATGAACAGCACGGTGAGCGGAACGATCACGGCGAGACGCGCCGAGGCCCGCTTCGCACTCTCGTACTCTCCTGACCATTCCAGGTGATAGCCCGGTGGAAGTTTGACCTTCTGACTGATTAGTGCCATGGCTTCTTCGACCGAGCTGTTTAGATCTCGGCCGCGCACGTTGAAGGTCACGCTTACGTAGCGGCTATTTCCTTCGCGGTAGATATCGTAAGCGCCGTCGCGAACTTCCACGGTGGTGAGCTGCGCCATTGAAACCCGCTCTCCGGAAGGAGAGAGCAGACGAACGTTGCTGATAGCTCGAGCATCCTTCCTGTAAGGCTCCTGATAGCGCACCACCACGTCGTAGCGCTCCGGAGTACCGGCCGGCAGCACTGTGCTCACGGCTTTCCCACCCACGGCGGTTTCGACCACGTCCTGTATGTCGGTGACGTTGATTCCGAAACGCGCTGCTTGCTGCCGGTTAATGGTGAAGTTCAGATTGGGCTGGCCGGTGTCACGATACAGCTTGACGTCGGAGATGCCGGGCACGCGCTGCATGAGGTCCGCGATCTCGTCGCCCTTCTCCTCGATGGTCCTCAAGTCATTCCCGAAGACCTTCAGGGCGAGCTGCCCCTTGGTGCCGGTGAGCGTCTCTCCGACGTTGTCTTCAATGGGTTGAGAGAAATTCCAGGTCGCGCCCGGCAACTGTGCTATGGCTCGATCCATGGCGGCGATGAGTTCTTCTTTGTTTTCCCGGAAAATGAGCCGCCATTGCGCCTTGGGCTTAAGGTCAATGAAGTATTCGGTGTTTCCGAACCCACCGGTGTCGGTTCCGTCATCGGGACGCCCAATTTCGGAGATGACTTGCCTGGCCTCGGGGAAGGCCGCAAAAATGAGGCGCGCCTGATTCATAAAACGCGTGCCTTCGGTAAGGCTTGTGCTTTGCGCCAGGGTACCGCGAGCCCAGATCGAGCCTTCATCCAGGTGCGGCAGAAATTCCGAGCCGATCACGCCGCTGAAACCCAGGAACAGTGTGACCACCAGACAAGCCACGCCGACGCCGACGGTAAAAGTGCGGTGGCCTACGCACCAGCGCAGGCGTCGCCGGTAGTGCTCGGTCAGATAAGCCAGCGCCGGGTTATGCGTTTCCTTAACGCCTTTGCGAAACAGGAAGCTCGCCAGCACTGGAGCAACCAGGATCGAAAACGTCATCGCGCCCAGCAAGGCAAAAGCGACCGTCCAAGCCATGGGCCGGAACAGCCGCCCTTCCACCCGTTGCAGCGTGAAGATCGGCATGTAGGCGGTAATGATGATGAGGATGGCGTAGAACACCGGACGCTGCACCTCGTGAGCAGCTTCACGAATGATCTGTTCGGGTGTTTGGGGGGCCATCGCAGTGCGCCCTGAAGGGGAGGAACCGTTCTTGCGGCGGCTCATGTGCCGCACGATGTTTTCCACCATCACGACCGCACCGTCCACTACCATTCCGAAATCCAACGCGCCCAGCGAGAGAAGGTTGACGGGAACTTTGGTCAAGTCGAGCAGAATCGAAGCAAAGAAGAGAGCAAACGGGATGGTCAGCGACACGATGAGAGCGGCGCGCGTGTCGAGCAGAAACAGGAAAAGGATGATGGTCACCAGAACCATTCCCTCTCCCAGGTTGTGCAGCACTGTGTCCAGGGTGAAGGCCAGCAGATCGCTGCGGTCGATCATCCGCTCCAGAGTCACGCCCGGGGGAAGGCCGCCGTGATTCAGTTGCTCCACTTTGGCGTGCAGTTTTTCCAGCGTCGGCCCCGAGTCGGCGCCCTTGCGCATCATCACCTGCGCGAAGATGACATCGTCGTTATCCACGATCTTGCCATCTTCCCGTCGGATCGCTCTTCCTTCGTGCCCGAGGCGGACCTTCGCGCCCTGGCTCACTTCCGCGATGTCCCTGACGCGCAGCGGCGTTCCTGTTTTCGTCGTCAGGACCGTCTGCTCGATATCTTTCACATGGCTGAAGAGACCGAGGGTACGGACATTCATCTGCTGCGAACCGGTCTCGACAAAGTTGCCGCCGGCGTTAACATTGTTGCTCGCCAGCTGCTGTTCCACCTGGCCAATGCTCAGGCCGTAGGACACTAGCTTGTTGGGGTCCACGCGCACCTGATATTCGCGCGTGGTGCCCCCGAAGGTGCTGACGTCGACGATGTCGGGAACCGACTTGAGTTCCTTCACCACCGTCCAATCCTGGGTCGACCTCAGGTCCATGACGTCAATCTGAGGATTCGTACTCTTCAACACATACCAGTAGATTTGGCCCGTCGTGCTCCAGTCCGTACCCATGGAAGGTTGCAGCCCTTCGGGCAAATCCGCCTGCGCCATCCGCTCCATGACCTTCTGCCGGTTCCAGTTGTTGTCGGAGGCGTCGTCGAAGATCATCAGCACGAAGGACAAACCGAAAATTGATTCCGACCGGAGATGCGTAAGGTGGGGGATTCCGTTCATCTGGATTTCGATCGGAATCGTGACCTGCTGTTCCACCTCCTCGGCGGCCCGGCCAGGCCATTGCGTGATGATGGTGGCGTAGTTATCCGCGATATCGGGATACGCCTCGACCGGCAGGTTATGAAAGGAGACTGCCCCCCAGGCCAGCGCCAGGATCGCGAGAGCCAGCACCACGAAGCGGTTGTTGAGGGCAAAATCTACCAGGGCGCGAATCATTTTGTTCTATTTACTGTTCGATCGTGTGCTCCAACATCAATGCATTCGCGACTACTTGCTGGCCCGGCGCCAGCCCTGATTTGATCTCGAGCATGTTCTTGGGCATGACGTCCCCGCTGACCACCTCCAGGCGGCGGAACTTCTGGCCTGGCGCGGGCACGTACACCCAGTCGCGGTCGTGTATGTGCAACACGGCGCTGGCGGGAACCACTGTGAATGTCTCCTTCCTCAGCCCGGTAAAGGTGGCCGTGGCAAACATGCCGAGACGCATGTTGCCCGGATTGCGCACTTCCACCCGTACCTTGGCCGTCCGAATAGTCGGATCGAGAACCGCGCCAACGTTGCTGATTCGTCCGGTAATCACCATGTCTGGATATGCATTCAATCTGATGTCAGCCGTTTCACCGACTCGAACGTTGGCCAGATCGTTTTCGTACACGTCGCAAACCACCCAGACATAAGACAAGTCTGAAATCGTGAAGGGGTTGGAACCCAAGGCCTGGACCCCGGCGGCATTGGTGACTTGCTGATCGGTGATCACACCCGCGATGGGCGCGGTCACTTCGACCACTCCATTGGGCTTGTCGGGATCATTCCCCAACAGGCGAAGATGTTCCGCCATGGTTTCAACATCCACCTTGGCTTTGTCTTCCGTGTCCTGGGCGACCTGAAGATCGTTCATGGAGATAGCGCCGTGCTCGTACAATTCCTTCGAACGCTCCAGTTGCGTGCGCGCCAAGGTCTCATCGGCCACAGCCTTGCGGTAGTCGGAGAAACCGCCGGCAACATCGTCACTGCGAATGCTCAGCAATAGCTGCCCCTTCCTGACCGTGTCACCCAGCCGCGCGTGAATCGCCACCACTCGTCCGGTGGCCAGCGAGATCACAGGAACGTTTCGAGAAATGTCGGGGTTTACTGTGCCCGTGACCACCAGCTTCGGAGCGGCTGAGTAGGCAACCGCCGCGGTTAGCGGAAACTGTTCCGGATGGTCCACAGCGAAAAGGCTGACGTCGGTATCGGCTACCACCGTGGCGGGCGGCGGCGCCTCCGCCCGCGGATCCCCATGCGCGCTGTTACACCCGCTCAGTAACAGCAGTGCCGGTGTGAAAATCAGGAGAAAACCAATTTTCGGCCTTTGGGTCTTCATCGATAGAGTTCACGTTTTCAGCAGCGGACATCTTCCCGGGGGAGGGAGGTTTCGCAGCAGCACCGAAACCGTTCGAGGTCCGCGACGCTGCTGCTGTTTTTCGTGTCCGATCGAACAGCCTAGAACTTGACCATGATGGCCATCCTGATAGTGCCCTCATCCTTCCGCAGGTCTGGACAGAACCCGCTTCCTGCGACGCAGGTGAAACCCGGCGTCGGCGACAAGAACGGCCCCGGCACAAATGTCGTGCCCGGCGCCAAAGACCCGGCAGCTGGGTTGGGAATCGAACTGGGTGCGCCGTTGACACCCGGCGTTATCCCGCCACGTCCGCTGAAGTATGGGACGTTCGCGTGGCGATAGCCGTACTCCCAGCGGAAGGTGATGTATTGTTTCGGCATGTAGTCGAAGGTGATCGAGGTATCCCAGGCTTTGAAAGGGTCGCCGGGATTCGCCGTAAAGTACGGTGTTCCGGAGAGAGCATCTGCTCCATTGATTGGTGGGAGCAGCACGAGGTAGCGGCCCGGATTGTTCATCTGTCCGCCGCCGAAAGTAAGTCCGTACAGGTCCTTCTTGAACCACCAGCGGTTGTAAGCCATCCAGCCCAAGAACGCTTGCTTGTGAGCGGTAATGTTTCCCGCGCCATCTCTTTTATCTCCAAAGCAAGCCACGCCCCCGCCGTATTCGCAACCGAGATCGCCGGTAAACGAGAACGCCATCTTGTCGAGAGTTTTCTCGGGATGGTCGTAATACTTGACTTCAATACTGTCATCGGTATGAATGCGACTGCGGCCCAGCTTGCCGTTACCGGTGCCCAGGGTATCTTCACCCATGCCGTAGTTGTTGAAGACAAAGGCCAGCCACGGCTTCGGACGGTACAGAATCTGTCCGCCCAGGCCGGGGTGGCTGCCGAACCTGCCGTAGGATTGCCATCCGTTGATGATCCACGGCTCAATCTTCAGCTTGTTGGTGGGAAACCACTGAATGCGCACCCCGTTGAAGAACCACGGCGTATTGGATGACACATACGATGGCTGGTAAGCCCAGTTATCGAAGTTGTAGTAACTGAAGAGTCCAATGTAGGAGACGAAAATTCCCGCATCCAAATTGAGGCCGTGGTTCACATTCCAGTGGTAGCCTCCGTATGCCTCTGATACGTACTTGTACGCGCCACGAAGGTCCCATTGTCCGCGTCCCGGGCTGGCGTCATTGCGTGGCGTTGTGATGCCGAACATTCCATTCATGGTCAAAACCCGGCCGCGCACGTTCTGCCAATGGAAGTCGCCGCCGAAGCTGATTTGTTCCACCTGGACTTCGTTCGACCGGAAAATCTCGCTCGACCCGCCGATCGTGTCGTC
>JAIQFF010000196.1 GCA_020073395.1 Terriglobia bacterium
CACCACTATGCATTCTAGACGTTCTCCGGATTCAAAACGCTCCTGCACGAGACAGTAAAAGCCCTGGCTGCTCACGTCTCTTGTCCTGGTGGCAATCGGGTGCTTGCCTCCGGCTTGCGAGAGATGGACCACCCACTCTAAAGCCGCCCGTGGGCGACTCCGGCGGTCGGATTTCCTGGCAACAAGGCCATTGACGGAGGGTTCAGGTTGGCTCTTCTGCGTTTCTAGTACCATGCTTGTTAAGCCGGAAAAACCCGGCATCGCCGCTTAAATTGGTGCACTTTCGCTACCACCTCCACGTTTCCTATAAAGTGGAAACAGTTGCCAAATACTTGTGTTTTCAAGAGCTAGCGGATCTCTCCGCTTCATGTCCTGATTCTTTCCGGCACTTGATTAAACAAGGAAAACCCTTGATTTGTAACAGCAGGTACCAGGCGAGTACTAAAACGTTGGCGCTCTTCTTGATACTTGACAAAAAACTATCCTAAGTTATTCTGGAGACCTAGAAAGTGGAAGTTGATCCAAAATTATGAGCCGTGCCGTCGCAAAATCGATTGTTCGCGCCCACGCCGATGCGGCCATGGCAAACTTGATCGCTGTTTATCCCATTATTTTACTTTTCTGGTGATTTGGTTGCTGTTTCAACCCAACCCCCAGGGGCGCTAGCTACAGCTTCTATTTTCGGAGGATGAGGCTGATGATAGACGTATGTCTGGTTTCCCAGAGCACTGAACTACACAAGCTGTGCTCTGAGGTTTTGGAAGAGCTGTTCGGTCAAAATGTTGGTTTCCACGCCGGGACGGACCATCGGTCGAAATCGGATGTGTATATTTGGGATTTTCAACCGAACATGGTCTTTCCCGACGATCTGGATTGGAGGCAAAAACAGAAACACTTTTTCCTCCTCCAGCGCCGGCAGATGCCGGCTTTCCGTCAAAAAGCACCGTCGCCGGATCTCAATCTGCTTCTGAAGCCGGTCACGAGGGCGACGCTCAAGGCCTTTCTGGCCAACTCACTGGCAGCAAGCAAGGATTCAGCAGTCGGACCGCAGCTACACTCTATGCGCGCCGATCGCGATGAAATTCTGCAGTGCCTGATCCATACGAATCTGAAGCTGCAGGAATATGACCAGGAACGCACGAACTTTCTGGCGCGCGCCATCCACGATTTTCGGGCGCCGTTGACCGCCCTTTGTGGATATTCCGGCCTGCTGCTCGGAGAACAACTCGGCACCCTGACGGAAGATCAAAAGGAAGTGCTGCAACGCATGCACTATAGCGCCAAGCGCCTGTCCCGGATGGCCAGCGCCATGTTCCAGTTGAGCGTCGGCCAGCAGGTCGACACGAAACCGAATTTTCAGAAAGGCGACGTCCGGGAGTGTATCGATCAGGCAGTGCACGAGTTGATGCCCTTCGCCGACGAGAAGCGGATTTCGTTTTCGGTGGAACTGAGTCCCGTGGAAGAGCCGCTGTTCTTTGAGCGATCGCAACTCGAACAGGTGCTCATCAACATCCTGGATAATGCGTGCAAGTTTACTCCCCGGCAGGGACTGGTGGAAATCCAGGGGTATCCGTTCTTCTGGGAGCGCCGGAGGCAGGCAACGGGCGGGCCGCGCCAGCACGATCGCCGGACAACCGATTCACACGCCCCGAATTCCTTCCGCGTGGACATTCGCGACTCGGGTGCGGGTATTTCTCCAGAGCATCTTAACAGCATCTTTGAAGAGTATACGTCGTATTCCGGAGGTCAAGACCGGTCAGGTGGCGGATTGGGGCTCGCCATTTGCCGATTGATCTTAAGCCGGCACCAGGGCCGTATTTGGGCTGAGAGCAGTTCCGCGGGTGCCGTTTTCTCGTTTGTCCTTCCGTTCCGGCTCAAAGATTCCCCTATCTCGGTTGAGAGCAATGGTTTTGAAAAAGCGCTTTATGCAGGCGTAGTTTAATCTCGGAGAGTTCTTAATGCGAAGCATGAAAAATGGAAGTGGAACAATTTTACTCGGAGAAGATGAACTGGAGGTGCGTAGCTATCTGGAAATGGCGCTACGCTGCCAGGGATACTCGGTCGAGATGGCTCAGGATGGCGAGGAGTTGCTGGGTTGTCTCCGGAGCAATGTCGGAACCATCTCGGCGGTGCTGCTCGATCTGATAATGCCCCGCAAGGATGGTTTCGAAACCCTGAAAGAAATCCGCCGTATCGATAAGGATCTGCCGGTCATCGTGATTTCGGGCGCTTCTTCGCCGTTGAACGTGGTGGAGGCGATGAAAAACGGCGCGACCGACTTTCTCGGTAAGCCGATCAGCCCTGACGATCTGCGGCAGGCACTCAAGAGCGCTCTGGAAAAAAGGGTCGATGCTACTTCACCTGCGCCGCCCTCGCCGGAAAAGCCGGCTGTCATGTCGAGCAAACAGATCTTCCTCGGCGGCAGCCCGCAAATGAGAGAACTCCAGGGACTCCTGCGTCAAATCGGCTGGTCCGAAGTGCCTGTTCTGATTCAGGGCGAAACGGGTGTGGGTAAGGAGGTTCTTGCCCGCGGACTGCATGCCGAGTCTCCCCGCGCCAATAGGCCCTTCCTGAAACTGAACTGCGCTGCCCTGCCTTCCGAGCTTGTTGAAAGTGAGCTTTTCGGCTACGAACGCGGAGCGTTTACGGGTGCTTTTCAGCGGAAGCCGGGGATGTTCGAGCTCGCCGATGGCGGCACCCTTCTGCTCGATGAAATCGGCGACATGGATTTTAAACTCCAGGCAAAGCTCCTCCAGGTTCTCCAGGATCAGGAATTCCAACGTCTTGGCGGGAAGGATACCGTTCATGTCGATGTGCGCGTGCTGGCGGCAACGCACCAGGACCTGGAAAAGGCTATTACCGACCGTCATTTTCGTGAAGATCTGTATTACCGCCTGAACGTGATTAATCTGCGGATTCCAGCTTTGCGGGAACGCAAGGAGGATGTCATTGCCTTTACCGAGTTCCTGCTGAAAAAGCATACGCCTAAGGGCGTTGCCGTTCCCGTGATCACGGATTCGTTGAAGCAGGCCCTTCTGCTGCATCACTGGCCCGGCAATATCCGGGAGCTTGAGAATTTGGTACGGAAGTTTGTTGTTCTCCGGGATCCGGAATTGATTGCGGCCGAGTTGAATGCCAAGGCTACCCGCAAGCCCCTGCTGTCCAACCAGGACCTCCCGCCCCTTCCAGACGAACCCACAGGCAATGAAGCAACGATTCTGGAACAGGTATCGAAGGCCAAACACAAGGCGGAAGCCACAGCCATCATGGCAGCTCTGAACTCTACGCGGTGGAATCGCAAACAGGCTGCGGCGCTGCTGAAAATAGACTATAAGGCGCTTCTGTACAAAATGAAAAAGCTGTCCATCGAGGACAAAGTTCTTTCCTTTGACGTTCAGGCCGCATCGGCGGACACCAAGGGCGAGCGTGTCTTAGTTGGAAGCGCAGCAGCGAATTAGCGCGCTCCAGGCTAAGTTCCATAAGGGCGTTACCGGCGTTGGCTATCGGTGTGCATGAAGTACCGGTCTTATGGAAACCGCGGCTGAATTGAAATCATGGACGCAGACCCTGGCAGATAAAATCCAGGCCCGATCGGCCCGCATCGGCATCGTGGGTCTTGGATATGTCGGGCTGCCACTGGCGGTCGAGTTCGCCAAAGCTGGCTTTTCCGTTACCGGAATCGATCTCCAGGAGTCGAAAGTTGCGCGAGTGAACCTCGGCGATTCGTATATCCAGGATATTTCCAGCGCCGACCTCGGCGCGCATGTTGAAGCCGGTCGGATTCGCGCAACCACCGATTTCTCCGTGATCGCCGAGCTGGATACGGTGAACATCTGCGTCCCCACGCCGCTGCGCAAAACCATAGATCCCGACATGAGCTATATCGTGTCGGCCTGTCAGGAAATTGCCAAGTACCTGCACCCGGGCATGCTGGTCATTCTCGAATCGACAACCTATCCGGGGACCACCGAAGAGCTCGTCTTACCCATGTTGCAACGGCCTGACATGCGCGTGGGTGAAGACTTTTTCCTTTGCTTCTCACCGGAGCGTGTCGATCCCGGCAATCCTCGCTTCCAGACGGTGAACATTCCGAAGGTGGTGGGTGGCCTGACAGCCGAATGCACGAAGCTCGGCACCCTGTTCTATTCGCAGGCGCTCGAGACCGTGGTTCCAGTCAGTTCCACCTCTGTCGCCGAGATGGTGAAGTTGCTCGAAAATACCTTCCGCATGATCAACATCGGGCTGGTAAACGAAATGGCCCTGATGTGCGATCGCATGGGCGTGAATATCTGGGAAGTGATTGAAGCCGCCGCTACGAAGCCTTTCGGCTTCATGCCTTTCTATCCCGGCCCTGGCTTGGGGGGCCACTGCATACCCATCGATCCCTTCTACCTATCCTGGAAAACGAAGCAGGCCGGTATTGAAGCGCGGTTTATCGAACTGGCCGGCTACATCAACGGTCAGATGCCGCACTTTGTGGTCGACAAGATCCAGCACGCTCTGAATGATCACCGCAAGCCTCTGAACGGGTCGCGGATCCACATCCTGGGAGTAGCCTACAAGCGGAACATTGATGATGTTCGTGAATCGCCCGCCCTCGATATCATTCATCTCCTCCAGCGACGTGGCGCAGAGGTAACATTCAGCGATCCCTACGTACCCTTCCTCCGCATCGACGATAAAGAACTGTTTTCCAAAGACCTCAACGAGATCGTGGCCGAAGCGGATTGCGTAGCCATTTTAACGGATCACGGCTCGGTCGATTATGCGGCCGTTGTGGACAAGGCTCGGCTGATTGTGGATACGCGCAACGCCCTGAAGCGGTTCTCGTCTCCCAAAATCGTCCGGCTGTGAATACCTGCCCGGGCTGAAAACAACCACTGCCAGCATCATCTGCAGGACGTCTGGTTGCCATACGGCAACGGGCCACAGCCGTTACCGCCGGGCCATCGTCCGGAGGTGTTCTCATGATTCCGAAGTGCGGCACCTTCAGGCAAAAAACTCTTTTCGGAAACTTTCACAGGCTTTTTGGGCCCCCCTCAACCGCCACTGACTCTTAGCCCTTAGCTTAGCAGTGTGGTCCCCGCTGGCCCCGCCAAAATGACCCCCTCCCCCGGCGCCGCTAACACAATGCGCCGGCTGCCGGCAACACTTTTCAGTCTGTCGACACTCGGCCTGGTGCTGGAATTCGGGCAAAACCTGTCCCCGGCCGCACGTGTGATATGGCCGACTTCCTGGCTGACAACATCGGTCTGATCTTGGGAACCCTGCTGGGGCTTATCGCGGTTCGGATGTCCTCCACGATTTCATGCACCAGCCCGCGGGTCGGTCAGAAGAGCCTATATAGAGCCTGGAAACGCCTCGCCCATGCGTATGACATCCGCTGGGCTGCTGCTGGTCGCTCACCGAGTTACTGGACTTGGTGGCGCGGTCTGAACGCGCCATAGCAATTCTCTTGGCCGTGTTTGCCGATAATGCGGAGTTTGAGTGAAGCTCGAATAACCCGCGTGCTCCAACATTTGCCCGGTTTGGCTTCTCAACAGCGGTCTTTGCAACGACTTCCCATCCATCGCCGTCTGCCTGTAACTCGTGGCTCCTCCACTCTCATTGATGATATTGGCCTTAGCGAACAATCGTTTGCAGATCTCGGGCCTTGGATGAACGTCATCGAAGAAGTCGGAATCGACAGCTCCCGCAATTGTGGGCGAATATGAGCCAATGACCGATACTCCGCGATCCGCCAGCTCCTTTCGGATCCAGTGCTCGTCGAAACCACCCACCTTAGCATAATAACCATAGGCAATTGGATGAACGGGGGCCAGGAATACCACTAGGCGTATACGTCGGGAGAGGATATCGTCCAGGAATCTTCGGAGGAGTTCGAGATCACCTTCTTCAGGCCGCGACTGGGCCCGTGCATCATTAAGTTCGGAATCTGCGTTGGACAGATTCCTAGTGACGCGATCGCGTAATTCTCCAGGTGTCTGGTCCTGTACCGCACCGAAGAACTCTTGCCCGTCGGGAAGGACCTCACACTTGTCCGTCTTACCCCGTGTGGAGACAGCCCAAGGAACCCCGACAAGCGCTCTCATGTTGAAACGTAATTGCTGAAAAGCTAGCAATCCAGAGAGTACACGCCGGTATGGCTTTCTCATTTGATAACGGGCTAAAGCTCGGTCAAAATAAGGGGCGAGAATGCGCCAATCTCTTCGTTCCACGAGCCTGGAAGTCAGGGCCGGATTCAATTCCAGGATCATGAATTGCGGTAGCTTACCCGTTTCCAGGCAAAGCTGGAACAGGGCAACATAGTCATCGAGTCCGCCAAGTCGAACGGCTGCGTTAAACCCATCCCTTGGCTCGAACCATGCGGGCGAGATCTCCATAGCACGGCTGGATCCCAGGACGAGTACCTCCTTCCTGGGTGCACGACCCAGATAAGAGACTTTCAAAGGGCGCTCGTCGGCTGCGTCTCCGATCCATACAGCTTGCTTGCGCAGAAGAGCCCCGGCCATCCGGTCGTAATCACTCATGAATATGGACTGTAATTGCTCCCGTTCTGAAACCCAATTCGCCAGGGGAGTCACAACCAGGAACGGCACAAAGCAGCCGAGTCGAAGGAGCAATCGAACTGGATCGGATATCTGCATAGGTCCTCAGAATCGAAAATAAATGAACGCCGATCCGCTCTGATCAGCAAATACAAACAAGGACGCCACGCCAGCATAGTAGATCCCCCAACGTAGCCACGATGGTTGGGTGGCAATCCGCGGTCGTAAAGGGCCACTAGCCTGCAGAAAATGCACGAGCTGGACAACGCCTATAAGCGCCACCGTAAATGGTAGACGCGCCAGGCGGCGCCCAGTTTTGGCGAACTCGCCCGCCAAGACAGTTGGTTTTGTAACCTCCCACCAACCAGAGAAGAGATGGCGGACAATCTCGATGCTCTGCGATAGACTGGTCGCACGAAAAAAGATGAAGGCGAAAGTGATCAGCGAGAAGACAAGCATGATGCGTAAGACCCGGACCGGGCGTTCCCAGACCGGATTCAACGCCCATCCCGCCCTCGAAATCGCACGGCCGGCCAGAAGTTCAGTAACCCGATAAATTCCATGAAGAAATCCCGATATTAAATACGTCCAGCTTGCGCCGTGCCAAATCCCATTAGCTAGAAACACGACCATTATGGCGGTACAGATACGAAACGTCCGAGCACGAATCCCGCACAACGGGAAGAAGACATAGTCGCGCATCCAATACGATAAAGATATATGCCAACGTTTCCAGTACTCGGCCATGGAATCGGCGGAAAACGGCCGCTTGAAGTTCCGTGTCAGTCGAAAACCCATAACTTCGGCAACACCCGTGGCGATGTCACAATACCCCGAAAAGTCGCATAGTATTTGGAAGGAGAAGCATATTGCAGTGAATGCTATTATGGGTCCGGAAAACTGGGTAGAGGAATGGTATACGGAATCTACCAGTGGCCCGATTTGGTCGGCAACGACATATTTTTGGAAGAACCCCCACGCCATAAGTTGCAGGCCAGACACGACATTTGAGTACCGAAAATCTGGCGCCTTCCGAAATTGTGTGAGCAAGCTCTGGGGTCTCTCAATCGGCCCAGCCGCTATCTGGGGGAAAAATAGGACATATAGTGCATACACCCAAAATGACCTCTCGGCCGCCTGCCTGCCGCGATAAACTTCGATCGTATAAGCCATCGCCTGAAAGGTATGAAAGGATAAGCCCAATGGCATTATTCCCAAAGAGACGCCCAGTAAGGTGGGCAGATACTTAAATGTGCACATCAATCCGAGGTTGGCGGCAATACTCAAGGCCAGCCAGGTCCTCTTTCGGTGCCGAGAAGCGGCACGTTCAATCGCCAAGCCGGCGCAGTAGTCGATTGAAATCAGAGCCAGGAGGATAAAAATATACTGGGGAACGTACGCCATGTAAAAAAGCGCACTGGCGCTGAGAAGAATCGGGATCCTCCACGCCCGGGGAGCTATAAAGTAAAGGGTTGCGACAGTTGCAAAGAAGAATCCGAATCGTATCGAGTAATAGTTCATCGCGGCCCTAGATCCGTGGCGAGAGCACG
>JAIQFF010000022.1 GCA_020073395.1 Terriglobia bacterium
TTTTATGACCTGGAGCGGCTGTGGAAGTCAGCCCGGCGAATGGAGCCGGCTGAGCTAGTGGCTGGGCCGGCAAAGCAAAGAAGGGTCCCAGTGCGCGGCTTGAGGACGAAGCGGGCCTGAGTCCACTCGGCCCCTCTGGGCTCCTCGTGTCCTCTGTGGTGAAATGCCATTGGTGAAGCTCATAGTTGCGTGGATTGGGAAGACCAGAGAACCCGCCATCCAGTCTCTGACGGATGAATACCTGAAGCGTCTGTCGCACTACGCCGACGTTGAGGGAGTCCCGCTCAGAGACGAGGCGGCTCTGCTGAAGCGATGTGCGCGCCACGCCCGGCCCCGGCACACGCTGGTACTGCTCGACGAACAGGGCAAACAGCTTTCTTCTGAAGAACTGGCAAAATTCCTGGGCGACAATCAGGACCGGAATCCGCTTCCGTTGTTGTTTGCGGTGGGCGCGGCGGACGGTTTCACTGACCAGGCGCGGCAGGCGGCCACGCTGGTACTCTCCCTGGGCAAGATGACGCTGGCGCACGAGTTGGCGCGGGTGGTCGTGCTGGAGCAACTTTACCGGGCGTTCACCATTCTAAAGGGCCACCCCTATCACTTGGGACATTGAGACCAATTCGGGAATTCAGGCGTGTACCTTCGTGATGTTCCCCCTAGCACTCTGGAAGTCTAGAGTCGAGATGGCAGCAAAGTAACGCTGTGTACTCAGCCCTCCCCTTTAAGGATTGATTGCGATGAAGAATCCATTTGAAGTGTTGAAGACCAAAGAACAGGAAGTCGCCAAAGTCAAGAAAGAGATCAACGCCCTGCGAGTTACGATTCAGCTGATCGGGGACGAGAAATCGTCCGCTACTGACCACAAAGTTGACCTGCACTCTGTCATCGAAATGCCGTAGGCCGCAATTCCTCGTTTAGCTTAAGAGCAAACCATCAATGGAGCACGGGCGTCCCCGCCCGTGCTTACCCATTTGCTCCCAAATTCTGCGTTGCCATCTCATTTGGCGTCAGCGTGATGGATGACGCACGAGCGGGGCGCTCGCGCCTACATCTGCGGGAACAGGTACAATTAAAGACTCGCCGGTATGCCGGACATCCGCCGTGGTCTCATCATCGTGAATACCGGCCCGGGCAAGGGCAAGACCACCGCTGCCATGGGCACGGCTTTGCGGGCGGTGGGCCAGGGCATGCGCGTCCTGATGCTGCAGTTTTTGAAGGGTTCCTGGCACTACGGAGAACTGGACGCGGTGCAGGCTTTTGGCGACAAGTTCGTCATGAAGCAGATGGGCCGCGGCTTCGTGAAGGTTGGAGCCGAGAAGCCCGATCCCGAAGACGTCCGCATGGTGGAAGAGGCCTGGGCGGAGGCTGTGACCGCAATCAATTCTGGCGCCTGGGACCTGGTCATCCTGGATGAGATCAACTACGCCATCAGTTACGGGATGCTTGACCCCGCCAAGGTGGTGGAGACTCTTAAGAGCAAACCTGAGATGGTGCACATTATCTTGACCGGGCGAAACGCCCATCCGACAATTGTCGAGGTCGCAGACACGGTGACCGAGATGCGCCAGGTCAAGCATGCCTACGAGAAGGGCGTCATGGCGCAGAGAGGGATCGAGTACTGAAATCGTCGTTGGTCGTTGGCCCTTGGTCGTTGGCTTTTCTGCGCCCATGCCGGGCTGGTTGCCTTAGGCCTTGTGGCCAACGACCAAAGGCCGACGACTGATTTATGGCGTGGTTTAAGCGACAAGCCGGTGAGCTGGACACTTCGGGCGAGCGCAAGGTCCGCACCGAGGGCTTGTGGGTGAAGTGTGATACTTGCCGGCAGATCATCTGGAAGAAAGACCTGGAAGAAAACCTCAATGTTTGTCCCAAGTGCGACCGGCATTTCCGGATCGATGCTCGTACCCGCCTGGCCCAGCTTCTGGATGACAACGAGTACGAGGTTTCCGACTCCAACCTGACTTCCACCGACCCGCTGAAATTCGTGGACCTCAAGGCGTACTCGGCGCGGCTCAAACAGGCGCAGGCCGACACCGGGCTGAAAGACGCGGTGATCAACGCCCGCGGCAAACTCAATGGGCGTACTGTAATCGTCAGTTCGATGGAGTACGCGTTCATCGGTGGAAGCATGGGAGCGGTGGTAGGCGAGGCCATTACCCGGGCCATTGAGCAGGCGACCGAAACCAGAGTGCCCATCGTTATCGTTTCTGCTTCGGGCGGAGCCCGCATGATGGAAGGCGTGATCAGCCTCATGCAACTGGCCAAGATCTCGGCCGCCCTGGCGCGCCTGGATGAAGCCAAGGTGCCCTTTATTTCGGTCTTGACCGACCCGACCACGGGAGGCGTGACCGCTTCTTTCGCCATGCTTGGCGACCTGAATATCGCCGAGCCCGGAGCTTTGATAGGTTTCGCGGGTCCCCGGGTGATCGAACAGACGATTCGCCAGAAGCTTCCTCAGGGCTTCCAGCGGAGCGAATTTCTGCTGGAGCATGGCATGCTGGATGCCGTGGTACACAGGCGGCAGCTGAAGTCGCATATTTCGCGGGCGTTGGATTTCATGGACCAGACGTCAGTCGTCGGTCGTCAGACTTCCGCTTAAGACCTCAGTGGGCAGTCTTCAGTTCTCGGTTGTCGGTTCCTCCGTCAACCTGCACGCTTCCCCCGTTTGGCCCTCCGGTTTGACATTTCGAGGGCCTGGCCTCGAAAGCCCAAAGTGGAAGCTGGTACCCTAGGATTTGCTGAAGACCGACGACTACTGAAGACTGACGACTGATGTCTTCCTACGAAACTGCCATTGCGCGCATGTTCGCGCTGGGCCACGAACTGGCCCAGATGCCCTCGCACAAGTTCGACCTGGCGCACATGCGAGTCTTGCTCGCAGCGCTGGACCATCCAGAGCAACGTTTCCCGAGCGTGCTGATTGCGGGGACGAATGGCAAGGGATCGACTGCGTCGACGCTGGCCTCGATCCTGCAGGCTTCGGGATTGCGTACCGGGCTCTATACCTCTCCCCACCTGGTGCGAATCAATGAGCGCATACAGATCGGTGGACAGCAGATCGGCGACGACGATTTTGCCCTGGTGCACGATCTGGTTGACCGTACCGCGGAACGCCTGGTCAGCGAGGGCGAGTTGCCCTGGCATCCCAGTTTTTTCGAGATGCTCACGGCAATTGCATTCGAGCACTTCGCGTGCCGGAAGGTGGACATCGCGGTGCTCGAGGTTGGCATGGGCGGGCGGCTGGATGCGACCAACGTGGTGGAGCCGCGAGTCAGCGTCATCACCGATATCTCGCTCGACCATCAGAAGTTCCTGGGCAACACCGTAGCTGAGATTGCCCGCGAAAAGGTGGGAATCATCCGGCCAGGCGGAACTGTGGTCACACTGCCGCAACAGCCCGAGGCCAACGATGTGATCGGCAACGCCATCATGGAAATGGAGGCAAAAGCGTTGAATGCTGCAGCTTACGTGCCGCCACTAACGCATGGTTCGGCACATTCGGAATTCCGTCTGCTTTGCGGCGATACGACGCTCCGCCACACCACTTACTATGCCCTGGAAGTCATGGGCAAACCGATTCTGATTACGTCACGTCTGGTTGGGCGCCATCAGGTGCGAAACATCGCTTTGGCGATTGCGGCCGCAGCAGAGCTGGGCCAGCAGGGTTTTCCGGTGACCGCCGGTTCGATTGAACGGGGCATTCGCGAAACCCACTGGCCGGGACGGTTCCAGGTGATGCCCGCCAGGGGCGGCACACCCGAATATGTGCTCGATGTAGCGCATAACCCGGCCGGAGCATGGGCGCTGCGCTCCACTCTCTCGGCTTGGTACGCCGACCGTCCTCTGACATTTATCTTTGGCGCCATGCGGGACAAGGCCATCGGAGAGATGGCGGAAATCCTGTTTCCGCTGGCGGAGCGGGTTATCGCGACCCGCGCCGACAATCCCCGATCGGCTGCGCCCGACGAGATTCGAGAAGCCGCGTCCCGGACTTCGGCCCGGGTTGAAGAAGCCCCGGATGTAGCTGCTGCCATCAAACTGGCGCGAACTTCAGCCCGGCCGGATGCTGTGGTGGTTATTACCGGATCGATATACATTGTAGGAGAGGCGATGCGACTGCTCGGGGCGCGCATCTAACAAGCAGTGCCATCCGCAAAAACACCTATCGAGATGGACAGCGCGGTGGAGGCGGTCACCCATCTGGACTCGCCCCAATCCGCCAAGGCCGCCGCCTCCAGGCGCTACGGATGGCTTAGCCGCCTGCGGTCGTACTTCATCTTCGATCCCCTCATCTGGATGTACACCGTCGTCCTGGGAATCATTTCCATTCCGGCTTCATTGTTCGGAAACCAGGGCAGGATTCTGCATGGCTTCGCGCGCTTCTGGTCGAAGCTGATCATGAAGACGATTTCCTCGCCTACCAAAGTGGCTGGAATGGAAGCGATCGACACGTCAAAGCCGTATGTTTACGCAGTGAACCATGCTTCCGCGCTGGACATCCCTATGTTGTATGTGTACCTGCCCTTCGAGTTCCGTATTGCGTTCAAGAAAGAGTTGCTGTCATACCCAATTGTGGGGTGGCACCTCAATCGCTCGGGACAAATCTGCGTGGACCAGCAGAACCCGTCGCGGTCGATCGGCAGCATCCGTGCCGCCCTGAAGAGCCTGAAAAGCGGCATGCCGCTGGTCATCTTTCCCGAAGGCGGCCGCACACCCGATGGCGAGATCAAGCCATTTTTGCCGGGAGCGCTGTTTTTGGCGATCAAGGCACAGGTGGATATCGTGCCGGTGGCCTTGGTTGGCACCTTCGAACTGCTGCCGATGAACACCTATCACATAAAGTGCCGGCCGTTGGAGATGCGGGTGGGGCAGCCCATTTCGACTGCGGGCTACACCTTGCGAAACATGGAAGAGCTTTCGGATCGGGTGCACAAGGCTGTGGAGGATTTATACAAGAGCGGCTGACCCATAAAAAAGAAGACTTGTATAAAGCAGATCTTAGTTTCTAGATCTCAGTTGCCAGTGACGAACTCCCCTAGCTGGCGGCATCGGCGGGCTGCATGCGAAGTTCTTCCACTTTTTCCGCGATGGCGTACTTGAGATCATCAATCCCTTTGCCGGTCACGGCGGAGATGGGGAATAACTCCAGATTTTTCTTCTTGCAGTAGCGTTTGAGCTTGGACAATTTCTCTTTGTTTGCCACGTCGATCTTGGAGGCCACCATGATCACGGGCTTTTCTTCGAGATGAGCTCCGAAACTGGCCAGTTCTTCGGCGATAACTTCGACATCCTTGACCGGGTCGGGCCTTCCGCTCGCATCGGAAACATCGACCAGGTGGACGAGCAGGCGGTTGCGCTCAATGTGACGCAGGAACTGCGTGCCCAATCCCGCGCCGGTGTGCGCGCCTTCGATCAATCCCGGGATATCGGCCACTACGAAACTTTTCTCGTCGGGCGGTTGGCCGACGACTGCCACGCCCAGGTTGGGCTGAAGCGTGGTAAAGGGATAATCGGCGATCTTGGGGCGAGCCGCCGAGATGCGTGAAATCAGTGTGGACTTGCCCACATTGGGATAGCCGACCAAACCGACGTCGGCAAGCAGTTTCAGTTCCAGGCGGAAGACGCGCTCTTCGCCGGGGCGTCCCGGCTCGTGCTCGCGCGGGGCCTGATGAGTTGAGGTGGCGAAGCGTGCATTTCCTCGTCCGCCCCGACCCCCGCAGGCGATGACGATGCGATCGTCCGGGTGCGAGAAGTCGTGAACTTTTTCTCCGGTTTCGTCGTCGTACACGATCGTGCCCACCGGGACTTTCAGCAGGACGTTCACACCCTCGCGGCCGGTGCGGTTGGAACCTTCTCCGTGGCGTCCGCGCTGTGCCTTGTATTCCGGATTGAAGCGGAAGTGCACCAGGGTATTGTGGCGCTCGCTCGACTCCATGATGACGTCGCCGCCCTTGCCGCCGTCTCCTCCCGAGGGACCGCCACGCGGGACGTACTTCTCCCTGCGGAAGGCCATGCAGCCGTTGCCGCCGTCGCCCGCTTTGACCCGGATTTTTGCCTCGTCGATGAACATAAAGCAGCCGTCAGCCCTGAGCTATCAGCCGTCAGCAAAACCGTTTCCTGTGGAGAATGTCTCTGAAAGCTGACGGCTGAGAGCTGACAGCTTAGACAAAAAATGCCCCGGCTCCCGCACCGAGGCTTGGGGCCGCAGGTATTTCTTGGGCGACCCTCTTATCGTTATCCGGCTTCTACTTCGCTTCCAGGGGTTCGATCATGACGAACTTGCCCATCGAACCCTTGTCGAGGAATTTGATGCGGCCGCTGATTTTGGCGAAGAGCGTGTCGTCTTTGCCGCGACCGACGTTCAGACCTGGCTTGACCCTCGTACCCCGTTGTCGCACGATGATGGTGCCGCCCGGGACGAGTTGTCCGCCAAAAGCCTTGAAGCCTAACCGCTGCGCGTTGGAGTCGCGTCCGTTTCGTGAACTGCCTAGACCTTTTTTATGTGCCATAGCTTGGTTTCCAGTTTCTGGTTTCTAGTTTCAAATTCGGGTGGCGGTCAGCGCTCCCGGGCAAGATGCCCGCCGGACAGCCGGCGGGACGGCGGCGCTACTTTTTCTTTTTTGGCGCCGACTTTTTTGGCGCCGCTTTTTTAGCTGCTGCCTTCTTTGCCGGACTTTTCGCCGCCTTAGCCTCGGCTTTAGGGGACTCTTCTACCTCGACCGGACTGACTTTCTTTGGTTTCGCTTCTTTCTTTGGCAGCTCGGGAGCGGAGAATTTCTGTCCGTCGTACGCGATCTCCGTGATGCGGACCGCCGTATATCCCTGGCGATGTCCGCGCAGTTTCTTGTACTGCTTTTTGCGTTTGTAATGGAAGACCAGAATTTTCGCGCCTCGGCCCTGCTCCACCACTTCCCCGGTCACAAGCGCCGCGGATTGCGGGCGCGCGATCTGACCGGGTTCGCCGGAGACGGCCAGCACGTCGTTGAACTCGATTTTCCCGTCGCTGCCGTTACCCTGGTTCTCCAGCCGAATCACATCGCCGGGCGCCACCCGGTACTGTTTACCACCGGCGCGGATGACCGCGTACATACTTATGCCTCCGTCCAATCTTGTGCCCGTCGCGGCCTGGCGCGATTGCGGGGAACCTGCTGAATTTCCTGTGCTTGCTTTCCGCGTCGGCGCTTTGGGCAACGAATGCGGGACGGCCCCAGAACGGAGCCGTGAGTACAGGCAAACTGAACCATTTTAGCGTGTGCTGTGGAAAAGCGTCAAACCGGCAACGCAGAGGCAGCGGCTCGGTTTGAACGATTTCACTCTCGAAGGGACTTCAGTCCCGAAGGATCTGGCGCGCACGGCAACGGTGCCGACCAACATTCCCGCCTTTGAGGTTTTCGGCCACCTGTGCGACAATTCCTCGCCGCATCGGAGGAACATCAATGTACAAGCGCGTTTTGATCACGTTGTTCTGCATGTTCGCACTCAGCTTTTCTTCTCTTGCCGCCCCCAAGCCCAAGAAGACACCCGCGTCTGGAGCTCCGGACAACGCCTATCTGCAGAAAATTCTGGATGGATGGAGTGCGGGAAACGCGGCCGCCATGGCCCAGTACTACGACCACGGCGACTACAACTTCTTCGACATCACTCCCCTGAAGTACGGCAATTGGGCCGAGTACGAGAAGGGCGTAACCGAGCTGTTAAAAGGGTACAAGAGCATTAAGCTGACGTTGAATGATGATACTCAGGTCCACACCGACGGCAATCTGACCTGGACCACAACCACCGTAAAGGAAGATGCCCTCACCACTGCCGGGAAGCGCGAAATGGCCACCTTGCGCTGGACGCTGATCTTTGAAAAGCAGGCGGGCAAGTGGATGATCGTGCACGAGCACATGTCGGAGCCGTTGCAGTAGCGGATGTGGAACGCAGATTGAAAATTGCAGATTTCAGATTGCAGATTTCAGATTGCAGAGTGGACAATCGCCGCGACTCGACAAGACTGAGATCTGCAATTTCTACGCGTAAGCCCTTACAAAGAAGTACGCTGTCATGCTGGCTCCCACTAGGATCACAAATCCTCGTATCCAGGCTTGAGGTAATTTCTGCGCATAGTGAGCGCCGAAGTACCCGCCTACCAGAGCGCCCGCGATCATGACGATGGCCTGCGGCCAGTAAATCGCCCCTTTCACGACAAATACGGCGGCGGCGACGCCATTGATGGCGACTCCCAGAATGCTCTTCAGCGCATTCATGGCATGAATGTCGGTCATACCGACGGCGGCCAGCATGGCCAGGTTCACGATGCCCATGCCGCCACCGAAATAGCCGCCATACAAAGCCACCGCCAATTCGAAAATCGATGCGCCCACGATGGCCGCGGCGGTGGCCTCATGTCCGACGCTCGAAACGCGGCCCCTGGCCAATTTTTTTCCGAAAACAAAAAGCAGCGTCGCACCCAGCATCAGCCAGGGCAGTACGCGCATGAAAGTGTGCGCCGGAGTGTGCAACAGTAGAAACGCGCCGATGATTCCGCCAGCGAGGCCGGTCACCAGAAGGGGCAAGAGAACTCGCGTGGGCACATCCAGTCGGTTACGATACGCGCCTCCACTGGCAGTCACCCCGGTCCAAAGGGCGAGTGTGTTGGTGGCGTTGGCTGGAATGGGAGGCACGCCGACGAACAGAAGCGCGGGAAAGGCCACAAAACTGCCTCCGCCAGCCACCGCGTTCAAGGCCCCGCCCAGGATGCCGGCGACAAAGAGGAAGATGGCGTGCTCGAGAGTCAAGGCTAAAGGTTTATCACAAGAATTGAAGGCATCCCAATCATGCCGCTGCAGTCCGGCAATAGTTTGCTACCGTTTGCCGTTCCACGCCGTCTGATGGCGAAGCCATTCGTTGAGGAACGACAACGATAGAAGAGAACCTCGATCAGGCAGATCTGGAAAATATACAGGACTGGCCTTGCTCGTGCAGACCTCGGGCGTCTGACCTCAGACCCGGACTCAGCAGTGTGCCAATGCGCCTCTGCGCACAACTGAAACCTGGAAGGCAGAGGTCTGACGCCCGACGTCCGACGTCTGGTTTTTATCCGCCGAATGTGCCGGTCGCAGCGGCGCGCGAGGAGACCCGGTCGCGAATGTCGCGGGCCTTGCTGGCAATGTTGCTGCGGGTTTCTTCTCCGCTGGCGGGAGCCAACAGCAAACCCAGTCCCACTCCGATACCCAGCCCCAGGAGCGCTGCGGTGACGGTGCCAACAATGTGGCTGTCTTCGCCACGGATGACGTCGCTGGCTCGGCTGACCCGGTCGGCGGCAGTTTCATACGTGTCCTGCGCTCTTGACCTCAGGTCTTCGACCGTTCCACCTAAACGATTGCGCCAGGAATCCAGTAAATAGACGCCCGTGCCCAGGAGAATGTTCATAAGAACTTTGTCTTTGCGTGATCTCATTTCTTTTGCCTCTTCATAAGAATAAAGTCGCTGTTATCAAGATGCCAGACTTCGGGCAGTGGTTGGCAGCCTTTTTTTGCACAGGGCACCGGGAAGCGGGCGCGCAAATACTTTTTTGGGAATCGGGCCCGGCGGCTGTTGTATAGTTACGATTACTTACTTTTACTTTCGTTCTATTACCAAGACACGGACAGCGGAAGACGGGGAGGGTTGCTATGAGCTCGAAGGCCACGTGGGTGCTGGCTCTTCTTCTTATCGTCCCGATGGTCCGGGCACAGACTGCGCCGGCGCCAGCGTCGGCAGAGCCGGCCCAGATCGGATACAAGGCGGCCACAGATGCCGAGCAAAAGAAAACCCTGCTGCTGCGGGATTTCCATCCGGTCCAGATGCTGCACGTGCCCACACACCAGGTCCCCAAAGCCAAGTTCTACGTCATCGACGTACACAATCACGTCAACGATGCGGCCGGAATCGATGAACACATGGACCCCAAACGGGTGGTCGAGGTCATGAACAACACCAACGTGAGGACCGTGGTGATTCTAACCGGCATGTGGGGGGACAAGTTGCAGCACGTGATCGATGAGATGGTGAAGCCTTATCCGGGGCGGTTCATTGTTTTCACCCAACTCGACTGGAGCAAGGTTGACGATCCCGATTTCGGCCAGGAAATGGTACGGCAACTGGATGATGCCGTCGCCAGAGGCGCGCGCGGGCTCAAGTTTCTGAAAGACCTGGGGCTGGGAGTGCGGGACAAGTCCGGGAAGCTGCTGGCGATCGACGATCCGCGACTGGATCCGGTCTGGCAGGAGTGCGGGCGCTTGGGCATTCCGGTTTCGATTCACACCGGCGATCCGGAAGCCTTCTTCCTTCCGACCGACGCCAAGAATGAACGTTACGAGGAGTTGACCGAGCATCCCGACTGGAGCTTTTACGGTCCGCAGTATCCCAAGCTGAAGGAGTTGCTGGAAGCGCGCAACCGCGTTTTTGCCCGGCACCCGGGGACCCGTTTCGTTTCCCTGCACATGGGCTGGCCGGAAAATCTGCCCTGGGTAGCGCGCATGCTCGATGAGCATCCGAACGTGATGGTGGAATTTGGGGCGCGTGAGGCTGAACTAGGCCGGCAGCCGCGCCAGACGCGCGAATTCTTTCTGAAATATCAGGATCGCGTCATGTTCGGCACCGATAACGGCATGGACGAGGAGATGTATCGCAATCACTTCCGCTGGCTCGAAACCGCGGATGAATCGTTCGATCCCTGGGGATTTCCGGGGCAGGGCCGGTGGGAGATATACGGTCTGGCGTTACCCGATCCGGTGCTGGAAAAGATCGATCACCTGAACGCGGAGAAGATGTTCAGGCAGTTCAAGGGTGTGGGCAAGGGAGTGAAACCATGAAAGCTGAGGGCATGAGGAATTCCAGGTTCGAGGTCTGCCGGGCGCGCCTGTTCCCGTTACTCGCGGGGGTTTTGTTGCTGAGCGCGGCCTGCAGCCGTCCGCCGGCCAGGACAGAAACCGCGGCGCCGGAACCTTCGCAGATCAAGGTAGAAGTGAAGCCGGGCGGGCCGATTGTGCTGACCACGAGTGCAGCCGAGTTCCAGATATTGCCGTCTGGATACATACAGGCATCACTGCTCAAGGACGGCCAGAGGCTCACGCTGGACGAGCCAGGCGCGGGCGGCAGCGACGTGCTGGTGCGGGATGGCAAGCCGGTTCAGTTTACCTTGGACCTGGGCGCAGCCAAGGTCCAGGACAGTATGGGCAAGCTGGGCCGGGGCAAGCGGCTGGAAATTCCCGCGCGGGCGCAGGATCCGTCGGCCTCCAGCGTCGAGCGGACATTGCAGGTCGAAGTCTATGACGCGTTTCCCACCCTGCTGCTTTCGAGTGCCGCGTACAAAAACGCAGGCACGGAAGACATTCACATCGACAGCGTCATCGAGCAGCAGCACAAATTCGATGCCGGCTTGGCGCAGAAGAATGCGAAGCCTTATGACCTGTGGAGTTACCTGGGGGCGAGCTACGACTGGGGAAAAGACGACGTCGTAAAACTGGGCCGCAGCTTCGCCCAACCCAACCTGATGGGCGCGGCGGTGAAAGGCGGCTATGGCGGCGGGATCCCGGTGGTGGCGTTCTGGACCGGCACGGTTGGCGAAGCCGTGGGCCATGTGGAAACCTTGCCGCTGACGCTGTCGCTGCCGGTCGAAGTGGGAGCCGACGGTGGCGTCAACGCGGGCGTGGACATTGCCGCAAATACCACACTTAAGCCTGGGGAGACTTATTCCACGCCGCGTAGTTTTGTCGCCGTGTATTCAGGTGATTTTTATGAGCCGCTGCATTTGTGGTCGAGCGTGCTGCAGAAAGAAGGATGGGAGATTCCCAAGCCTTCGGGCGAAGCTTACAACGTGAGCTGGTGTGGCTGGGGTTATGAATTCAACGTCACTCCGGCGGAGATGCTGGGCACGGTGCCGAAGTTAAAAGAGTTTGGCATCAAGTGGGCAACGCTGGACGATCGCTGGTTTGACACGTACGGAGACTGGAATGCGCGTTCGGACACTTTCCCCGGCGACTCCATCAAGAAGATGACGGATGACTTCCATAAACAGGGCCTGCTGGTGCAGCTATGGTGGCTGCCATTGGGAGTGGAAGACGGCCAGGGCAGATGGGAGTCGCACAAATACATCGTGTCAAAGATCGCGCAGGAACATCCCGAGTGGCTGATCCTCGACAAGGACGGAAAACATGCGCGCATGACGCGTGACCTGGCGGCGCTGTGTCCGGCGGTGCCTGAGGTGCAGGCGTATTACAAAAAGCTGACCGAGAAATTTATCGGCGAGTGGGGATTCGACGGATCGAAGCTGGACAATATTTACAGTGTGCCCATGTGCTACAACCCGGCACACCATCACAAGTCGCCGCAGGATTCGGTCAATGCGATGGCCGATGTTTACAAGACCATCTTTCAGACCAGCCGCGCGCTGAAACCAGAGAGCGTGACCCAGAGCTGTCCGTGCGGCACGCCGCCCTCGCTGGCCTGGCTGCCATTTATCGACCAGGCAGTGACGGCTGATCCGGTGGGCGCGGTCCAGGTGCGCCGCCGCATCAAGATGTACAAAGCGCTGCTGGGACCGGAGTCCGCGGTCTATGGCGATCACGTCGAACTCTCGGCCATGGACCGCATTGGCAACAACTGGCGCGAGCACGGAGAGGATTTCGCTTCGACCATCGGTGCCGGCGGCGTGGTTGGCACCAAGTTCGTATGGCCCGATCCCGGGCCAAAATACAAGGCCGTGGCCCTGACGCCGGAGAAAGAAGAACACTGGAAGAAGTGGATCGGTATCTACAACCAGAAGATGCTTTCGAAGGGAACGTTCCGCAATCTCTACGTTTATGGGTACGACACGCCGGAAGGTTATGCCATCGAAAAAGATGGAAAGATGTACTACGCATTCTTCGCTCCGTCAGCCGGTCCGTGGAAAGGAGAGGTCGATTTGCGCGGACTACGCCCGGGCAGCTATCACGTCACGGACTACGATCAAGGCAAAGATCTCGGGACGGTAGAAGCCACGGCGGATGCGGCTCCCAGGCTCAAGACAGAATTCAAAGACCACCTGCTGCTGGAAGTAAGCCGGTAGTTTCGTGTGTGGGACGGACACTCTTGTCCGTCGCTTTTGACTTGGGCCCTTTATTCGACAGCCAATCTCTGGGTTGGCAGAAGCAAGTCAAAGACAAAGTCAAAGGCGACGGACAGGAGTGTCCGTCCCACACAAACTGGTTCCCACACGATCATGCCCCGTGGTCGCGCAGGAAGCGTTCGCGATATTCCTTGTCGCGGAAGGCTTCGGTGCCTCCCGGGCGGGTCACGGAAAGAGCGCCCGCGCGGTTGCCGCTGGCCAGGCATCTGGGCAGATCTGAGCCTCGGAGATATTCGTGCAGGAAACCGGCGTCGAAGCTGTCGCCGGCGCCGACCGCGTCAACTGCCGTGACATTCAGTGCAGGGCTGGTGAAGCGCTCTTTACCTCGCTGCGCCAGCGCGCCCTTGGGTCCCAGTTTTACCACCACCAGTGGCACCATTTCGGCCAGCCGCTGGATGGCGATTTCCGGATCATCGGTGCCAGTAATTCTCGTGGCTTCACGCGCATTGGGCAGCAGCACATCGACATACTTCAGCAATTCTTTCACGCCTCCGCCCCAGAGGTCTTGCGGATCATCATTGGTATCGAGTGAGATGGTGAGGCCGGCTGCCTTGAGCCGGCGAAAGAGTTCGCCGACGTCGGGTTGCAGGGCTTGCTGCAAATAGAGCGACGACAGGTGAAAGTGACGCGAATCCGAAAGGTAGTTGAAGTCGAGATCTTTCAACGACAGTTCGGCGATGGTCCCGGCGTAAGTCAGTATGTTGCGCCAGCCGGTACGCGGCAGAATGATGGTGAGTCCGGTCGTGGTGGAGCCGTGGGCGCGCCGTACTTCTGAAACGTCCACGCCACCCTCCGCCAGGCGATCGAGCGCAATCTCCCCCAGTGAATCGTCGCCAATCAGCGACTGGAAACCCACCTTACTTCCCAAAGCGGCCAGGTTGTGGGCCACGATGGCGGAGGAACTGCCCAGGGTGAGCATCATGCGGTCGGCCAGCAGTTCCCGCTCCGGCGGAAGTTCGTCAGGGAGACCGTAAAGGATGAGGTCGAGGTTCAGTTCTCCGGCGATGGTGACATCGAAACGTGGCATGTGAGCGGTCATTATAGACGGTGCTGTTTGGGGTGCGTGGTCGGCAGAAAAAGCGGCCACGGATTTGCGCGGATTGACACGGATAACGCAAAGGCAGGGCTGATGAAGGATGGTGGACCCGGAGAGACTTGAACTCCCAACCCCTGCGTTCGAAGCGCAGTGCTCTATCCAGTTGAGCTACGGGTCCATTCCGCGGACTGGCTTGCGCCTCAACATTGTAGTGCAGAGAGCCGACCTTCGCCCACAGCACTCTGACTGCGATGACGATTGTGGCTGTCGGAGGACATCTCGTCCTCCGTGCGGCGGTCGAGGACGCCCACCCGAAAGCCGGCGGGACGCCGGCGCTACTAACCCCGTTGCAGATAGACTGATTGGTTACTCGAGGTGGATCGATGTCCGAAGGTGGATTACCCGAGCCCTGGCTGCGCGGTACGTTGCAGGAAGTGCCGGCCGTACAACGCGCCGTCGTGCATGCGCTGGAACTGGCGAAAGAGGACTTGCAACGCTGGTGCGGCGGCCTGAGCGATGAGCAGATCAATGCGCGCCCCGGCGGCTTGCCGCCGGTGGCGTTTCATTTGCGGCACATTGCCAGGAGCCTGGACCGTCTGCTGACGTACGCCGAAGGGCAAGAATTGGATGATGAGCAACTGAGCGCGAAGAAAGCGGAAATGGATCCCGGGGCCACGCGCGACAACCTTTTTGCGGAGCTGAATTCGGCGTTGGCGAGAAGCGAAAACCGGGTCCGGGCCTTCGACCTGGGTGCACTGGAGCAGGGCTGCAGCGTGGGGCGTAAACAGTTGCCCACGTCTGTCGGCGGGTTGCTGGTGCATGTCGCCGATCACACCCAGCGTCACGTGGGACAAGCCATCACCACAGCGAAAATTGTGTTGAGGCCCGCCCGTTGGTGAACCCGCGGCTCTCGCCGCGGTGCTCTATTTCGCCGCTGCCGGATTTTGTGGTGCCGGCTGTGCTCACAAATCCAGGTCAAAGGCGACGGACAGGAGTGTCCGTCCCACACCTTCGATCTATCGCAATGACTGCAGATTGAGGATCAGCGATAGCACGTTGCCCAGGACGCTGTACGAACCATTCGAATAGACACCGTACTGGTAGCGGTTGTAGTAGCCGTCCTCGTAACCGCGCTGAAAGCCCTGGCGGAAATAGTAGTTATAGTCGGCCTGGTCCACGTAGTAGCCGCTGTAGCCGAAGTTCGCGTCCTGGTAGGCGAAACAGTCCTCGTAATCGGGACGCCAGTGGTCCTCGCGGTCGGCGGCGCCGGCGCGGAAACCTTCCCGGTAGCCATTATTCACGGCCTCCCGCAGCAAGTCGGCACCGTACTGATTGATTTCGTAGTACGAGCCGCCGCGGTTGTAGCGATAGATCGGGGCGGTATAGAAGTACGGGTCGTGGTCGTAGTCGTGGTGCTCACGCCGCAGGCGCTCCTCCTGCTCGCGCTCACGCTCGTAATATTCCTGCTGAAACCGGTATTGCGCCATGCGTCTTTGCTGCTGCAGGGCGGCAGTCCGCTGCTGGGCGATGCGTTCCTGCTGGTCAAGATGCTGGCGGTATTGCTCGACCCGCTGCTGCTGCTGCCGAATCAGTTCCTGCTGGCGCTGCTGTGAAAGCCGTAGCTGATTCAGGTGCGCCTGCTGCTGCGCCTGGTGTCCCTGCTGCTGGTTCAGTTGTCTCTGCCGCTCCTGCTGCTGCTGGTTCTGCATCTGCTGTTGCTGTGCCTGTTCCCTCTGCCTCTCCTGCTGCTGACGCTGTTGTTGGGCGCGCTCCTGCTGAGCATGCTGTTGGATCTGTTCCTTCTGACGCTGCTGCTCTTGCGCGCGCTGCTGCTGCTGCAGCTGCTCTTTTTGACGCTGTTCCTGCTGCTGTTGAGCGTGCTGCTGCTGGGCATGCTGTTGCTGCTGGATCTGTTCCTTCTGACGCTGCTGCTCTTGCGCACGCTGCTGCTGTTGCATCTGCTCTTTTTGACGCTGCTCCTGCTGCTTCTGCCGCTCTTGTTGCTGGCGCTCCTCCTGTTGCTGCTGAACCTGTTCTTTTTGCCGCTCCTGCTGCGGGTGGGGTTGCGGATGAGGTTCGGGTCTAGCCGTCTTTTCAGGCTTCGACTCCTTGTCGTCCGGGTGCTCTTGCTGTGAGTAAAGTGGGACGCTGAATCCAAGAAACAAGAATAGAAAAGTTGTAACGACTGCCCCAAGTTTTTTCATGGTGCCTCCGCTCTTTGATTAGATGCCGCAGCGCCGAACATGCCGTACGGGTTTGCCCGTATTCTATTCCCGTCACGGCCTTAGAAAAGGAGATAGGAACCGGCGGGGAAGGAGCCTGACGTTCGAGTAGCGTCCCGGGCCCCTCGTCAACTCTCCTGTCGAAGCCTGAAAGTCAAAGGCGGCGGACAAGAGTGTCCGCCCCACACGGACTGACCCATGTAAGCGATAACCTGATGGTATGATGCTGGCCGAGCGCTGGAAGTGGAGGCCTATGGCATTCGCAAACGTGCAGACCCGCTCCGGGGCGGTTGGATCGCAGGGATCGAGTCACAAGGTCGCCCTGGCGGTGGTGACGACGCTGTTTTTCATGTGGGGGTTCGTCACCGTTCTCAACGACGTTCTGGTGCCTCACCTGAAGTCCATCTTTGACCTGAACTACACCCGGGTCATGCTGATCCAGTTTTCTTTCTTCTCCGCCTACTTCCTGTTCTCCATTCCCTCCGCCAAAGTGATCGATTGGATCGGTTACAAGAAGACGATGGTGGTGGGCCTGTTCACCATGGGATTGGGGGCGCTGTTATTCATCCCGGCGGCCAGCGTTCCGTCGTATCCCTTGTTTCTCGGAGCGCTGATGGTTCTGGCCGCGGGAATCACGGCGTTGCAAGTCGCGGCCAACCCTTATGTGGCCGTGCTCGGGCCTCCGGAAACTGCCTCCAGCCGGCTGAACCTGGCACAGGCGTTCAATTCTCTGGGGACCACGATTGGCCCCTACCTGGGCGGGATGCTTATTCTGAATGCGACGCGGCAGAACATGGACACGGTGCGGCAGATGTCCGCCGATGCGCTGCAGGCCTATCGTGTGCACGAGGCATCGTCGGTCAAAGTGCCTTATCTGATCATCGGGCTTGCGCTCATGGTTCTAGGAGTCGCTATTGCCCTGTTCAAACTGCCGGCGATGCCCGAAGCCGAGCGCCACGGAGGCGGCGGACCGAAGCAGGGCCTGTGGAAGTACCGCCATCTCGTGCTGGCGGCGGTTGGAATTTTCGTTTACGTGGGCGCCGAGGTTTCGATTGGAAGTTTCCTGATCAACTATTTTACCCAGGCCAATATCGGAGATGTTTCGGAAGTGGCGGCTGCCGGTTACGTTTCCTATTACTGGGGCGGGGCCATGGTGGGGCGTTTCATCGGCTCAGCCATTCTGCAGAAGGCGGGCACTGACAAAGTGTTGGGCATGGCGGCCCTGGTCGCGTGCGCGCTGGTATGCATCTCGATGCTCACCTTCGGGCATGTCGCCATGTGGACCATCATCCTGGTGGGCCTGTTCAACTCCGTGATGTTCCCCAGCATCTTCACCCTGGGGATCGCCAAGCTGGGACCACTGACCGGCGATGGCTCCGGTCTGCTGGTCATGGCGATTGTCGGCGGCGCGATTATTCCGCTGGTGCAGGGCGCGCTGGCGGACCGCATCGGAATCCACCACGCGTTCATTCTGCCGGCCGTCTGCTATCTCTACATTGCCTATTTCGCATTCAGGGGATCGCGGCCGGTAGTGGCATAGATACCGTAGGCCCGGACGCCCCGTCCGGGCGGGCGAGCAAGGCTCGCCTGGGTTTTTGGGCGCCGTAAAACTTCAAACCCGGCCGGACTCTGCCCGGCTGGGCGGGTGAGGGGACCCGCCCCTACGTGGGTCGTGGTGGTGTGGGCGAACCAATCAGGGAGGACATAGAGACATGTCAGCAAGAGCCAAAATTCTGGTTGCGATGTTGGGCCTACTGGTGACGCCCTCGCTACTGAGTGCGCAGGAGAGGCCGTTGGCCGCCACTCCTCCCATGGGGTGGAATAGCTGGAACAAATTCGGATGCCATGTGAGCGAAGACCTGATCCGGCAAATGGCCGACGCCATGGTCAAGTCCGGCATGAAAGACGCCGGCTATCAATACATCGTGATCGACGATTGCTGGCAAGTGGAGCGCGATCCCAGCGGCAACATCGTGCCCGATCCCAAGACCTTTCCTTCAGGGATCAAGGCACTGGCGGACTACGTTCACTCCCGCGGGCTCAAGTTTGGGATCTACTCCGATGCTGGAGTGAAGACTTGCGCCAAGCGTCCCGGCAGCCTGGGGCATGAATATCAGGACGCGCTGAAGTACGCCGCCTGGGGCGTCGATTATCTCAAATACGACTGGTGCAACACTTCGACGCAGGACGCGCAGGCGGCGTATGCGCTCATCCGCGATGCACTGGACGCCACCGGGCGGCCCATTGTGTTGAGCATCTGCGAGTGGGGCACGGCCAAGCCGTGGCTCTGGGGCAAGGCCGTCGGCGGAAATCTTTGGCGTACCACGGGCGACATCGGCGACCAGTGGGAGAGCAAGGACAGGCACCAACTCGGTATGCTCGATATCCTCGACCAGCAAGTTGGAATAGAGAGTTACGCCGGGCCCGGCCACTGGAACGATCCCGACATGCTCGAAGTAGGTAACGGCGGCATGACCACGGAAGAGTACCGCGCCCACTTCAGCCTGTGGTCCATCCTTGCGGCGCCGCTGATTGCCGGGAACGATTTGCGCGACATGAAACCGGAGATCCACGATATTCTCACCAACAAGGAAGTGATCGCGGTAAACCAGGACCCGTTGGGAAGCGAGGGCCGCCGGGTGATGAAGGACGGCGACCTGGAAGTCTGGGCCAAGCAGATGCAGGACGGAAGCCGCACCGTGGTCCTGCTCAATCGCGACACAACCGAAAAGCAGATCGGGTTCTCCTGGGAAAATGTGGGTTATCCGGATCATCTGAGCGCCGGCGTTCGCGACCTGTGGAAAGGCAGGGACCTGGGACAATTCGAGGGGAAATTCTCAGCCACGGTTGCGCCTCATTCCGTCGTGATGGTCAAAGTCGCACCTTGAGTCGTCGCGCCAATCAGGGATTGCTTAACGAGGTGAAGACCAAAACTGGTGATCAGTTGCTGGTTCTCAGTTCTCAGGGATTGAGCTAGCCGGGGAGTCTTCAATGCGTCAATTGCTCGCGATACTGGTTGTGGCGTTGATTCTGCCGGCTGCGGCCGATGCCCAGAAATCATGCGACGCTCTGTCCTCTCTTAAACTGGAAAAGACAACCATTACTTCCGCGGAGGTTGTGGCGGCGGGGTCGTTCACTCCGCCTGCGGGGCATGAAGACTTTCCGGGCGCGAGCGGGTACGAGCATATCCCGGCGTTTTGCAGGGTCCGCGCCGACATTCAGCCGTCGAAAGATTCGAACATCAAGGTCGAAGTATGGATGCCCACCTCCGGTTGGAACGGCAAATATCAGGGGCAGGGAAACGGCGGCTTTGCCGGAGCCATTGATTACGCTGCTTTGGCCAGCGCCGTAAGTCGCGGCTACGCCAGCGCCGCGACCGATACGGGCCATGCCGGCACACCCACCGACGCCACCTGGGCCCTGGGACATCCCGAGAAAATTATCGACTTCGGTTACCGCGGCATTCACGAAATGTCAGACAAGGCGAAGGCTGTGATCGCGGCGTTTTACGGCAAAGCTCCCCAACATTCTTACTTTGCCAGCTGCTCCGACGGAGGTCGCGAAGCCCTCATGGAAGCGCAACGGTTTCCAGATGATTACGACGGAATTGTTGCCGGCGCCCCCGCCAACTTCTGGACCCACCTTCTGGCAGGAGCCGCATGGGACAACCAGGCTTTGTTGTCGGACCCAGCCAGTTACATCCCGCCGGCGAAATTACCGGCGATAAGCGCCGCGGCCATCGCATCCTGTGACGCAAGGGACGGATTGGCCGATGAAATCATCAGTGACCCCGCACACTGCCACTTCGATCCGGCCCAGCTCCAGTGCAAGGGGTCGGAATCGGACAGCTGTCTGACCGAGCCGCAGGTAACAGCACTGAAAAAGATCTACGCCGGTGCGCAAACCGTCGGCGGCAGTCAGATTTTTCCCGGCTTCATGCCGGGCGGCGAGCTTGGGGGCGGCGGCTGGGCACCATGGATAACCGGTCCGGCCCCGGGCAAGAGCCTGCTCTTTGCGTTCGGCACTCACTTTTTTGCCCACATGATCTTCTATGATGCCAACTGGGATTTTCACAAATTCAAGCTGGAGGAAGACACAAAACTCGCGGACAAAAAGATGGCGCCGATTCTCAACGCCACCGACCCTGATCTGCGGCCCTTCCAGAAACGCGGCGGCAAGCTGATCATGTATCACGGCTGGAGCGATGCAGCGATCTCCCCTGTCAACTCGATTCAGTATTACGACAGTGTCGTGAAAAAGATGGGAAGCGGGACCAGCGATTTCATGAGGCTGTTCATGGCCCCAGGACTGCAGCACTGTTTCATGGGGCCGGGGCCCAACTCCTTCGGGCAGGTCCAGCTCGGCCCGCATGGCGATCCCGAGCGCGACGTGTTGAGCGCGGTGGAGCGCTGGGTGGAAAGCGGGGTGGCCCCGCAGAGAATAATTGCCACGAAATACGTGAATGATCTTGATCCCAGCCAGGGGGTCAAGATGACGCGTCCGCTTTGCCCTTACCCGCAAGTGGCGGCGTACAACGGGACGGGCGATAAGAATGACGCGGCCAGTTTAGTCTGCGCAGACAAAGCAACCAGCCATTAGCGGTACAGTGCCTTCCCCAACCGATTGCAGGTTCTTGCCGATGTATCTCCCGGCTTCAGTCAGCTAATTTTGACTGGCCGTCTAATCATGCAATCGTGGAGGAATCATATGGATAAGGACAGAGTGGAAGGTAAAGTCAAGGACATCGCGGGCCGAGCTCAACGCCAGGTCGGAGAATGGATCGGCGACGAGGAAGCCCAGGTAAAGGGCGCCGCCAAGCAGGTGGAAGGCAAAGTCCAGAATGCCTGGGGCAAAGCCAAAGATGCAGTGAAGAAGTCCAGCACAAGTGAGGCTGATAAGGATCAGGCCGACCGGGAAGAAGCAGAACGGCGGCGGAATCGCGCGGCCAACGAGTAGTCTAAAGCCTGTGCGGGGGACCTATGCTGGTCCCCCACGGCTGCTTTGAAGGCTAATGGCTCGGTTGGGGCGTTGCCAGGGTGCGAACCAGCGCTGCGCTCAACTGGTCGGGTAGAAAGCCAAAAGGTCCGGGCAGGCTTTTGTAGGCGACGCGGCCCTGCGCGTCAATCAGATAAATGCGATCGGGCCAGCCGGTGTAGGCCCTCTCCGTCGAGTTGCCAAACTCATCCAGGACGCTGGGAAACTTTATGCCCAGCTTGCGTACGCACGCTCCGGCGATGTACGCCCGCTCTTCTTCATTCTTCGGACTGGCAAAAACCACTTGATCCTTGATATTGCTCTGCATCTGCCAGACGTCGCTGGGATGCGCTTCCGTGATATACACCACCAGAAACGCCACCCGATCGCGATACTGCTCGTAAAGTTTGTTGAGGGCAGGAACCTCCCGCCGGAATGGCGGTCAGGTGTAACTTCCAAAGACCAGCACCACGGGCTGCTGTTTGTTCAAAGTGGATAGCTGCACGCGTTCGGTCTTGTCCAGCTTGAGCAGGGAGAAGTCCGGCGCCGCGTCTCCAACCTGGAGATTGCCCGCCCGGGCGTGTGTCCATAGCGTTTCAAACGGAAAGAGGAGAAAGGGGACTGGCCCGGGCATTTTCGCCATGACTCGGCCGAAGGTCTCCGGCGGCTGATGCATGGACCACCAGATAAAGCTTCCGCAGGCCAGATAAACGACCACCAGAACGATAGCGGCTATTAACATTCGTTTGCGGGCGGTGGGACCCAGTTTGAGGCGGAGCTTGAGGTTGTCCCAGCGCATGGCAGCGGACACTCTAAGAGTTTAGTGGCGACCAGGGCAATAGTAGGGAAACACTAGCACCCATCTTGGACGAGCCGGTCAAAGTGTGCTGACGGAATCGCGGGACCTCCGCTCAGTCCCCGGCACCGAGATCGCCCGCGGGGCGGGGAGTGCTATTATTCCGCAGACTGGCAGTGAATTCTCTCTTCCGACACAGAGGAAGAAGATCGTATGCCTGACGGCCGAAGTCGAAGCCCCTCACCGAATCTCGACACCCTCCGTAGCATCGCCGTGTTGATGGTGCTCTTCGACCACCTCAACCGGCAGTACCACGTCGACCGATTCGACAATATCGGTTTTTTCGGCGTCCTTCTTTTCTTCGTGCATACGGCGTTGGTGTTGATGTACTCCATGCAGAGGAGCCATTTAACGGGCCTTGCTCTTGTCAAAGATTTTTACGTCCGGCGTTTCTTCCGGATTTACCCACTCAGCATATTGGCCGTCCTGACCGCCGTCCTTCTGGGGCTGCACACCGATGGGCGCGGACTGTCGTTTGCGCCCAGGCCCGGCGCGCTGGAACTGACTTCGAACCTGCTACTCATTCAAAATCTTACCCACACACCTTCGATCATTGGCCCGCTGTGGTCCTTGCCGCTCGAAGTGCAAATGTACGTCGCGCTGCCCGTCTTGTTTCTTTGGAAGAAGCGCTCTTTCGGGCTGCTCCTCGGGCTTTGGGTGGGTTGCGGTTTACTGGGACATTTTCCCCGGTCGGTTCCGGCGCTGGCATGGTTCTCGCTGCTGATATTTGTCCCCAACTTCTTGCCTGGGATTATGGCGTTCACGTTGACCGAGAAGAGATCGATTCCCTCCTACCTATGGCCGCCGTTTATCCTCATACTGGCTTTGGTGTTTCTGTGGATGCCGACCCGCCGTGTCGGTGCTGAATTGTGCTTGTTGCTGGGGATAATGCTGCCCCGGTTCAAGGAGATTACTTTCCGTCCGTTGATGCTGATCAGCCACCGCATCGCTACCTACTCGTACGGCATCTACTTAGGCCACTCGTTTTTCATCTGGTTCGCGCTCAGGCAGCACAACAGCTGGATACTTTTTTGGGCGATGTGGCTGATCATCCCTGCGCTTCTCTACCATGCATTTGAACATCCAGCGATCGAGCTTGGTCGCCGTCTCGCGCAGAAGATATCGTCATCCCCGCATCCCGCACCGAGTCCGGAGGAGCTGAGCGCCGAAGGTTTTACCTGATTCCGAGTCGGTGGGCGTCCCGGAAGCAACTGGCGGTAGTCAGGAGCTAGCTGACTGCAGCAGCCAGTGAGCGAAGTTCTATCTTCCTCAGTAAATCAGCTTCAGCGAAAACTGGATCTGGCGCGAAGGGCCGGCGGTCTTGCTGATGATGCCAAAGCCGCTCCCGCGCAGGATGTTGGACGGCAAGCCAAAATTTACTAGGTTAAGAACATTGAAGAACTCGGCGCGAAATTCCACCGTGCCCAATTCGCCATTTCCGCGACGGCCAAAAGGTGTGTCCTTGATCAGGGCCACGTCGTATTGCTGAAAATCCGGTCCACGGAAAGTATTGCGGCCCAGGGTGCCAAAGCGGCCGTGGTTGGGGCCGGTGCCGCCGGGAACGTTGATTGGAATCGAGAAGAATGAGGTATTGTCTGCGCCGCGTCCGAAATAGTCTTCGCGCACCGGACCGCTGGTGGAGAAATGCGGCTGCTCCACCAGGTCGGGGCGGTCGGTTCCGCCCGCGCCCACGCCGGTTTGCTGCACTCCGGAATAAACGCTAAACGGCGCGCCGCTGGTCAGGGTGGTGATATTCAGAAACTGCCAGCCCCGGGTGAGGGTGCGTCCCAGAGGCCGCAGAAAACCTACATGGTCGAGCGGCAGCACCTGGATCAAACTCAGGGTGAAGGAATGCGTCGCATCGAACGTGGACGGGCCTTTTTCCGCGCCGGGGTTCCAGGGATTCTGGGGCAGCGTCTGCAACACCACGCCCGCGCCTGCAACCAGTCCGCCCAGCACAGAGCTGGTGTCATCGATCGATTTGGAATAGGTGTAGCTGGCTTGCAGTCCCAGGCCGGCGCGCGCGGAATTCTTGCTGACTCCGGTTTGCAGGGCATGATAGGTGGAGTGCGAGCGGCTGGTAATCACGCTCTCTGGCCCAAAACCGCCGATGGCGTTGCCCGAGGAGTCGAACTGAGTGAAGGGCGCGAAGGCCGGGTCAGCGCCGCCATAGCTGTTGGGCGAAAAGACGCTGGCGAGATGAACTCCGGCGGTGGCCACGTATGCCGCAGTGAACTTGAAGTCTCTGAAATCGTGGTCGATGCCCGCCGTGTAGCTCTCGATGTAGCCGTTGCGGAAGTTTTTGGCGAGGCCGATCATGGAGATCAACTGAACCTGATTTCCCGGCGTCAGCGCTTTCAGATCGTCCTGATAACGCTGCAGGTCCACTTGCGTGTTTGGGGGGACGTGGCTGGCATCTCCATTGGGAAACAGGAGCTTGCCTGCCGTGGTGTATGGAGGCGGAAGGGTTACGCGCACCACTGAATTGTGGAAGGGCAGGGGAACATTGGGCAAGGCGCTGCTGTAGAGGCTGGTCGCGAGGGGAATGCCACCGGTAAGGAAATTGTCCTGCCACAGGTTGGGGACAATGGATGTAATCGAGCCGCCGGCATGCAGCACGGTGTGGCTGGTTACGGCATAGTCCAGCGAGAGGCGCGGTCCCAGGCCGTTCCAGTCCTGGTCATAGGGAGGCTGGGGATTGAAGTAGAAGGGTTGCTTCGCATTGTGGTCCCAGTAGGGAACATCCTTTCCGCTTGCGTCGACGAATCTTGGCAGCGATGTACGATGCTCGGCTTCGTGAATGCGGCTGTTCACTTCGTAGCGCAATCCGTAGTTGATGGTCAGGTTCGGCCGGGCCTTCCAGGTGTCCTGGAAGTAGAAGTTGTAGGCCTCGCGGCGGACTGCAGCTTCATCGAAGCGGTCGCCGATGGGTGTCACGTCCGCGGCGGCGATGACCCCGTAGGAATACGGAGTGGCGGTAAGCAGGCCGGTGAGCGAATCGGGAAGCGGGTCTCCGGGCTGAATATCGTGGGTGCCGCTGGCCGAGGTAATCAGCACCGGCGAATACGCCGTGCCTCCTCCAAAGCTGTATTGACCGTTGGGATTGGTCCCGAAGATGGTGGCGTCGCGGTTGTACCGGATTTCCACTCCCCACTTGAAGGCGTGATTGGAATGCACGTAGCTCATGTCGTGCTTGAGTTGGTAGAGATTGCTATACGATCCGAAAATCGAGCCGCCGGGCTGGTTGAAGGCCTGAAACAACCCATCGCCGAAAGCCATGGCCGGCTGGGTGTGATTGAGGGCGGGAAAGAAGGGCGTGCTGCGGATGTAGCTGAACGCCGTGTCGGAAATAAGGTGGGGAGAAATGGTGCGCGAATATTTCACTCCGGCATTGCGCTGGTGATCGAAAAACTGGACCGCAAAACTGGGATCGATCGCGGTCTGGTCGGGGTTGGTCAGCGGCCCGGTCACCTGGTTGAGACTGAACCGGGTCAACAGCGAGGCCTTGTCTGAAATACGGTGGTCAACGCGCACCGAGAACTGATCGGTGCGGGTGTAAATCTTCGATGAGGCGGCATACGTGCGATCCCCGTAAGCTCCCTTGGGATCGTTGGGCAACGGATAGTGCTCGAGCACCGGTACGATGGCCGGGTTCACCGGGACGGTCAGCGTGTCGCCGGGAAAAGTTTCGGTGTCGATGCCCTGGCGCTCAGCGGCGGTGGGGACGGGAAACACCTGCGTCGTCCCCAGCACCTGGCGAAATCCCTGGTACTGGCCGAAATAGAAAGTGCGGTCGCGGCCGTTGTAGATCTTCGGCAGCACCACCGGGCCGCCGTTAGTGAACCCGAATTCATTGCGCACAAAGGGAGGAATGCGGCGTTCATCCGCGACACTCTTGTGATCGAAGTAGTTGCGGGCATCGAAAGCGGCATTGCGGGCAAATTCGAAGAAACTGCCGTGCACCTGGTTGGTGCCGGACTTAGTGACCACGTTGGTGTAGCTGGCGGCTCCATGCCCGATCTCGGCCGACATGACTCCGGTATTGGACTGCACTTCCTGGATGGCGTCCACGTTGAAGTTGGAAAAAGTAGCGCCACCCATTTCCGGATCGGTGGTGTCGAATCCGTCCAGCGCGAATACGGTGGCGGTGCCACGCTGTCCGTTTACCGCGAATTGCTGAGTAAAGTTGGCGGCGCCATTGGCGTCGGTCATGGTGCCGGCGGCCAGCAGCAGCAGCTTGCTGAAATCCCGGGCGTTGAGGGGAAGGCTCGAAACCTCTCCGCTGGAAAGACGCTCGCCGCCGCTGGCTTGCGCGGAAGATTCCTCGGCGACGGGCAAGACACGGATTTCGGCCGCCTGCGCCGACAGTTGCAGCGCGCTGGTGAGCGAGGCGCCGTCCTGAATGACGATGGGCTTTGCCAGGCGCCAGGTCCTGTCGGTGCCTTCCACCGAAAGGTCGTAGTCTCCGGCAACGATGTCAGAGAGGGCAAAGTCGCCGCCGGCAGAAGTCGCGGCTTGATAATGGCGATTCCCTGTGGTCGAAGTAAGTCTGACGGTCGCCGCGCTGACGGGCTTTCCCAAATCGTCGCGCAGCACGCCGCGCCACGATGACAGGGCAAGTGCGCCGGCCACCGACACCAACATGGCAATGAGGCACAGGGTACGGAAAGGCTTCCCAAGACGGAAGAACATTGCAGGGCATTATATCCGCTGATGTGGGCGCGTGATGTAGGCGCGAGCGTCCCGCTCGTGCAAAACCATCCCGTCGCTCTGAGCTCCTAACTCCCGGTTCTGCTCTTTCCTTCGCATCCTTCGCGGATTTTCTTTGCGATCTTTGCGGTTAACGCTTTTGACATCAGTCTCGGTGGGATTGAGGACGCACGAGCGGGACGCTTGCGCCTCCATTCATACCGTTGCGGTATAGTAGCGACTTCAGGTTCGAGCATGGCGCGTCTCCCGTGGTTGCGAGAAATTCCCGCGTTGTCGCGGGCTGCTGCCTTGGTGTGCGCTGTCCGCCTGGCTTTGTGGATCGTCCCTTTTGCCAGGCTGCGGCGGGTTGTCGCGTTCCTGGCCCGTCCCCGTTTGCGGCGGCAAAGCCACAATTCGGCCGAGCAGCTGAGTTGGGCGGTGCGAGCGATCAGCCAGTATGTGCCCCGCGCCACCTGTCTTACCCAGGCGTTAGTTCTGCATATCATGCTCAGGCAGGAAGGCTTGCACTCCAGAATTCGAATTGGAGTCAGCAAGGATGCAGGACACTTTGAAGCTCACGCCTGGGTTGAAAGCCAGGACCAGGTTGTAATCGGCGACTCGGGCCTGCAGCGCTTCACTCCGATGACGGTCTGGGAATGATGGTTTCCGAGTGACGGCGCGAATCAGGCGGCGAAAGTCAGCCTTAGGTGCAGCGCTCTATCACTCTGCTCACAAACTGGGCGGCCGCCGCCTTCGAAGGAAAACAGTCGCTGAAGCGTTCCAGCAGTTCTGCCGCCAGTTCGGCAGCGCTCCGTTGTCCATCGAAGGCACCCAGCAGGTACTTCTCCGCTTCACCCTTTCGCGACAACTTCGGCGTGTAGTTGGGAAATTGTTTCTTCACCTGCGCTGGATCGAGAGGGAAATTCCACAAGGTTGAGTGATCGAACTGCGCTTTAATGGCTAAGCTCTCGCCATCGGTGTTTCCGTCCTCTATTTGAACGTGCCAGCGCCAGACTTCGCCGTTATTGGTTTGAATTCTGGCACGGACGCGGTCCCCGGTGCGCAGCTCAAAGGGTGTTTCTATGGGGAAGAAGCTGTGCAGCCAGTCAACCGTCGGCGCCAGCGGAGAATTGGTGAAGGAAATGCCGGGAGCCAGTTCGAGCACTATCCATGCGGCTAAGCCGTGCATTACGCCGTCGCGCGACGCGACCGAGAGTGTCTCCCCGACCACGTAAGGACTGCTGACCTCTTCAAATTGGATGGTGGTCAGCGAAGCGGGAGGCGCCAGCACGTTTTCCGGTTCGAGTTTGAAGTGATAGTCGGTATTGGCCGCAAACCGCCGAATTGAAGACAGGTCAAGGCCGTAACGATCTTTCTCCCAAATGTCCAGGTTTCGCGCGTCGTCTATTTCGACCGGGGCGGCGAGGAGCTGAAGGGAGTGAGGAATAATCCTGCCGCCCGGCTTGAGGAAGCGCTTCCGGGCGTCGAGCAATATGCCCAGCAATCCGCCCTGGAGGCCGAAACTGCATCCTGTATCCGAAACGATTACGTCCACCGGTTCGGGCAGTTGGATCTCCTGGGAGCGGCCCTGGCGGAATTCCACAATGTCGTTGAAGCCGTTGCCGGCGCAGAGTTCTCGCGCCAGTGGTAGCGCCCCACTCATCTCGACTGCGTAAACCTTGCGGGCGCCGGCCAGGCAGGCGAAGAATGAAAGAATGCCGCTGCCGGCTCCAATGTCGAGCACCACATCATTCTTGCGGACGACCTGGCTTATAGCTTTTTGGTAGGTGCTCGTACGGCGGGTGTCGGCAATCAGCCAGTGATGGAAGGGCAGCGAATCTTCTTCGGACACCTGGCATCCCTCACGCGGGGAAACTGAGCGACTCTGGAACCTGGAAGGAAAGGACTTTCAGTGGTGCCGTGGTTGACGCCTCAAGATTCTCTTTCACCACGCACCGAAACCAAGCCTCGATTACTACATACCTGTGTGATTTCTTCACGAGTTGTGCGGAGGAAACTGGCCAACAGACTTCACGGGTGTTTCATCAAATTCGTCATCTGCATCATCTCCACCACACTACCGAAACCGCCGAGGGCGATCTCTTCAATCGCACCCAAATCTTCCAGCCTAGGAGAAGAATATGCCGCTTTTGCGGTCTGTTGTCCGCGTAATGGCAATGAAGCCTTGGAATCCATAGCCTAGACCTCCCAACTCGTCTTCAAGCGGGGTGAAGACGCCTGCTTCCCAGCCACAGGGCCAAGTTCAGAGCCTGCCAAACCGAATCTCCAGCTTCAGGGAACCCGCTGTCTACTCGATCCTTCCCCGCCTTTATGGCATCGAGATTAACATAACCTTTAGCCGGGCCCAAGGCTTGGTTGGACAGTTCCGGCACCGAAAGTACCGGGTCTTGCTTGAGCAGCGACGTCATGAATGCGCCGCCGGTATCGGCCAGGAGCGTGCGAGAGCGGACCATTTCGGGAAGAATCCCCTGCATGCCCTCTCGTATCACTCGTTTCGGCAAAGGGCTGTACGTTTTCATGGGTAGAGGGAGCGAAAGGAAGAACTCGATTACCCTGCGGTCTGAAAAAGGATGCCGGGCTTCGATTCCCATGGTGGCCGCCAGTCTCCCCGAGTGCTCAAAGAAGAATGGCAGGACACCGCAGGTGAAACTCCAGGAGTGCAGCGTGCCGATATTCTGGGATGCTGCCCAGAGCTTTCGCCTCTTCAATTCAAAACGCTCCTGGATTCCCATCCGAAGGGCGAAGTCAGGGTTAATACACGAACCCTCCGGATAAGGTCGGAGCTTGCGCCCGCGAAGCCGCCGCCATGTTTCAAATAAGCCAGGCATCATCGGAGCCAAGCCGTGAGTTCTCAAGATCGACAAACGGGATTCGCCGAATTCTCGGGAGCCAAAGGACAGTTCCCTGCGCAGAGTATTCCATTGCCAGGAACGCGCCAGAGTGGCCAGGTATGTGTACGGCGGGATGATGTGATCGCCGGATATTCCGTCCAGCAACACACGGACGCCGGCCTTTTTGGCAGCGGCAAAGCCGAACCAATTGGTGAAGTAGGTGAAGATTTCAAAGGGTTCGTCGCTGTCCGTCATCTGCTCCGTCATCGGTGAGACCTGATCGGAGCGAACGATATGCGGAGTGAGTCCGCCGCCGCGAAGGACCTCGCGAATGAACGGGGTCTCGCCGCATCTTGATTCGTCGGCGTCAACCAGCGAGATGGTATGCAGCGGTTCCTTCAACTCCGCTGCCAGCAACTCGCGAATTGTGCATACCACGGAAGAGGAATCGATACCTCCGCTTAAAGTTGACCCGACGGGGTGGGAGCTGCGCAGCCGGCAGCGCACCGCTTCCAGGAAAATTTCGCGAAAGGCTTCGCCGTATTCCCGTAATGAACCGAGTTTCAGGACGGGCGGCGCCTTGAGGTCCCAGTAGTCTCTCAAGGCGAAGCCGCCGGGACCCACACTCAGCGAATGGCCCGCCGGCAGCCGCTGGACGTCCTGGTAGAAAGTGGATTCTTCATCTTCGCGATCCAGTTCCTCGACCAGGAAATCGGCGAGCCGGGATTCGTTCAGACGGCGGGGAACCGTGTCCAGCGCCAGAACGGCGCGGATTTCAGATCCGAAGGCGAACAGCGAGCCCGAGCGATGGTAGTAAAAAGGTTTCACCCCGACATAGTCGCGGACACAGAATAACTGTTGCTTGCGGGCGTCCCAGATGGCAAAAGCAAAGTCGCCCAGCAGCCGGTTCGGGCACTCTTCCCCCCAGCACTCGTAGGCCCGAAGGACCAGTTCGGCATCGGTGTCATTGCGAGGCGGCGATCCCTTCGAGTGCAGCAAGCGCGTCAACTCCAAACGGTTGTCGATGCGCCCATCCATCGTGATGCAAAGTGTGCCATCCTGGTTCGTAAGCGGCTGCTTCTCGTGCGCTGATTCAGGAGTGGTTTGGAGCAGCAGATGGCCGAGGCCGACCGCGCCATCGAGCCAGTGCTGGATTCCGTCCGGACCCCGGTGCGCGACCGCAGCCGTCATGAGCCGGAGAGACTGGTCGGCAGCGGGCCGACCGTCCAGGTTGTAGAGGCCGGTTATTCCGCTCATCAAGCTATAATTCTAGTCCTGCCAGAATGAGTGAAGTCGCGACACTAGTGAATCGAGGTGATCCGGCGAGTCGGGTTGCCGAAGCTGGACTCGACATGACCGGGGCGACCCGATACCGCGTCTGTGACCTGTTAGTGGAAAGTTCTGTTCCCCTGCCCGAACTGAGCCAGGTGGAGGGAGGAAGTCCTGACTGCCGCTTCGAGGTATTGCCTGCCGCTGAGGGTTTCGCAGAAGACGCTCACTGGTTCCATCAATGGATCACCGCGGACAAAGAGACCTGGCTTAAACTCGCCGACCGTGGCGAAGATTACCTGCTACGGTTTCTTGATCAAGGCGACTTCCTGATTTCACGCGATGGGAGAGATGTTCGGTGCTGTCCTTTGCCGGGCACGCCGGAGTCCACCATCCGCCATCTGTTCCTCGACCAGGCCGTTCCGCTCGTGCTCAGCCTTTGGGAATCCCTGGTGTTGCATGCCAGCGCAATTCTCACTCCGCAGGGCGTGATCGCATTCGTGGGAAAGAGCGGTCAGGGGAAGTCCACACTGGCAGCATGCTTTGGTCAAAGTGGTTTCCGGCTGATTTCCGATGACTATCTGGTCCTGCGAAAAATGGCGCTGCGCAAAATGGTAGAGGACTGGTTCGCGATCCCGAGTTATCCGGGGGTTAGACTCTGGCCCGAAGCCAGCGACGGAATATTCAGCGTGCCGCCGGAAAGCGCCGAGATTGCCCACTATACGGACAAGCGCAGGGTGAGCGATCCTGCACTGGTTCCGTTTGCCGAGGGTCCGTCCGCTCTCCGCTGTTTGTACTTCCTGAACGATCAAGGGGACGCATTTCTGCCGGAACCCTCCATCCTTCCCCTGAGGCCACGGGAAGCTTTCATGAAACTGGTGAGCTGCGCTTTCAGTCTGGATGTCCGCGACAAGGTGCGGCTGGAGCGTCAATTTGAGGCCATCGGCCAAATCACTGCCCAGCTGCCTTGCTTTCAGCTGGAGTATGCGCGAGACTTTGCTATGCTGCCGGCGGTCCGGCGCATGATTGTCGATCAGCCAGTGAGGAGCGGGTTATGACCGTAGTGCTGAACGATCATCTCAGGATTCCAGAAGAGGTCCTCACCAGCAAAGTCGGCGACGAGACGGTTCTGCTGAATCTTCAAACCGGCATGTACTACAGCCTGGATCCCGTGGGAACTCGATTCCTCGAAGTGCTGCAGCGGACCGGCCGGCTGGACGAAGTTCACCATGCACTGCTGGAACAGTTCGACGTCTCCACCGCGAAACTGGAAGCGGATCTGCTAAAGCTTTCCCAGGACATGCTGGCCAGAGGCTTGCTGGTGAAGGACGGCGAGTAAAGCAGTGGAGTAGTTGGATGGAGGACGGGCGTCCCCGCCCGTCTCTTAGCGCCGACGGGCGAGACGCCCGTCCTCCATTTAGGCCCGGGTCTTACCTAGCGCCCGGCCCGCCCACTTGCCCGCCAGGCGCAGAGGACGAACCAGGTAATAAAGGAAGCCTAAGCGCGCAGGAAATTGCACGGATTCGAGGTCCGTCACCTTGGGTGCAAAAACCAGGGTCGCGAAGTAACCGAGCTTGTCCTGAGGCCGCGTGAGCACGCGCAGATGGCGGAACGCGAGGGTCGCTTCCGGGGAGTCTTCAGGAAGAGGAGCCTGGGGGAAGATCTGCAAGCGCTCTGGCAGGGCGACCGGAGACCAGGGTGCGGGCAGAGGTGTTCCCAGGAGAAGTGAAGATACAGTCAGGGTCTGGCGAATGACTGGGCCGAGTTCCAGCTTTTCGGCCTCTTGCATCGTCTTCTGCCAGTTCACCGTTCCGGACAACACGATCTGATGAATGTCCACCAGCCACTTCAGGACCTGCCAATCATGATCCGCCGCGTGTATGCAGAGGTATAGGAATTCCCACTCAGGGCTTAGTGAACACGCCGCCACCTCAAAGTAGGTTCGAGGACAGGCCTCGGCCCAGAGGTCCCGAACGGCCTCGTCGTTTTTCGAGAAATGTTGTACGAGGATCCAGTGCACTTCCAGGACGAAGGAAATACCTCGGCCTTCGCGGACAACATTGAAATGCCTGCCATGGCGCAGAGCAAGCTTCGAAAAATACGGATGGTTGATCTCGGCACGGTAGCCGGAAGCTAGAATGAGGTCGATGGCGCGCATCGCGTCCCCCGGCGGAACCAGAATATCGATGTCGCCGCAAACCCGGGCCGCCGGGTTGCCATAGAGCGACTGCGCCAGAGAGACGCCTTTCAGGGGAACGACCGGTATTCCGGCGTCCCCGAGCAAGCTCAACACCCGGGCCAATTCTTCCGCCAGCAACTGATTGCGGAGGGCGTTGGCCAGGTAGAGGCTTTTCAGTCCGGACTGGACCACCTCGGGAACGCCGGAAAAACCGAGATCGCTCAGGTTGGGATAGACCAGGGGGTAAACCTGGTGACTGCGGGCGCGTTCCATGATCACCGGCCACCGCAGCGGGGTGGCGAGGACCTGGAGGGCGCGGGTCCGCACCTCGGATGTGAGTTGGCCGCGCGCCAGCAGAAGACAGAGTTCGTCCTCTGGGGTCATGGAAGAGATCATGGCAGAGGTCATGGTACTGCTCGGGGAGGAGGTCATGACTTCGCTCATGATTCCTCGGAAGTGCGGTACGGCACTCGTATCCCGGCCATCGTACACTCAAGGTATACGATAAAACATGGCAGCCAGCGCTCTGGTGGTTGAAGACGTCGTGAAGTATTTCCCGGTGCCGCAAACCGGGGTGCGGGCGTTTCTTAATCCCTTTTCGCCGCTGACCCATCCTGCTCTGCTGGGAGTTTCGTTTCAGGTTGAAGCCGGCGAAGTCGCTGCCCTGATCGGTGCCAACGGTTCAGGCAAGTCCACCCTGTTACGCATCCTGGCCACCCTGCTGGTGCCGACGCGGGGCAGAGCGAGTGTTTCCGGTTACGACGTGGAACGGCAAGGCTCGCAAGTCCGCGCCCAGCTTGGGTTTCACACCGCCACCGATGGCGGCTTTTACGAAAGACTCACCGCCCGCGAGAATCTCCGTTTCTTCGCCGCCATGAACAATCTGTTCGACGCAGAAGCTCAACGGCGCCTCGAAGAATTGACCGAACTGATGGGCATGGGCACGTTCATCGACAGCCAGGTACGCACGCTTTCCACCGGTCAAGTGCATCGTCTGGGGCTGGCGCGCGCGATGATTCACCGTCCCGGCGTGCTCTTACTCGATGAACCGACGCGCAGTCTGGATCCGATCGCGGCAGCGGAGTTCCGGAGGTTTCTGAAGACACAACTGGTGGGACGCCATGGTACGACCATAATGTTCGCGTCGCATACCCTGGCGGAAGTCGAGCAACTGGCGGACCGCGTGGTCTTGCTGGACAAGGGACGAATGCTGGCGTGCGATTCGCCTCGCGGTTTGCGGACTACAACCGGCTCGGCGACGCTTGAGGAGGCGTTGGAGCGGTTGACTCCTCCCGGTTTTCTGGCTGAGGTGTCCTCATGAACTCACAGCGTCTGCTGCGAAAGGTCCTCGCCTTTTTCCGGCGGGACGTGGCGATCGCCCGCAGCTACCGGATCGCTTTCGCGCTCGAGATTCTCGAGGCATTTTTCGGGGTTGCGACTTTTTACTACCTCTCGCGATTTGTTTCCAGCCAGGAGCTGAGTCATGCGCTTCCCGCAGGCAGTGACTACTTCGCCTTCGCGCTGGTCGGCTTCGCATTCTTCGACTATCTCACGGTCTCCATGACGGCCTTTGACGGCAGCATCACGGAAGCGCAGCAGAATGGCACTCTAGAGGCCATGCTGGTGACGGAGACGCCGCTCACCATGATTCTGATCGCCTCGGCCGCGTATCCGTTCGTCCTGCTGGCGATGCGGACGGTGATTTATCTGGCGTGGGGAGTGCTGTTTTTCCACTTCCCCATTCACGAAGCCAACTGGCTGGGGGCGGCGACCATTCTGGCGGTTTCAATTCTGGCGTTTGCGGGTCTGGGAATTATCTCGACTGGCTACCTGCTGCTTTTCAAGCGCGGCAATCCGGCGCGGTGGCTGATCGTAGGCGCGTCCAGCCTGCTGGGCGGAATGATGTATCCCGTGTCGGTGCTGCCGGTGCCGTTGCAATGGCTGGCGCGGCTGCTTCCGGTCACGTATTCGCTGGAGGGGATGCGCCAGGCACTGCTGACGGGCGCCAGTTTCGTGCAGCTTTGGCCGGCGGTGCGCGCCCTACTGCTTTTCGCCGTGATCCTGCTGCCGCTTTCAGGCGTGGTGTTTGCCTGGGCGTTACGCCGAACCAAGATCACCGGAACGCTCACGCATATGTAGGTTGTCCTGCGAAGCCGTCTATTTTGATGTGATCACGAAAATCCCCGCCCAAGCGGAGCTTGGACGGGGCACTCTTCAGCTACACACCGGCTCGAAAGAGTGAGTATTGGTGCGTGCCTCCGATTTTGTTGAACGCGGGACAGTTTGTGAGCACGTATTCCAGCAAGGGATTGTGATAGAGGAGATAAACCATCCGGGGACACTGGCGCAGCGAGTCGTCCAGTCGGGCCATTACTTCCATGAGGGCGGCCTCAGGCAGAGAATTGAACAGATAGAGCAGGAATGGCTCTTCGGGGAAAATAAATTCACGGGCATCACCACACACCGCCTCCAAGGCAAAGCATTGCTGCGATTCGCTGCGGTAGGCATTCAAGTTTTGCTGCGCTACACGATGCAAAGCGGGAAACAGTTCGACTCCAAGGATGCGGCGAAATGGATAATCGGCGGCCATCAAGAGCACGCGCCCTTTGCCCGAGCCCAGATCAATGAAGGTAAATTCCTGGAAATCGATTTTCAGGCTCGCCATCATCTCGGTAAAAAGCGCGGGCTCGGTGGGTTGGTAGGAGGAATGGAATTGTCCCAGCAGACGCTCACGCCAGCCTACGGTCGCACTGGTGGTGTTGACGCGGTGGTCCCAGTCATATTCGGCGTCGCCATAGCGACGGCGGCGCTGCGTGGGCAGGGACTCCCAGAGAAATTCTCCGATGCGGCCGCAGAAAAACCGGGCAGTCGGCCAGAGTCCATGGCCCGCCCGATCCTCTTTCCAGCGCCGATGCATGGTGGCGAGGAGGTCTGGCCTCCGCACCGGGATGGTGGTTTCAGGGTGCTGCATCATTTTCATTTCGAGTGGGGAGGCACGGGGAGACCAGCCCAGGCGTTGACCAGCCCCAGAGTTTCGCGCACCACGGACAGCACGTCGCGCGTGTTTCGCCACCAGTGATCCGGGTCGAAGGGATCTTCGTGGGCGCCGTGAACCCAGGCCCTGGGCTCCTTTCCCACCAGCTTCTGCCACAGGGTCCAGACGCGCCGCGTGTGTTGCGGCGAAGTGACCAGAATGACGGTGGTCCTGCCACTGCGCCGCATTTCGCGTCCTAATTCCAGCAGCTCTTCCTCGGTATTCACGACTGGCCCGGGAAGAACACGGATCGCCGTTTCCGGGACACCCTCGTGCACCAGGATCTGGCGGGTGTAGTCTTCCTCACCGACGTAGTGGATGCCCAGTTTGGCCAGGTCGTCCGCTGGGCTGTCGGGACGGCTGCACCAGACTTCAGCAGCATATCCCTGGACGAAGACCTTACCGGCTTCCACGGCACGTTGCGGCATGCCTCCGCCCAGGACGAAAATTATGTCGGCACGGGAAAGAGGGTCTTCACGGTCGAGCCAGCGGCCGGCACCGCGAAATACATACAGCCCCACAATCAGGATTAACGCGATCAGTACGCCCAGTCGAAGCCGCTGCATGCTGACATGTTAAACCTGCCGTAGAACACGTAGGGGCGGGTGTCCTCACCCGCCCGGCCGGGCAAGGCCCGGCTACGTTTCGAGCCCGATAATCCACGCTTCCTAAGAACAGGGCGAGCTTCGCTCGCCCGCCCGGACGAGGGCGTCCGGGCCTACGTGTTCATCAGAAATGGAAGCCGACCTCGGCGGTTAGCGCTCGCGGGGTGACGTAGTGCGTCCCACTGAAAGTTGACAGGAAGTTGTACAGGGCAACTTTGTTGGTCAGGTTGACAGCGGTCAGGGTGACGCTCCACTTGTAGCGTTCCCCGTGGAAGAGATTGTCGTCACCCACGGCGAGGTCGAACAGGTGGCGGGGAGCAACCCGCGGCGGGTTAGTGTCGTCGTTTTCCTTCCCGGGTGCCGGCAAGCTAATCAACGTTGACCCGTAGCCAGAGGTGCAAATTCCTAGCGGTGTGGTCAGAGTAGGACGCGCACTGCCGCAGAACAGACCGGCCTGGAGTTGTTGGTCGCCGGTCAATCCAGTCAAATCAACTGTGCCCGAGGCGTCCGCCACCGGCACTTCGCCGGCAACCAGTCCGCTGTCATAGCGCCAGTTGAAGCCGACCCATGGACCGGTTTCCCAGGGCTGATATTGCACATGTGTGGTCTGGTTGAAACGTTCGTCGTGGTCGATCCGAAATGGGGCAAACCCGCTTCCGGTTCCCGCGGGGACCGCGCCGGCTCCGCCGATCTGGGGATTGAAGAACCGCGCCGCCACGCTGGAGAAGACCATCAGGGCCGAGATGCCATGGAAGTCAGGCACGCTCACACGTCCCGCAAATCCGGGAATCTTGGAGTTGTGCCACTCGATCGGGAAGGTGATGGGAGTGCTGCCCAGCACGCTGAAATCGTACGCGTTGTGGGTGTATTTCCAGATATATTCGCCGGAGAAGACCACATACTTTCCCAACGCCTGTTGCAGGCCGGCGTGGAACTCATTGCGCCAGCCCGGAGCAAATGGAGTGGCCACTCCTGGCGTTACACAACCCAGGAGGGAAGCCAGGACGAGGGAATTGCATCCTGTGCTGGCCAGCACCAGGTTTTCGTTGAACGGAGTTTCGAGTACTCGGGCATAAGAGAGGCGGAGCACGGTGTTGGTCTTCTTCACGTTGTAGGCCACGCCCAGGCGAGGCTCGGCTTCCTTGTGAGTCGTCAGCCCGTTGTAGAAATCACCGCGCAGGCCGAGGTTGAGTGACCAGCTTCCCTTGGTGATGGTGTCCTGGACATAGAGCGCGAGTTGTTTGACGTCGGCATGTCCGCGAAAGCCGAACAGGCCGCTGCTGGATCCGGCGCAACCGTCTCCCGCTGCAGGCGTGGGCCTGCTCAGGTCAAAGCAGCCCAGGGAGGCGAAGAAATCTGCATTGGAGGTGAACGGAGTTGGATAAAGCAGCGGATTGGTGGAGACGGCCGATCCGCAATCGGCGGGATCGTTCAGTCCGGGGCTGCCGACCCAGGGGACGGCGTTGCCGCTGGCGTCGAAGCACGGAGCATTCAGGCCGGGATCGACGACTCCGAAGTTGGTGTTCTCGTCGAGGAACGTCTGTTGATAGGTGGCGCCGGCTTTCAGGTTGTGAATCCCTTTCACCCAGGAGATATCCGAACGCAGACCGGCGTTGGTCAGAGTGCGGTCCTGGTTGACGGTCTCCTGTTGAATGGGACCGAGATCGGAGAACGGATTGGCGCTGGGGTAGTAGTTGTACTGGTCGCGTCGCACGAAGCCGCCAAAGGTGAACACCGTATTGGGATTGATCAGCCGGGTCCAGGAGGGCGCAATGTTAAAGGTCTTGATTTGTGAGCGCTGGTCCGTCGGGGCGACGGGATTACCCACCACCGGGTCGGTCACGCCGGTATTCAGGTTGTCGAAGGCGTTCGGGGTCTGGAACCAGGAACGGGTGAAGCCCAGGTTCACGTGAACCGAATCCGCTTTGGAGAGCTGAAAGTCAACCCGATCGAAGATGTTCTCCTCGTTCCCTTTGTCATGAAATACCGTGAATTCCGGAGGATCGAGAAAGCGGCCGCTGTTCAATCCGCTGGCAGAAATAAAGTTCCCCCAGTTCTGGCCGCCATAGCCCAGGTTGGCGGAGACATCGGCGGTGCCAAAGCTCCCATAGGACGTCGTGATGCTGCCCTTGGGCGTCGTCATGCCCTGTCCCGAGCGCGTGGTCACGTTGATTACGACGCTGGTCTTCTCGCCGAACTCGGCGGGCGGAGCGCCGGAGATGACTTCCATCGACTCAATGGAATCGAGCGGAATCTGGTTGGAAAAGACCTTGCTCTGCTGGTCGGTTATGGGCTGGCCATCGACCGAGAACGAATTCTCCGCGTGGTCGCCCAGGCCATGGAAGAGGCCGTTGGAATCGGCGGCGATTCCCGGAGACGACAGAGTCACCAGAGAGCTCAGCGAGGAAGATGCGCTCTCGATAGGCATCTTGTCGAACAAGCCGCGATCAACGTCGGTGTGGAAGATGGAAGTGTTTTCCAGCAGGTCCTGCCCGGCTGCTTCCACAGTTACGGTCTCGCTCGAACCCTTAACCTGGAGCGTAATGCTGAGGTTGACCGGCACGATCGAACGAACGTCAATGTCCTGAGCGAAGGGCGCGAAGCCCGATCTGCTGACGACAAGGTGATAGGGATTGAAGGGAACGTTGGGAATGCTGAATTTCCCGCCGCTGTCGGTGATGACGCTACGCTCAAAAGCACTGACCGGATTGCGAATTTCCACCGCCGCGTTTGCTACCACCGCACCCGTTGGATCCACGACCGAGCCTGTGACCGATGTCGAGCTGCCACCGGACTGCGCATAAGCATGAAACCCCAAAGCCAGTAAGAAAACCAACATTAAAGCCGCAAGGCGCGACTTCTTATATGAAGCCAGCATGATTCCTCCGAAAAGCCTAAAGAAAATGAAAAGGGGTGCGCTAAAGGCGCACTTAGTCTTGATCAGCTCTTTGAATTTCTAGACGGCTGGAGGCGGGCGAACGCTGAGCGCGAAGGCTACGAGGCGCTGCTTGGCAGAGACAGGTTCAGACCGGGGAATCGATGCCCGAACGAATACGCGGTTGGGCAGGACTGCCGTGACCTGCGGGGAAGCCGAATGGGCGGTCACGCAGATCGTACATTTTGCGGCATCGTTAGCGTTCGAGTGGTGGTGCGCAACGAATGCCACTGCTGAAAATAATGTCAGCAGCAGGCACAGAAACGCTATCCGCCTTGAGAACGACCGCATAACGATTACCGGAAGAACATGTCTTTAAAAATCTACACCGAGAATAGAGACGAACGCAACCGGTGTTGCTGCCCTTGCAGATGTGGGCCTCCACGATGGTCTTAAGGCCGTAGTAACCAGAACGGCCAGATGAGGAAAGAGTGTGTGGGCCAACAAAGAATGTGTGGGTCGGACACTCCTGTCCGACGCCTTTGAATTTGGTTTGGGGCTGCCTGGCTGAATTCCCAAGCGCAAGGGGAGCAACGATCCATCGGTAAAAGAGAGGAGAATCAAAAAGTCAAAGTCAAAAGCGTCGGACAGGAGTGTCCGACCCACACACCCTCTTGCCGACCCACCCAGTGTCCGACTCCCACTTAAGGGCGCTTGAGATGGATTTTGCCTCGGAAGGAACGCAGTTCAAACCGTGAACCGGTGATCGTTCCCGGTTTCAGCAAAAGATTCCCGGTGCGGTTCGCGGAAAAGCCGGTGGCGATGGGAAAGTCCGGATCGGACTGGCCCTTGATGGAGCGGGCCTTGATATCGACCAAGGCGCTGGCTGGAATCGAGACGTCTAGGTCTCCGGAATGACTGGTCAGCAAATACTCTCCCACCGGGCCGGGATCGCCTTCATAGGAGATGAGTCCGCTTCCCGAGTTCACCTCGACCGAGGGTCCGGTCACATTGCGGAGGTTGACGTTGCCGCTTACTGAGTGGATGTCGAGATGGCTGCCACGAATGTCAGTCAGGCTGATAGGCCCGGTGAGAGTTCGCACGTGCAAGTGAGCATCGCGGATATCGGTGACCTCGATCGAGCCTGCGGCGGCTTCCAGGATGACATCGCCGCGCAATCCCTGTGCCCGGATGGTCCCGTCGGAGGAACGCAAACTTACAAAGGCATCAATCGGTACCAGCACGGTGTAATCCACCAGGTTGGAGCCCTGACGGGTGGACATTGAACGAAGCTCGATGCGGTCCCCGTGCTGCTCGTTGACCAGGCTGACAGCATCGGAATGCGTTACGGTCTCGACCACGACCTGCCTGTTGGGCGAAGGCCGGACGGTGATGGGGCCATAGTTATTGGTGATGGAAACTACCGCCCTGGGTCCGACGGTATAGGTAAATTCCTTTTTGTCTTGCGCCGCGGCGCCAAGCGCCAGGAGTGAGACGACTATGACAACCCCCGTCGGGACCTCAAGTATGTTGCGGAAACTCATACGCTCCCCCGCCCGTCAGGATAATAGGAATTACTGGAGTTATAAGCGCCCACAGGCTCGGTCTGCAAGTTGGGCAGCTAACTGCCTAGATGCTAGCCCAACCCTCATAAGAGGCCTGACTCGCGGTAAAATTCGCCATCTCAGGGAGGTTTCTACTCGGATTTGAAGAAATTAACCCTGCCCAGTGACACGCTTTATCCGAATAATCCGTGTAATTCCCCGGCCTGGTTCGCCCGCCCTATAACCCGAGCCAACCAAATCGTGGCGGCTTGCAACTAAATTATTAGTTGACCTTCGCACCCTGCATTGCGTCTAATAACCGATGAGGAAATTGGCCCGTGCCGCCTAGAAAGTCTGAAACTCTTACCGAAGCCGAATTGAGGCTGATGGATGTGTTGTGGCAGAAGGGGTCGGCCACGGTCCAGCAAGTGCTTGATGCGCTTCCCGAGAAACCGGCCTTGGCTTATAACTCCGTCCTGACCACTATTCGCGTTCTGGAAAACAAGGGCTACGTTGAGCACGTCAAAGACGGCCGGGCCCATATTTACAAGCCCATCATGGAGCGTGAGGAAGCCACGCGCTCGGAAATCCGGCACCTGGTGAGCCGCTTCTTCAAGAATTCCCACGAATTGCTGGTGCTGAATATCCTCGAAGACCTTGGTTCCGAAAACAAGGGCCTCGAAGCCGAAGAGCTGGCACGCCTGCGGCAATTGTTGCAATCGAGAGAAGAGAAATGATGATTGCCGCGCTCCATCTGCAATCCGTGGCCCAGCTTTTCGCTGAGAGAATACTGAACTGCACTGCTGAGGGTGTGGTCATCGCGTTGCTGGCCTGGCTGGTGCTGCGCGCTATCGGCCCGCAGAATTCGAACACGCGGTTCGCGGTTTGGTTCGCAGCTTTGTTGGGGATAGCCACACTTCCGCTTTTCGGTAATTGGGCTTCCAGCGGCGCCGAGTTTACGCAACCGTCCGAGATCACCATGCCCGGTTCGTGGGCGCTTTATATATTCGCCGCCTGGCTGCTGATGGCGGCTGCAGGGTTGCTCAGAGTGGGCCTGGGTTTCTGGCACCTGCACCAGCTGCGCAAGAGCTGCGTGCCGGTCGACGTCGCGAGACTCGATCCCGTCCTGAAGAAGACCCTGGAAGAGTTTGACTCCCCGAGATCGGTGACGCTGTGCGTGTCAGATCGTCTGCGAGTGCCGACCGCAATCGGGTTCATGAAGCCGCTGGTGGTGATCCCGTCCTGGACGATGCGGGAACTTTCTATCGCAGAGTTGAACACAATCCTGCTGCACGAATTGGCACATCTGCGGCGCCGGGATGACTGGACTAACCTGGTCCAGAAGATTCTGGGCGCGCTGCTGTTCTTCCATCCCGCAGTGTGGTGGATCGAGAAAAAACTGGCGCTCGAACGCGAGATGGCCTGCGATGATTTGGTCTTGGCCAGGACCACCAGTCCGCGAGCCTACGCCGAGTGTCTGGTGTCTCTGGCCGAGAAGAGTTTGCTGCGGCGTGGGTTGGCCCTGGCGCAGGCTGCGGTTGACCGGCTGCGGAATGTCTCGCTGCGGGTAGCGCAGATTTTGGATGTGGACCGCCCCATGGCCACGCGGGTGTGGAGGCCGGCGCCCATTCTGGTAGGCGGCGTGTCGCTCGTCTGCCTGGTGGCGCTGTCCCAGGCGCCCACCCGGCTGGTGTCGTTCGAGAATGGCGCCCCTCCCTCATCGCAGACAAATGCGGCCGCACCCCGCGATTTTCAGGCGAGTCAGATATCGCACATGGGTGCTCACGTGATTCCCGCAAAACTCCAGCTAGGACCAGAAGATGTCCGAGTAGAAAAGGCCCGGAGTCAAGAGAAGGGACCTGCTCCTATGGTCGCGACTTCTGGGGTCAAAAACTCGTTCCCGAGAACGAACAAGCCTGATGTGATCCCGGCGAACGCAGTGCAGCGTCGAGTAAAGCCGCCGACGCTGATTCGTAGCAGCATGGCGAAGGACGGCCTCGCGCCGCAGACCTTGTTTCTCGTGATGCGAACCGAGTTTGTGCAGACCCGGCAATACGACGGTTCCGGCGCAGTGGTCTGGGACCTGTGCGTCTGGCAGGTGACAGTGATCGGCCCGGGGCGGGAATTGACAGCCGGGCAGATTATCGCCAAGGCGATTTGATTTTTTTTGCAACCATCAACTAAATAATTAGTTGTCTAACTAACAGGAGAATAGAAGAAATGAGAAGCTGGATAGCAAACTTGAAAAGCAAACTGGGCCGCCACCTGGTGGCGCCTATTCTGGCGATCGCGATGGTGGGCTCGTTCGTGACCTACGATTTCGTGAAGGCCATCCCGGCCAAAGCGGCAATGGCTGGTCCCACCGCGACCGCACTCGATGACAGCAGCGTGGGAGCGCTGCTCTCGCTCGACCAGGCCATGGAAACCCTGGCCGCCCGCGTCACTCCGGCGATCGTGAACGTCACGGTAACATCACGCGGAAAGGCCAACATGGCCGACGGCGAACTGCCGGACGGCCTGCAGGATAGTCCGTTCGGCCAGTTCTTTGGCCAGCAATTTGGCCAGCAATTCGGACGTCAGATGAGGCCGCAGCAGCCCCGCGTTGAGCACGGTCTGGGCAGTGGCGTGATCATTTCGCCCGACGGATATATCGTCACCAACAACCACGTCGTCGACGGCGCCACCGACGTTCGCGTCACCATGAGCGATCGCAGAATCCTGCCCGCCAAGGTGGTAGGCACCGATCCGCTGACTGACCTTGCGGTCATTAAAGTGGACGGCAAGAACCTGCCCAACGCGCCCTGGGGCGACTCCACGAAACTGCACCCGGGACAGACCGTTCTGGCGTTCGGCAACCCGTTCGGATTTCGCTTCACGGTGACGCGTGGCATTGTCAGCGCATTGAACCGGCCGAATCCGTCGTCCGACGATGCCCGTAAGCCGGGCCAGTTCATTCAGACCGACGCGGCCATCAACCCGGGAAATTCCGGCGGGCCATTGGTGAACGCGCGTGGTGAAGTGGTCGGGATCAACACCTTTCTGATTTCGCCCTCGGGTTCGTTCTCGGGGATGGGATTCGCCATTCCGACCCAGATCGTGCGCCCCACGGTGGAGAAGCTGATCCAGTTTGGCAAGGTAACGCACGGCTACATGGGAATCGGAATTTCCGATGTGACCCCGGAGAACTCCAGGTTCTTCCATATGGATAGCGCCGCGGGCGCGGTTGTGACCCAGGTCGAGCCTGACTCGCCGGGAGCCAAAGCGGGCCTGAAGGTGGGCGATGTGATCACCCAGCTCGACGGGAACGAAGTGAGCGATGCGGGCGCACTGCAAGTGGTAGTGGGACAGAAAAACCCGGGCACGACAGTCCATTTGCAGGTGATGCGCGATGGCAAGAGCGTTGCCGTCCCAGTCACTCTTGAGGCCATGGGAAGCCGCGATAAGTCCGGAAACGAAATCTCGGAGGCAACCCACGGAAAACCCCGCTGGGGAATCGGGCTGGGTGACATCACTCCCGATGTGCGCCAGCAATTGCAGGCCCCGGAAAGTCTGCATGGAGCGGTGATCCAGCAGGTACAGCCCGGAAGTCCAGCCGACAACGCCGGATTGCAGTCCGGTGATGTGATCG
>JAIQFF010000023.1 GCA_020073395.1 Terriglobia bacterium
CTGAAAAGGCTGCGCTCTACCACTGAGCAATGCAGAATTCCACGCTAACGGCCCCAGCCCTCACTCGTCACACTACGTGCGTGGTATACAAGGCTCCTCATCACCCTCCAGCGGTTTAAAGTTGTCCTGTCGGGGACGCCAAGTTAAATCAAACAGTTACCTCAACGCCCGCCGGAAGCGCCTTCGCAGCGGTGACATACTGGTGACATTCCGAAAAGGTTTTATGCAGCTGGCTGACGGCATCCGCCAAGAATGTCGGCGAGCGTTTGTGGGGACGGCAGATGCCAATCTGATCTTGGGCAAGGTCAGACGACTTTCTGAACATATTTCCGACTCAGGCACAGTTCCCTGAAAGGAACCACATGAGAAGGTTCATCATCACCGGCGCGCCGGGTGCAGGGAAGACAGCGATCATCCGTCAGTTAGAGCTCGACGGGTTCAGCGTAGTCGAAGAGGCGGCTACTGACGTCATCGCCGCAGCGCAAGCCCAAGGAATGGTTCAACCCTGGACGCATCCCTCGTTCATTGATGTAATCGCCAATCTGCAAAGGGACCGTCAGATTCGAGCGTCTTATCAACCAGGTGAGGTTCAGTTTCACGACCGTTGTGCTGTGTGCACCGCGGCGTTGGCAGTCTACCTCGGGCACCCTTTTTCACCCTTTCTTGCCAGCGAATTGGAGCGCGTCAAAAAAGAAGCAATCTACCAACGCCGAGTCTTCTTCATTCGCAATCTTGGCTTCATCACGCCTACCGAAGCGCGGCGAATCAGCTTTGAGGAAACGGTGCGCTTTGAGAAAATTCACGAAGAGACTTACCGAGACTTCGGCTTCGAACTGGTCTCAGTCGAGCCAGGAAGTCTGGTGGAACGGGTCAGCATAATCAAAGCGGCAATTCGTTAGACGAAGCGGACAATTCGTATCCATGCTACTTTGGTCGTTCGATCACAACCTCCGCTGCTCTGGCAGTTGGCCGGGGGTTTGCGGCCCGCCGCGCCAGCATTGTCAGTTTCTCCTTCTCCTCGGGGCCACGTTGAGCGGTTTGGTGGGGCGTCCGATGGCCATACCCAACCAGTGTCGGCCCGCGAACTTATTCAACGTTTTTCTGACTCAGACACTAGCAATGCAGCGGACGGCGCGGTCTGGTCGATGGCGTGATTAGCTTTCAATTCCAAGCCCGCCGGCGATCTGAGACGTCATTGGGTCATAGACCCGGTTTAGCGACAATCTTCGCGGGCGGGCCAGATGAAGAGGTTAGGCCTTGTACAGCGGAGTCCAAACCTGCATCGATGTCGCCTGTCGATTGGCCCAAGCGTAATAAGGAATAAAGGTCAAAGGAATCCGACGGCTCTTGGTCTGAACTCCACTGTAGCCTGAGTAGAGAGCCCTGGCATTCGTGTCATTTTCATAGGCCCGCCCAACATGTCGAAGCACGACAACTCCTCCGAGCAAGTCTGTTTGGAGTTGGCTCTGAAAAGTTTCCGATGGCGTGTTGGCCAGGTCTAGGGCTACGTTAACCAGTGAAACTCCTTCGGGCTGATCAAGTTCTTCCAGACAATAGACTAACGGACCGCGCTGCACCGCTACCCGCCCTGCATCATCGATCACTCGGGGATTGGCCTGAATCACCTGTGGCGGCATTTCCATCTGCAGACGAATCACGTCCCCGGAAGACCACTTACGCTGAATCGCTAAATACTGGCCGGGTTTAACATCAGAAATGGACTTGTTATTCACTGAAACCTGCGCGCCTTCCGCCCAGCCTGGAATCCGAAGATGGAAAGTAAACTCGGACGGCTGTGCCGGGGCCACATTGATATCCACCCGTCCGTCCCAGGGATAGTTTGTTTTTTGTGTGACCTTCAGACCGGTGCCGCTTTCCAGATGCCAATTGAGTTCGGAATCGTTGTATAGATGTAGGTAAATGCCGTCACTGCTGTTGCTGTAGAAATATCCCGGGAGAGAGGCGAAGGTGCGCTCGAGATTTGGCGGACAGCAGGTGACGTCGTACCACTCGTTGCGAATCTTGTCGCCACCGGAAGGATCGAAGGCCAGCGGATTACGATAGCAATAGAGCGTGCCGTCGAGCGACATCCCGGAATTAATTCCGTTGTAGAGCGCGCGTTCGATGATGTCGGCGTGTTTGGCGTCGCCGCTGGCGGCCAACATGCGCCAGTTCCACATCATGTTGCCGATGGCGGCGCAGCTTTCGCCGTAGGCACGCGCATTGGGTAGTTCGTAGGCCTCGCCAAATGCCTCGCCCTCGGCCCGCGCGCCCACTCCTCCGGAGATGTACATCTGGCGCTGCGACAGGTCTTCCCACAGAATAGTCAGCGTCTTCCAGTACGCGGGATCGCCGGTTTCAAGGTAATAATCGGTCGCGCCGCAGCAGGCGTACATGGCGCGCACCGCGTGGCCTTGCAATTGGGTGCGCGCGGTGAAGGGCGTGCCGCTAAACATGTAGATGGTGCGGCGTTCGGGAAACGTCGCGCGCTCGTCTCCCTGCAGAACGTAGCCCGCGAGATCGAGTTGCCGTCTGTCGCCGGTGATGCGGTAGAGTTCGATCAGGGCGAGTTCGATCTCCGGGTGACCGGAGACGATCGGCTTCTTTGGCGCGGGACCGTAGTTAGGAATAAGGAAGTCGTTGACGAAGCGGATGCCGGCATCCAGGAGCTTACGGTCGCCGGTACCGCGGTAGTAGGCAATCGCAGCCTGCAGCATGTGTCCGAGACAATAGAGCTCGTGGCCGGTGGACTGGGTCTGCGGTGTCATGCGCTCGGGGATGCGATCGTTCTGGTAATAAGTGTTGAGGTAGCCGCTGGGTTCCTGCACCGCGACGATCTCGTTGATCATCTTTTCCGTAACCGCCCGCAGCTCCGGCCGGTCGCCGGATTGAAGCACGAAGCCCACCGCCTCAGTCCATTTATAAGGGTCGGAATCGGAAAACACCGGCCCGATCTGCTTGGCGTTACTCTTGCCCACCAGTCGCCGGAAATTGTTCATGCGTCCGTTAGCTTCGAGCAAATCGTGCATGGTAGGGATGCTCTTGCTCACATTGATCTCTCGACGGCCCGCCCAAAATCCGCTAGGTATAGTCACGGCGCGAACGGGAATGTCATGCAACTTGGCATACGGAGACTTGGCTAGATTCTCTATCCCTTGGTCTTTCCAGGATGGGCTGTCGGTGAGAGCGACCGCCACTTGATGCATCGCGGAGGGGGAGGAGGCGTTGTTGATGCCGGCGAAAACCGGCTGAGCGGGAAGCGACGAGATCGCGGCGGCCGACATGGCGGACGTCACGAATGTTCTGCGGGAGACCTTCCTGGAATCGGACATGGATTCCTCCTTGTCAATATCAATGCGCTGACACGGTGTCCTGCTCTACGGCGCCGTGGCACATCTGTTAGCTCGGTAATTTACAGGATAACGCCGGAATTATAGCGCACTTACAGAAATCGTTTACTCACATTCGCACCGTACCCGACCCACACGAAACAGGACTTCAAATGGTCCTGAATGCCGAACCGTCCCGGCGCCATAGGGAGGTAGAAGATGACGTTTACCCACATTAGGTTATTATGCTACCGATTACGCTGACTGAGATCCTTTCTACGAGTACGCCTCATGACTGAAAAATGGAATCGCCGCCAGGTCTTGCAGCGCATGGCGGTGGCGGGTACCGCGCTGGCTTTGGGAAAAAGGAGTAGCGCACAATTGCCTGCCGGCGTGGCCAGGCCCAATCTTGAGATCCAAATTGCACCAGTCAGTGACCACACCTTCCGACTCTCTATATTTTCCGACGAAGGAAAAATAGTAGGGACTGACGGGTCTTTGTTGCGGAATGACTGGCGTACTCCCATCGCACGCCTGCAAGCCGACGCGCCTGCGCGATCGGTTCAGACAGGAAACATGAGCGTACAGATCTCTCCTCATCCGCTGACATTCACGATCGCGGATGCAGTCGGTAAGAAGATCCAACAATTGTCGGTCGATACTGAAACCAGGACCCTCTCTTTTGCGACCGAAAACTCTCCTCTGCTCGGACTCGGAGAAGGCGGACCGCAGTTTGATCGCAGAGGTTCCGCCGATCGAATGGTCAGCGGACAAGGCGGTTATCGCCTCGCCACCCACGGCGGGCGCGTGCCGATTCCGTGGCTCATCGGAACGGCGGGCTGGGCGATGTTCATCCACCAGCCTTTTGGGACCTTTGACTTCAGCGGCCCGCAAAGCCAGTTCGTGCCCGGCCCAGACGCAAAATGGCCGCTCGACATCTTCTTTGTCTGTTCCCCCGATCCGGCAACGATCATGGCCGAGTACGTGCGCCTCACCGGTCACGCCGAACTGCCGCCGCTGTGGAGTTTCGGGTATCAACAATCACATCGCACCCTGGCCAGCCGTGAAGAAGTGCTGTCGGAAGCGCGAACATTTCGAGAGAAGAAACTTCCCTGCGACGCCATGATCTATCTGGGCACGGGGTTCTGTCCCTCGGGATGGAACACAGAAAACGGATCGTTTGCCTGGAACTCCCGCGTGTTTCCAGATCCGGAAAAAATCATCGAGCAACTGCATCGCGATCATTTCCGTGTGGTGCTGCACGCCGTGATCCTCGCCGACAAGCTGCGAGGCTCGGCAAGCGATGCGTGTACGCTCTCGCGCTTCGATGAAGAAGAAGCCGGCTGTTACTGGGACACTCACCGCAAAGATTTCGCCATGGGAGTGGATGGCTGGTGGCCCGACGAAGGCGATCCGATGGGCATCGCGTCGCGGCTGACTCGGAACCGGATGTACTGGGAAGGCCCACAGATCGACCGCCCCAATGAGCGCCCCTATGCACTGCATCGCAACGGCTACGCCGGCATGCAGCGTTACGGATCATTTCTGTGGTCCGGCGACGTCTTCTCCACCTGGGAAACGCTGAAGACACAAGTGCCGATCGCGATCAATACCTCGCTCGCCGGCATTCCGTTCTGGGGTACGGACATCGGCGGCTTCGTGCCCACCAAGGAATTCACCGCCGAACTCTATCTCCGTTGGTTTCAGTTTGGAGCGTTCTGTACTCTATTTCGCGCGCATGGCCGCGCCTGGAAGTTGCGCCTGCCCTGGGGATGGAACACCGGCGATCCGGGGCCAAGCGAGATCGGCAACTACAACGGGGCAGCGCTGCCGGACGCCAGCCAGTTGCACAATCCGCAAGTCGAGCCCATCTGCCGCAAATATCTCGAGCTTCGCTACCGCCTGTTGCCGTATCTTTACAGCGCGGTGCGGGAATGTACGACCACCGGCATGCCGGTGATGCGCGCGCTGTGGCTGCACTATCCGGACGATCCAAAGGCAGTGTCTTGTGCAGACCAGTTTCTCTTGGGACGAAATCTGCTGGTGGCGCCCGTTGTTGAACCGGGCGCAACAAATCGCCGCGTCTATCTCCCCCGCGGAGACTGGTACGACTTCTGGACTGGAGAGCGCGTCGCCGGAGGCCGTGAAATCAACCGGCCTGTGGACCTGGAAACCTTGCCGCTCTATGTGCCCGCCGGATCGATCCTGCCTTTGGGTCCGGTGAAGCAGTACACCGGTGAAAGCAGCGATCAGCCGCTGTCGCTTTCGATTTATCCCGGAGCCGACGCTTCATTCCTGCTCTACGAAGATGATGGCAGCTCGTTCAACTACCGCAAAGGCGAATGGATGGGCATTCGCATGGAGTGGAACAATAGTCGCCGCGCCTTGACCCTGCGTCTGGATCCGGCATCTCGCATGTTGCCGCCGCTGCGCCGGAATATCGAGGCGAAGCTGGGAGAGACAGTTCGCTCCGTGGTTTTCGACGGGAGTTCGGTTGACGCGAAGTTTTGAAGCGCGGTCGGCCTTCGGGAAGAGATGGTCGAGCTAGTGGACATGGTGGAGCAGCGCTTTAGCGCTGCATTAATAAATGTGATCCAAGTGCGGCCTCAGCGCTGAAGTACCTCAGGGGCTGAAGTCCCGCGCCCCACAAAGCATAAGTGCAGGCCTGAAGGCCTGCTCCACCCTTCCTTCAAGCAGACCCGATTCCGGGCATAGCTTCCGCATTGACAAACCTCCAAACAATTGCGTAGTTTCTGTTAGTAAACGATTTCTCAGATTTGCCCCGCGAGGAGCCTGCCATGGCGATCGACCTCACCCGCCGCCACTTTCTTAAAGCCACTACCGCCGCCACCGCCGCCTCTTACGCAGCGCGCGTCATGCCTGCCTGGGCCGCCGACGGACGCGGCGCGGTCGCCATCACCACCCCGCTGAACACGTTTCCTTATTCCGACGTCGAACTGCTCCCTGGCCCCATGAAAAAGCAGTTTGAAGAAAATCATGCCGTCTTCCTGAACCTGGACGACGATCGTCTCCTCAAAGTCTTCCGCCAGGTGGCCGGCTTGCCCGCGCCTGGCGAAGATATGGGCGGCTGGTACGACCTCACCGGTTTCAGCCTGACCCGCGGCGACTTCCACGGCTTCATCGCCGGTCATACGCTGGGGCAATATGTTTCAGGCCTGGCCCGCGCTTACGCCATTACCGGATCTGAACCCACCCGCGCCAAGGTGAACCGGCTGGTCAAGGGTTACGCCGAAACCCTCGATCCCAAAGCCAAATTTTTCGTGGACTACCGTCTGCCGGCCTACACCTACGACAAGCTTTCCGTCGGTTTAATCGACGCACACGAGTTCGTTCACGACCCCATGGCGATGCAGGTCCATGAAAAACTCACCCACGCCATGGTTGCATACCTGCCTGAGAAAGCTCTGTCGCGTGCCGAACAACGCTCTCGTCCACACAAAGACACTGCCTACACCTGGGATGAGTCCTACACCCTTCCGGAGAATCTTTTCCTGGCTTACCAGCGCACCGGAAACGTCTTCTATCGCGAGATGGCGAAGCGTTACCTGGAAGACGATACCTACTTCGGACCTTTGTCTCAAGGCAACAATGTGCTTCCCTTCGAGCATGCCTACAGCCACGTGAATGCCTTCAGTTCCGCCATGCAGGCCTATCTCACGTTGGGCAGCGAAATGCATCTGCGCGCGGCACGCAACGGCTTCGACATGCTCCAGACTACGCAGAGCTTTGCCACCGGCGGATGGGGGCCGGACGAGGCCTTCGGGGAACCCGGCGTCGGACAGTTAGGAAATAGTCTGGCATCCACTCATGCCAGCTTTGAAACGCCGTGTGGCGCCTACGGGCACTTCAAGATCACGCGCTATCTTTTGCGCGCCACCAAAGACTCCCGCTATGGCGACAGCATGGAACAGGTGCTCTACAACACTATCCTGGGAGCCTGGCCCATCCAGCCCGACGGCACTTCGTTCTATTACTCGGACTACAACAATACCGGCAAGAAGGTCTGGTATCGCGACAAATGGCCGTGCTGCTCCGGGACCTTCCCGCAACTGGCCGCTGACTACCACATCAGCACCTATTTGCGGGCTTCGGACGGCGTCTACGTCAATCTCTACACTCCCTCGACCGTGCGCTGGAGCGACGGCGGGGAGAAGCACAGCCTGACCCAGCAGACGAAATATCCGTTTGAAAACGCGGTACAGATCCAGGTTGCGGGCAGTCGCGCGGCGGAGTACACCATCTACCTCCGCATTCCGGCCTGGGCCGACTCCGGTACCGTGCTTTCCATCAACGGCAAACGAGTGTCGGACGCGGTCACGCCCGGTACCTTCGCCGCTCTCAGGCGCGCATGGAAAGATGGTGACCGCGTGGAACTCGAACTGCCCATGCCACTGCGCCTGCAGCCTGTGGATGCCAACCATCCGAAGCTGGTGGCCCTGATGCGAGGACCTCTGGTTCTTTTCGCCGTAGCCGATTCCCAACCTGCCTTCGATGGCGCTGAACTCTTGCGGGCTCAATTGACGAATAACGCGGCGGGAGACTCGATTGCCAAATCGGTCGATGGCAAGGAAGTGTCGATGCGTCCATTCACGAGTATCGACAAGGAAAGCTACAGCACGTATGTCCTGTTGAAGAGCTGAGTGGGAGCCTTGACCCGCCAACTCGCTCGCGTGCCTGGCTCATCGCATATGGCTACGTTGTTTGCCTGGGCGGATATTGTCACGACTAGAATGCGCGTGTGTGGAATTCTTCTGGTTCTTGTGACGTACCTGCTCGCGCCTTTCTCTCCAGGGCAGACCCAATCGACCGATGCCATTACCGCCGCATTGCGTGCGCGGGAATTCGATCGGGCGGTCGAGTTGGGCCGGTCCGCACTGCAGAAGTTTCCGGGTGACTCGCGTCTGTGGACCCTGCAAGGTATCGCCCTGGCCAATCTGCACCATGACAAAGAGGCGCTGGCGGCATTTCAGAAAGCGCTGAAATTATCTCCCGATGCCGTCGCTGCCCTTGCCGGCGCCGCGCAAATCCAGTACGAGGCCAATAGTCCGGAAGCGATGCCGCTGCTTAAACACGTGCTGAAGTTGCATCCGGCGGAGCCGACCGCTCATGCCATGCTGGCCGTCCTGGAATTTCGCCAGCACAATTGCACGGAGGCGGTCAGCCATTTCGAGGCGGCCGGCCCTCTGCTTGATTCGCAACCGGATGCGCAGAACGCCTACGGAACGTGTCTGGTCCGATTGCGCCGGTTCGACGTGGCCACCAAAGTATTTGAACGAGCGTTGGCGGCTAACCCCGATAATCCGCACCAGCGCCTGCTGATGGCCGCGAGTCAACTGATGGCGCATGAGCCCCAGGAGGCCATCGCAACCCTGCAGCCTCTGATCGCGTCAGGCCGAGCGGATGCGCGCTCCATGGAACTGGCTTCCAGTGCCTATGAAGATGCCGGCGACACGCCAAATGCAGTCAGCGCGCTGCGCCAGGCCATTCTGCTGGATCCGCACAATCCCAATCTTTATATCGATTTTGCCAATCTCTCGATGAACCACCAGTCCTTTCAGGTGGGCATCAATGTGGTCACCGATGGCATCGGCCTCCAGCCGAAAACGCCTTCGCTTTACCTGGCGCGAGGCGTTCTCTACGTGCAGCTCGCTGACTACGAAAAAGCCGAAGCTGACTTCGAGACGGCACATCAGTTGGATCCGGGCCAATCACTCAGTTCGGCCGCTCAGGGACTGGTAGCAGCGCAGCAGAACGACCTCGACCGGGCACTGGGCGCGGTGCAGAGCAAGCTGGCCCGAAAACCCGACGACGCCTATTTGCTGTACCTGCAAGCGGACTTTCTGGCGCAGAAAGGCGCCGAGCCGAACACTCCTGAATTCCAGACCGCCATGCAGTCGGCGAAAAAAGCGGTGGCGTTGCAGCCGGCAATGGGCGACGCGCGAGTCGTCCTGGCGAAAATGTACATGCAATCCGGCAAATATCAGGATGCCGCTGCAGAGTGCCGGAAGGCTTTGGAGATCAACCCGAAAGATCAAACGGCGGTGTATCGGCTGATCCAGGCGCTGCGTAAAACCGGCGACCAGAAAGAGCTTCCCGATCTGCTGAAACGACTGGCAGAGCTTCGCAAGCTGGCGGCCAAGGAAGAAGGCGAACGGAACCGCTACAGATTGGTGGAAGGAGATTCCCAGCCTGCCGACACCAACCAGCCCTGACCAATTGCACCTGATCCGTCATTCATGCAAACATTTCCCCCTGGAATAATTTCAGGAATTCGCACGCGCTGATTTCTAAAGGACCTGTTTTTTGCCATGAACTTCTCCCGCCGCACATTTGGGCGACTCATTCTGGGCTCGACGATTTCGGCGGCGACCGAGAGACTTCTGGCGCAGGGGGTTGCCACCCATACCGCTAAGCCGTTGGCGCGCCCGGCCCCTTCCGGGCGTCCCTTCAACGCGCACTTTGTCGATGTGGCGGCCAGCGCCGGCCTGACCGAGCCAACGATTTACGGCGGGGTCGAAAGCAAGAAATACATCCTCGAAGCCACGGGCTGCGGCTGCGCTTTTATCGACTATGACAACGACGGCTGGATGGATATTTTCATCCTCTCGGGAACGCGACTGGAAGGAGCGCCGCCGGGCACGACCAACCGCCTGTATAAGAACAATCGCGATGGCACCTTCACCGATGTCACCGAAAAGGCGGGACTCACGGCGGTAGGGTGGGCGTCGGCGGTGTGCGTGGGTGACTACAATAACGACGGTTTCGAAGATCTCTTTTGCACTTACTTCGGGCAAAACCGGTTGTACCGCAACAATGGCGACGGAACTTTTACCGACGTTACCAAGGCGGCGGGACTGTGGACCGAGCAGACGCGATGGGGCGCGGGCTGCAGTTTCCTCGATTACAATCGGGACGGGCATCTGGATCTCTTTGTTTCCAATTATGTTCGATTCTCTTTTGAGCACGCCCCAACACCCGGAGAAAACGTGAACTGCAACTGGAAAGGAATTCCAGTGGAGTGCGGTCCGCGCGGGTTGCCTACGGGAAGGCATTCGCTCTACCGCAACAATGGCGATGGAACATTTGCCGACGTCAGCCAGCAGGCCGGAATCGCGGCCGCAACTGAGAGTTATGGCATGACCGTTGTAGCCGCGGACTTCGACGAAGACGGTTGGCCCGATATTTACGTCGCGTGCGATTCCACTCCGAGTCTGCTCTTCATGAACAACCATGACGGCACCTTCCGCGAAGAGGGGGTCATGCGGGGCGTGGCGTTGAGCGACGATGGCGCGGAGCAGGCTGGCATGGGTCTGGGCGTTGGAGATTATGATCTGGATGGCCATCTCGACTTATTCAAGACCCACTTCGCCGACGATGCCAATGGCCTCTATCACAACGATGGCAAAGGCAATTTCGACGACGTCACGCGCTTCTCACGGATTGGAGTGGAAACCCGCTACATCTGCTGGGGGGCCGGCATCGTCGATCTCGACAACGACGGTTATCCTGACTTGTTCATGGTGAGCGGAAGCGTATATCCGGAGGTCGAGCGTAAGTTGCCGCAGTACGCCAACAAGAATCCGAGGTCGGTGTTTCGCAATCTGGGGAACGGCACTTTCGAAGAACTCGGAGAAGAGGCCGGTCCCGGGGTGGCGGAGGCACATTGCAGCCGGGGTTGCGCGTTCGGGGATTTTGACAACGACGGTGATGTCGACATCCTGATTGTCAATCTGAATGAACCGCCATCGCTGCTGCGCAATGACCTGAAGGGAAATCAGAACTGGATCAAAGTAAAACTGGAAGGAGTCAAATCCAACCGCAGCGCGATCGGGGCCAGGGTGCTGGTACGCTACGGCGGCAAGGTGCAGGCGCAGGCAGTGTTGAGCCAGTCCAGTTTCTATTCGTCGAACGATCCTCGCCTGCATTTCGGACTTGGGGCGTCCAAAACTGCTGACATCGAAGTGCACTGGCCGAATGGATTGGTAGAGCAATTCCCTGGGATAAAGTCCAACCAGTGGCTCAAGCTTCGCGAAGGAAGCGGCGCCGGGCCAACGGCCGGTAAGGGCGCAAAAGCAAGATAAGGTGGGATTTAATATCCAAGTCAACGATTACTTCGATTGACCGCTCCGCAGAAGACCTCGATTTAACAATCCCTCGAAAACTAAAAAAATCTTGACAGTTTCGATAGTCCAGCGCTATAAGTCTTTTCCATTAGATGAGAAAACGTTTACTGACCCTGCGGGGAACGTTTCGAAAGCTTTGCCACCGGGAGGATTCAATGTCGTCCAGGTCAACCGTCAGCTTCTACGTCGTTTTTGTCGCAGCCACGCTCTTGTTCTTTAGTTCCGCCGCGCTGGCACAGTTCACTGCCAGCATTCAGGGCGTCGTGCAAGATCCGAGCGGAGCGGGACTGGCCGGCGCCAGGGTGAACCTGGTAAACAACGCAACCCACGTGACCACCACGACCGCGGCGGATGGCTCGGGAAACTACCATTTTGGCAGTCTCGCGCCGGGCTCCTACAGTGTGACCGCCGAGGCTTCCGGCTTTGCCAAGTCCCAGGTCGATGTGACCTTGCTGACGGAACAGAACTTGAGCGTACCCATCACGCTGAAGGTGGGCTCGATATCCGAGGCGGTGAACGTCACGGCCGAGGCTCCTGTCGTCGATACCTCGGACAGCCGCACGCAGCTCACGCTCGAGAACCAAACGGTGGCGCAGCTGCCGGTTGTCGGCCGCAACCTGGTCACCTTGGTAACGCTGGCGCCCGGAGTTTCTGGTTTGGGAACCAGCGCGACCGGCAGTCCCGGGTCGGGAGTGGACAATTTCTCCACTGAAGAGCAGGTGGACGCCAGCGCCAACGGTCAGGGCCAGAACAACAACCAATACGTGGTGGATGGGCTGGACGTGACCAGTGGCATTCGCCAGGGCGTCCTGAATCTAACCCCCCAGCCCGATTCCATCCAGGAAACCAGCATTCAGGTCAACACGTTTTCGAGCGAGTACAGCCGCGCCGCCGGCTTGCAGACCATTTTTACCACCAGATCCGGTACGGACCAGTACCATGGCTCGGCTTCGGATTATTTCAATTACCAGGGGTGGTTCGCGCGGCAGTACTTCTCAGGTCCCTACCTGCCCTTCCATTCCAACAACATGAGCTTCACTTTTGGGGGCCCGGTAATTCCTGGCAATCACCATCTGTTCGGATACTTCGCGGTCGAACCGTTGCGCTCTTCTCAGAGCACAAACGGATCGGTGACCTTCGCAGATCCCCAGTTCACGGCCTTTGCGCAAACAACCTATCCGAACACGGTGGGCACACATCTGCTCACAACGTACTTGCCCGCAAATGTGTCTGGCGTGGCCGTCTCGCAAACTGCGCAACAGATTTTCGGCAGCGGCGCGGGTGGATGCGGCACGACGGCAGGGCAGAACGGAGTACCTTGCGACCTGCCCATGATTGATTCCGGGTCGTTCGGCGCTACACAAATACGCAACGGCACGCAGTATTTTGCCCGTCTGGACACCGTCTTCAAGAGTGACCGAGTCTACGCCAGCATGTTCAGGACGCTGCTGACCAGCGGTGCGGCCTCGGCTATGCCGCAGTTCTCCGCCTTAAACCCCACCTGGCAAATTGCAGGGCAATTAAACTGGACACACACGTTCTCTTCCACGACCTTGAACGCAGCCTCCGTCGGCATGAGCCGGGTAGAAGGCCTTCTGGGCAGCGGAGCCAAGGACTACACGGTCCCTTCGGTTTCCGTGAACGGCATCAACGTGGATTCGGGTCAGGCTTTCGGAGTAGGTTTCGCGCAAGGAGATTTCATTCAGCATAACTATCACTGGCGCGACGTCCTGACTCACGTTAAGGGAGCACACACCCTGAAGTTTGGCTATGAAGGCTGGTATGGCGACGATGTGGAACCCTTCGAAGGACCGTGGTCGCAGCCGAAATTTGCCTTCGACAACCTGTTGAAGCTGGCTCAGGATGCGCCCACCAACGAGAACGGGATCATGTACGATCCCGCGACCGGCCAGCAAAAATTGTGGAACTGGGATGCGGCCTCCCGAACTTTTGGACTTTTTGTGGAAGACACCTGGAAGGCAAGGAAGAACCTCACCCTGACCCTGGGCTTGCGCTATGACGACAGCGGCAACCCGTGGTCCAAGAGTGACACAACCGTGTTTGGAAACTTCTATCTGGGCACGGGCACGACCATTCAGGAGCAAATCGCGAACGGCTACGCCAAGCCCACCCACAATGCCTTGCTGCATTCGGTCAACAACCTGTTCAGTCCTCGCATCGGCGTTGCCTGGGACCCCACCGGACGAGGCGACTGGGCGGTGCGCGGCGGCTTCGGTATCTACAACAACTGGCTGACGCAGGCGAACGTCCAGGAAGAATTCCGGGGCAGTCCTCCCGGGTTGGTCTTGCCGACGTTCTTTGCAGGTGGAACCGCGACCGCGGACGCTCCGATTTTTGTTCTCGGAAACAGTGACAAGCCGCCGTTTGGGTTTACCTTCCCGACGTTCCAGGGCGGGCTTAACGCGCAAGGGGGAGTCCCGGGCACTGGTTTCGCCATCGGCGGTATCAACCCACTATTGAAATCACCAAAATCGAATATATGGTCTGCTACCGTAGAGCGAAGGCTCGGGAACAACTTTGCCGCGAGCGTGGGCTATTCCGGCTCCCATTCCTACAATATCGTCGACAACGGCAATGCCAACGGTATTGTCAGCTATGGTGTCGACATCAACAATTTTGCTGGCGACCTGATCGTCAACGAGAGCAAGGTTCCCACCCGGCTCAATCCCAGCTTTGGTGCGATTACCTACAGCGACAACACCCGCTACGCCAACTACAATGGCGTGTACTTTGATGTTCGAGGGCACTTTTCACGCGGGTTCGTGGATGCTTCTTACACTCGCTCCCGGTCGCAGGACGATGCCCAGGCGTACCCCGAACCCCTAAATCCTTCGCGGTTTTATGGGCCGTCGCTGCAAGATGTCCCGAACCGCTTCTCCCTCAGTTTCAACTATCAACTGAAGGGCCTGAATGACGGTAAAGGAGCGGTCGGCGTTGTGACTGGCGGCTGGGGAATCAGCGGTACCAGCATCTTCCAGTCCGGTTATCCACTGACGGTTTCGAATAGAAATTCCTATCAGCCGGTGTGTGGGGACACTTCACCAACCGCCGCCCCTTGTCCATCGTTTGCCAACCCGGCTGTTGGCTACGCTCCTGGGAGCGGTGACTACAACGCTGACGGAAACAATTTCGATTACCCGGACGCAGCCAACTACAAGCAGGGAACCTCTCGCAGTGCGTTTCTCACTGGGGCTATCTCTCGGGGCCAATTCTCCAATCCCACTTTCGGTTCAGAGGGCAATGAGAAGGTGAACCAGTTCCGCGGGCCGAACTTTGCGGAAACCGACATCAACTTCTACAAGGACACTCACATCACCGAAAGGGTCAACTTCCAATTCCGGTTTGAGGTTTTCAATCTCTTCAACCGGGCAAACCTGTCAAACCCAGATACCAACTTGCCAGACGGAAATTTCGGCAAAGCGACGGCAGCTCGCATCCCCAGATACTGGCAACTGGGAGGCAAGATTTCGTTCTGAGTTGCAGTTCTGAGTGGGTGAAGACCGGCCAAGAGACGCGGCCCGCTTCGTATGAAGCGGGCCGGTTTCTTTGTGGGTCAGAGGTCGCCGCTTAACTCTTCGCCATGCGCTGCAACACCTGGCAGCGATTCCATTTTCCAGTCATGAGGCGTGCTCGAAGAGGGCGCTCACTCAGCATGATCGATAGCATCGTAGCCTGCCCTCGGGCAAGCGTGTACTCGCATCTGCAGCAGGGCACGTGTGTCGGCACCGCAGATTTCTGGGAAGAATGCTTCGTAACCAGGTATTCTCAGCGGCATTTTGGGAAGGGGATATCTCGCCCTGCCCGTTCGGTTGCGGCGTATACAGCAACTGCGAGGGCCATGATTTCACGGGCTGGGCTATTTCGCCATCGACATGGCGTAGCTGGCCACGGCGAGGGGCCGGTGGCGCAACACATCTGCGATGAGTTTTTGCGTCTCCTTCAGCTCCGGGCCGTCCAATTCCAACCGGGGCGGGCGCACGCGAGCATTTCCGGCCCCACATTCCATCTGTACCAGTTTGATGAGTTGGACGAAGTTGGGCAGCGTATCCAGTCGCAGCAAGGGCAGAAACCAGTGATAGAGCGGCAAGGCCTGCTCGCGCTGTCCGTTCATCGCGTACTCGAACAGCGCCACCGATTCACGAGGCAGAGCGTTGGCCAGTCCTGCAATCCAACCCGTGGCCCCCACTGCAATTGCCTCCACGATCGCGTCATCCACGCCAACTAACACCTCCAACCGGTTGCCGAGCAGAGCCCGGATGGCGGCCACACGCCGGACGTCGGCGCTGGATTCCTTCACCGCCGCGAAATTTTCGTATTCCGCCGCCAATTCCTGAATCTGCCCGGGAAGGAAGTCAGTCCCATACGCGATCGGATTGTTGTAGAGCATGCAGGAAAGAGCACTGGCCGCGAATACAGCGGAAACATGGGCCTTCATCTCCCGCCAATTGCCTTGATACACGTAAGGCGGGAGAACCATCAAAGCATCGCATCCTTCATCTTCGGCAGCTTTCGCCAGCGACACCGCTTCCGAGGTAGACAGCGACGAAACTGCCGCCACGACCGGCCCACGCCCATCCGCCGCCCGGACGCATGTTCGCAGAATTTGACGCTTTTCCTCAAAGGAGAGCGTTGCACCTTCTCCGAGGGATCCGAGCGAAACCAGGCCGGTGCAGCCATTTTCCAGGAGCCAGCGGCAGTGGCCGGCTATGAAATCGTGATCGACGCGCAATTGCGCGTCAAAGCAGGTTGTCATCGCGGGCATCACGCCCTTCCACTTCATTGCGTTGTCTCCTGTCGGCAGGTTCGGTTCTGATCCGGGGCCCAAGCCTGTGTTCCCCGACTCTCCAGCTTGCTCGCAAAACGGGCTCCGAATCAGCCGGCAATTCGCGCTCGTTAGGGACGAACTGGGACCGGCGCCTGACTTATGTATACAATATCCTGCTTTTCCCGGCCTGCCAATTTCTTCTGGCATTCCGCGGCGGCCACGCAACCCCTGAGGTTGCGTACTCCCCGTAGAATCAGTAGGATGTCTTCGGCTCGGATTCAATTTGGCGGCATCAGGTGGTTGCGGCGTGGTCGGAGGTCGCAGGGCGAGAATTGGATGTAAGGCATGAAGGATGTTAAGAAGGTGACCGATACAGCGATCCCCAGACAGTCCCTGACTTCCGCTGTTGCCGACAGGCTGCGTGACCAGATCATTCGCGGTGACATCCCCGAAGGTTCGCGACTCCGCCAGAATACGATTGCGGCGCAATATCGAGTCAGCCGTATTCCCGTCCGCGAGGCACTTCGGCAGTTGGATGCCGAGGGCCTCATCACCATCGTGCCCAACCGTGGCGCCCTGGTTCCGGAACTGCTGCCTGACGATATCGAAGAGCTATTTTCTATTCGAGCGCTGCTGGAGCCGGCCGTGCTGAGAGTCTCAATCCCGCGGCTCACGGATGCCGTCCTTAGCAAAGCCGAAGCTGTGCTGGGCAAATTTGAAAGTGAACTGCGCAAAGAAGAGCACATCGGCAACTGGGGCCGCCTGAATTGGCAGTTTCATTCCCTCCTGTATTCGGGCGCGAACCGTCCGCACTTCCTGTCCATTATTCGCAACGTCAATCACAATGGAGAACGCTACACCCGTCTGCAACTCTTCCTCACTCACGGGATGAAGCGAGCCAACGACGAGCACCATCGCATCTTGGAATTTTGCAGGAAGCGCGAGGTCGACGCGGCGTGCGATTTGTTGCGCGAGCATATCCTCTATGCCGGCCAGTCGCTGAAGCAAGTGGTGCAGGAGAGCCGGAGCGCAAACGCCGCCAAACCGGAAAAGTAATCGAAATTCTCCAGATTGCTTCTTTGATTGACATTCCTCACATCCTACGCGCCACTTCCGCAGGTATGCTGCGATCAGATATCTCCGCTTGTTTCCTCTAGGGGGTCCGCTGTCAAACCCGGCCGGGGGACCCTGCTGACCTCGGCTGAAGGCTTAGGCTGTTCCTCCTCCCTCCTGTTGAAATTTGATTTATTTCGATGAAGATTTCCGTCTTGACATGCTCGATGTATTGGATACAGTATCCATATTTCTCGACCCTTGCCTTTGCACCTGAGCTGTCCCCCGGAGGATTTATGTCCCGCATTCCAGGCCTGGCGCAGTCGTGGTTCCGTCTCTTTGCGTTCGCCGTTCTTGCCACTCTGATGTTCTGCAACGCGGTTTCGGCGCAGGTTTCCACCACAGGAAAAATTGCCGGGATCGCAACGGACACTTCGGGGCAGCCGTGGCCACCGCCTCGGTGACGGTCAAGGGACCCGCCCTGATGGCCGATCGTACTTCGCCGGCCCAGGCCGACGGCAGTTATCTCTTCGACCTGTTGCCGCCCGGCACCTACGAACTGATCACTACGGCACAGGGCTTTCAGAGCCTGCGGCAAACCGGCATCGTGATCACCGCGGGCTTCACCGCCACCGTCAACTCGCATCTTCAGGTCGGGCAGGTGCAGCAAACCGTCACCGTGGCGGGCGCGCGGGAATTTGTGTTCCGCGAGCGCTTGCAGATTGAGCCTATGGTGGACCTGTTCAACCTGACCAACGGACAGACCGTGGTTTCCAGGGTGCAAACCTTTGGTCCCAACTATCAGTTCCCGACCAACACCATCAACCCGTTCCTGGCGAGGTTTGGTCTTAAAGTCAACTTCTAGCCTTTGTCGGTCGGTTTGCCGGCCAAACAGAAGTAAGGCGGATGTTAAGATGCCATCCGCCTTTTCACTTGTGGGGGCATCATGGTCCGATTGAAGCTGTCGCGTAGCTTCGCTGCAGTGGCGATTCTTTTCGGGGCAGGCATTGCCGCTGCCCAAGCCAGGCCCACGCATCCTCTCACCATCGAAGACTTGATTGACATCAAACATCCGTCAAACCCGGTCTGGTCGCCGGATGGCAAGCAGGTTGCGTTCTTGTGGGACCGCGCCGACATCGTGAATCTCTATGTAGCGAACGCTGATGGCGGGGCCAAACCGATGGCGCTGACTTCCTTTCCCGATGGCAAGGTGACCGCAGTCTTTTGGAGCAAGGACGGAAGCTCCGTCTACTTTGCTCGTGGCGGGGACTTGTGGCGAATTGCGGCCGCTGGCGGCGAAGCGCATGCCGTCTGGACTACGGCCAGTCCGGAGGCGGAGTTCTCTCCGTCGCCCGATGGCAGCAAGCTGGCCTTTGTCCGCGCCGGAAGCGCGGGCGAAGCGCAGCACGGCGGAGACCTAATCGTCCGTTCTCTTAGCGACGGCTCCGAGTCGAAAATCGCTCACGATGACGAGAGCATCTACAGCCCACTCTGGTCTCCGGATGGATCTCAGCTCGCTTATATCGGCGGAAGCAAAATCATCCGGCACGACGAATCGCCCGCCTACTCAGGTGAGAAACTGATTTACGCCGTTTTCGAATATGCTTCCGGTCAACTGTACGTCGCCTCCGCATCGGGAGGAAAAGCCATCGCGATCGATACGCCGGGCGAATACAACGGCCTGGCCTGGACCGACTCCTCTCACTTGACCTACGACCGCCAGTCGAACGCTTACAAGACGCGCACCATTTATGTTGCCCCTGCTGTGGGCGGTGCGCCCCAGGCCATCCATGCGGACAAAGAAGATAAATTCTGGAGCCTGCCTGATTGGGAAGCCGAAGCCAAGCCGAAGCCTTCTCCCGACGGCAAATGGATCGCTTTCCTCACCGACCTGGACGGCTGGGATCATCTTTATGTGATCCCCGCAGCCGGCGGCGACCCGGTGCAAATCACCAGGGGACATTTCGAAACCTGGCGTCCCACCTGGTCGCACGATTGCACACGCATCGCGTTTGATGCCAACGAACCCGATCATCCTGGCGATCGCCGTGTCGGCATTGCGACCATCGGCAACGATCCCGCACACGCGAGCGTTATCTACATCACGACGGGCCGGGGCACCAACGTCGCACCGAGCTGGTCGCCCGACGACAAGCGCCTCGTCTACCAGCACACCGATACGCAGAACTCGGCGGACCTGTTCACGATCGCCGCCACCGCGGGCGCGAAGCCGGCGCGCCTCAGCGAGTCCATGCCTGCCGGAATCGATCACTCGGCCTTCGTCGAGCCGCAGTTCGTACACTATCCCGGTCCCGATGGCCAGTCTGTTCCGGGCTGGCTCTTCGTCCCTAAGAACCTGGATCGCAGCAAGAAGCATCCCGCGATCATCTGGGTCCATGGCGATGGCATCAACCAGAACTACGACGGCTGGCATATCCAGCGGAATTACGCCGTCTATTACAGCTATCACCAGTATCTGCTGCAGCAGGGATACGTGGTTTTCGCGCCGGACTATCGCGGCAGCATCGGCTACGGTCGCGACTGGCGCAACGGGGTTTACATGGACGTCGGCGGTAACGACGCCAAGGACGCATGGATGGGTGCGAATTATCTGAAGACGCTTCCTTACGTTGACGCCGACCGCATCGGAATCTGGGGCCTGAGCTACGGCGGCTTCTTCACTCTGATCGCGGTCACCGACCAACCGACGCTGTTCCGCGCTGCCGTAGATGTCGCCGGCGTGGCCGACTACGTGATGTACTACCACGATCCCTACAACAATGACTGGACCGAGGGACGCATGGGCACGCCCGAGCAGAATCCCAAGGTCTATGCCAATGCTTCTCCGGGTTCACACATTGGCCAACTGGAGCGGCCTTTGCTTGTCTTGCACGGCACCTCCGACGTGAACGTGCCATTTCTGCAGTCGGTTTGGCTCATGGACGAAGTGCTAAAGAAGAACAAAGGCGATCTGGTGCAATTCATGATCTACCCAGGAGAATTTCACTACTTCAGCCGCGAGCACGTCCTGCGCGACGCCTGGAATCGCGTGGACCAATTCTTCGCGTTTCACCTGCGCGGAGTGGCACCCAAGCCGTAAAGCCTCCGCGGTACGGCGAACCGCGGAGTGGCGCAAGAATGTAGCCCAGGGCGTAAGCCCTGGGTGCGCGACTGGAAGGATTCGAGCCCCACAGGGGCGAAAGACACCGGAGGCCGCATGAAGACCAATCGTCGAAACTTCGCACAAACCAGCGCTCTGGGATTGCTGGGCGCTGGTTTCCTCACGCGCTTTGACAAGGTCGCCGCTGCCCAGACTTCGCCCACTTCGACGTTCGAGTTCTTGCAACAGCAAGCTACTGCCAAGAGCGAGGCCCTCCTGCTCAAACCCTCACCCGGAGAAGAAGGTCCACCCGCCCCCGCCACCGACGACCGCCTCACCCTCGACTGGAATAAACGCACCGTGGCGCGCTTCAAGGAGAAGCTGGCACAGGACGGGGTTCACGCCTTTCTCGTTCGAGACCCTCTTAATAGCAGCAGACACAGGATGGGGGCTACTGCCCACCACGGCAGTAGCCCCCATCCTGTGTCTGCTGCTACTCCTAGGTGTGATGGGAATCACAGACCGACAAGCCCCTTGCCATAGAAGATGCGAAAGGGATGCGCGTTGATCCCAAGCTGATCTCAGAAGCGCTTCTCGATTCAGAGGCAGCGAGTCTGCAACCGCGCTGCCGCCGAGTAGAGGGTACCTCCTCAGCAAACGTCATCCCACTGGAGCACGCTATGCTGAATCACTTCTTGCCGCTCAAAGATTCCCGTAGTAATGCTGCTTATCCACGTTGTATTAGTCGCTGGAGGCAGATCCTGGTAGGGATCCTTCGACCATTTTGCTGTTTCCCTGAGCGAAGGGTCTTGGCATATGTCCGCCAGCCGAGCGAAATGCCGCGCCTGGATCGTGGCTGGATTATCGCCAACCACAAGCTGGTTTCCTTTCATGCCGCCTTCCTGACCTCATTGCTCAGCATTCCCACACACGTGCTATCAAATTTTGCTGTTATCCGGGACATGTTCCTGAGCGTGGAGGTCGTGATCTCCTCTTTGATGTGGTATGCGGCGTGGCATTGCAACATCGCCATCCACGAGATGGGGCACTACCTGGCGGCGGTCAGGACCAACAATCTCAGGCCCGAGCTTGCGGTTCCGGCCGAGCAAAAGCTGAAGCAGGGCCTGATTGGCAGGTGGCTCTGGTATCTCGAGATGTTCGTGAAAATCCCTTACGGAACTTTCCAGGGAGTACATAAGGAGGCGGGGAGCTTCCACCCGAGCGTGAAGACGCAGAACCTGGCGGTGTCGGCCGCGGGCCCGAGGGCGAGCAAGGTGCTCAGCCAGATCGCGTTCCTGCCCGGAATCGCCCTGATATTGCTTGGCCTCTACGCCACGTTTCCTGCGGCGGTTTACGCGGGACGACTTCTCTTCACCATTGGCGTAGTCGCTCTCTTCGATTTCCTGCTCTCGGACTCGGGAAAATACAAGGCGTTCCGCGAAAGGCAGCGAGAGGCAGCGGCAAAAATGTCAGAAGTAAGGGCTGCGGAACCGATCTCCGCGACGCAAGAATCGCGCCCGGTAAAGCCGTCTGAACTCAGGCGCAAGCTCCGGCTGCACAGGCTGCAGGAGTTGGAACTACCTGACGGAAAGATTGTGTTCGCCCCCTGGGAGTTCAGAAACTCCATCCAAGGAGGGCGTCACACCGAGGAGATGGGCGGCAACCTGAGCTTCCAGGAATTGATGTTCCTGCCCCTCACCGCCAAGGACTACATAGAAGCCCAACGGGTCACCAACATGCTTCAAACCAGGGCGATCCAGATCATCCAGGACACGGAAGGGTTGAATTTCGTGGGCATCGGGCTGGAGGGAGGCATCGTGGCCTCCTATGCCAGGGAAAAAGGCGACCTGCTCCCCGAAGAGAGGGCGCTGAGGGTGGCTGTCCAGGCCATCGAGGAATGCGGCTTTGTTCCTGACCGAGATGTTTGCCTCGCGCTTGATCCCGCTGCCAGTGAACTCAGCAATGCCTATCGGGAGAAGACTGGTGAGAAAGATTCGATCGGACAATACCTCTTTTGGAGAGCGGAAGATCCAAAGGTTCTGAGCACCGACGAAATGGTCGACCTGTACATTCGCTGGGTCAAGAAATATCCGATCGTTTCGCTGGAAGATCCGTTTGCAGAAGACGACTTCGAGGGGTGGAAGAAACTCATGAAGGCCCTCGATCACGAGATCCTGATTATCGGAGACGACCTGGTTACGACCAAAGATACCACGATTCGAAAATGCGCCGAAGAAGGGCTCATCAACACTGCCCTAATCAAGGCCAACCAGATTGGCAGCCTGAGTGAGACCCTGCTGGCTACTCGTACGGCGAAGGAGTTGGGGCTCGCCTTGGTGGTCTCTCACCGTTCCAAGTCTCCCAACGAGGTGATGGAAGCCGACATCAGCTTCGCGGTTGGCGCGCTCGGCCTGAAATGCGGGGGCGGAGCGAACACGGAGAGGCTGGTCAAATACGGGAGAATCGTCGAACTCATGGAAATGGCGAAGAAGGGTACAAAGATCACCCGAAAACTTGATCCCGACCTCGTCATTGCCGACATCTCCGCTCACGAGGAACCGACTAACGCTGGCATACCGACCGTTGGAGTGGTGGTCATGCTCGACAACGGTATGAAGTTCACCGCTGCCACGCCTTTGGGCGTCTCGGCAGGTACGGATGAGGCCATCCACCTGGTCGACAGCATCATCGAGGCGAATCCGCTCACGCGGAAATTCCCGAATTACTTCGTGTTCAAGGAGAAGGAAAAAACCTATCGGTTCGCCCCCGACCTCAAGGCCGACGCGATTGCCAAGGAGAATCGCGAACTGGCAGACCTCTGGATGAGAGCCAAGCGGTACGGCGGCAAGGGTTGCCTGAATGCCGTGGCCAATGTCACGGAAGCGATCGCTCCCCGCTTTCTGGGGCAGAAGATCTCGGCACTGGGCAATCTCGCCGACATCGACCGGGAGCTTCTGGCGCTCGAACTGGATCTTGCCACAAAGCGAGGCAAGATCGACGCAAACGCTTCGGCCGAGGCGAAGATCCAGATCATGCAGCGAAAGGCGAATCTCGGCATGAATGCAGTGCTTTCAGTCTCGCTTGCGCTCGGGCGGCTGATTGCCGCGAGGGATGGAAAAGAACTTCCCGATATACTGCGTGAGATGGAATCGACCATTGATCGCGATTATCTGTACGGGATCGAGTCGCCGGTAGCGGCTCCGGAACTGGTCCACGCGCTCTAGATGTCATCCGGCCGGGGAAGGGGCAGATTCTCTTCCCCACAGATCTTTTCGAGCCGGCCGACGGACCAGGGCGCATTGAAATCGTAGAGAACACGGTAGGGCTGCTGCAGAAGTTCCAGCACCCTCGCGGACTGGGGATCAGTCCATCCCGGTAAGGAGTTTTTCGCTTCTTCCAACCTCACGCCGCTAAGTTTTAGCGTGATGAGGGATTGCACGTTGCCAGGGTGAAGCGAAAGCTGCTCGAGCCCACCCTTGAGAATTTGCTTTCGAGCCAGGAGAATCTTCCTCTCACCCACGTTTTGCAGAAGCTGCATATATTTCTCGAAGAGGACCCACTCATTCACGAGCAGCCCAATCTCTGACGGGCTAAAGCACTTCCAGAACGCTGCGGGATAGCGCGAACACAAGAACCGGCCCAACATAAACGCGCCCGCCTCATAGCCTGAGATATGTTCACAGGAGCATTTGGCCAGGGCCCGCTTGAAGAACCTGATCTTACGGTCCTGGGTCAGCATCTCAAAAACATTGCTCTGGCCCAGGTGGTCGCCTATATCGCTCTTGAGGACCTCTTCCATGTACGACGTTTCGCGTTCGTCAAACCAGCCGTTCACAAGCTTCCTCGACTCTTCGGACTCCCCTCGCAGGTCGAAATTCACCAGCCGGATAACTTCGCTAAGTGTGGAGATCTGGTCGACTTCGAGACCCCGGGCCAATTGCTGGTAGTAGCGGTACGCGTAGGCGATGGATGCGAAAGTTCTCCTCTCCTCCTCGTCTATCTCGACCGGCTCTCCCCTCATGTAGCGCAGCAGCCGGCCAGGCATGAACTTTGCCTTTCCCAGGTAGATAGATCTTCGTTTCGACGAGACCGTGATCCAATCTCCCTCCCTGATCTCTCTGCCGGACGAATTAACCAGTCCTCCACCCGGCCGCAGCGTTACCCCGTTCTTTTCGAGGCTCAGCAGAGCGGGTATGCCCAAGCTCTGGCAGATCGTAACCACATGCACGGCGGCCGAGGTCAGACTGAGGATGGCATCCATTTCACGCATCACCACAGAATCGGTTGGCACAAAGGTACTCTTACAAAGACACACTTTGTCCCCTTCGCTCTTGGCTCTCAGCGCGGCATCCCCAGTAAAATACACGCGGGCTGACACCGCGGACCTGGGCAGAACCGCTACGCCCGAGCAGAAATGGCCGAGGAGATCGAAATCCTCCTGTGCGATAGTGTCGCTGGTGAGCTGCTTGATGTGGTAGGGCCGGATGAGTTCGATCACCCGCTGCCGTGACACCGTTCCCGACTTGTGCATGTCCACAACGGAGATGATGGCTGCTCGCCCCGCCATTCCCGTCTGATTCAGTTGCAGGAGCGCGAACGACTGATATCTGGCTGTCGCTTCCACCGCAAACTCGATCGTGACCGGGGATTCAAACTCTCTTTCAAGGTCTCCAAGGTGTGGAACGAAATGATAAACGGCAGGAAAGTCGCTCAGAATAGCCTCTCGATCCTCGAAAGAGGTCGAGCGGATTTCTGCAGTTCCAGTCATCATTTCTTCGCCAAAAATATCATGGGCCGTTTGGAGTTCCATACCCAATCCCGTCTGGGTATGGCGGCTGGAGATGACTCCGGCGTAGGCATTTTCATGCCGGACTGTGCAAATCATTTTCTGCATGATGAGGCTGGGATAATGTTCCGCTCCCCTGCAGAGCGTCAGTACGAGGTCCTTGTTCTCTTCAAAGTGCTTGTAGGCCTGTCGCGCGAAGAAGGTGGCCTGAAAGAGGGGATCCTCAAGGAGCCTTCTGTCAGTCTTACGAATGATCTGGGATAGCTGCTCCATTAAGCCCACCATCTCCTCAGGAGCGAGATCAGACTTGACCGCACCAACAATCGCAGCGTACTCGTCACGGTGGAGAGAACGACAGAGGTTCCGCAGGTTATTCAGGAACATTTTGTGCGCGGCAACCGAGCCATACATCTTCTGTAAACATGGCAACGTGCTTTCGGTCACGCCGACGTTGAGATAAGTGTCCATGACCCCGGGAATGTAGTGAGCCGTCGCGCAGCGAATTGCGAAGACCAGAGGGCTCTTGCAGTCTCCCAGGCCCTGCATGGTGAGGATCTCGAGTTGCTTGATGGCTTCCGAGACGTGCTCTTCCAGGCGTTGGACGCGATCGGCATAAGCACAAGAGGTAAGCACGACAAAGTCCGGCACGGGGTAGCCTAGTTGGCTCAGTTTCAGGAGTATGAATCCCTTTTGGCTGATCTCTTGCTCTGAGTGGGGCTGATCGCTTGTGGAAGGAACGACAAAACTGCTTTCAGTTGGCTGAGGCTGCTCCAATCCTCGAAACGAATGTTCCGCCGCCAGAGCAAAATCCTTCACCGCTTTGGGGTCCCCTCGACGGGCATTCAGAATCAGAGAAAGGTATCCTTTCGCCTTCTCAATGTCATCGTCACAGAGGAAGGGAATATCAATTTCGTTGACCACGATGCTGCTTGTAGAGCCGCCGTCGAGTTTGAACTCCACCACGGGCGGAGAATATCCAGGGCCGCTCGAGACGGGGTTTTCTTCCTTCGATGAATGCGGGTCTCTCCTGGACAGCAGGCTGTGCTGGTTAACGTAGTTGCCTCGAATCCTGAAGTCCCGGATCTCCGTCCCTGTGATGCATTCCATGGCAGGTCATCCTAACCGAGAAACCGCTTCAATATTCTTCTGATAAACACGATGTAATCGGGTCCCATCGCTGGGTCAAATATAGTCTTCCTGGTCGTGGGCACGCTATGCGAGAGACCCAAAAGCAGCGCTATTTGAGACTAGCTATGCGGCCCGCTGGCTATAGATCGGAGTCCGAGACGGTGACCAGGATCACTGCATTCATGTCGGCCCAATGTTATAAAGCACCTGTACAACATTCCTTCTTCTGATTCCGTAATGCACGGGGAGGAATTGTTCAATCTTGGGCTCAGGAGGTTCTTATGAGCACCGCAAGGGTCATTCCCTTCACTAGCGATTCCGTAGAAAACATACCTGTAGTAGAACGATACCGGGAGGCCTATCAGACCGCGGAAGAGGTGACCGGCTTTGCCGAAACCGTGAAGCTGTGCGGCATTTTTTTGGCCGGACTCATTTTCGTTGCCGCTGTCGTGGTTTATCAATCGATTCCCGCGGAGCGTTCCGGGTTCCCGGTAACGTCGGCGTGGCTGATTGCTGGCGCGGTCCTGGTGATCCTGGCTTCTCACCTCTGGAGCATGGTGTTTCGGATTCAAGCCTGGATGCTCGAAGTCGCCATCGATTCGGCCGTTAATTCCTCGCCCTTGCTCTCAAATGCCCAGCGCGCCAGAGTAAAATCGTGGCCGAATGGTGCGGCGCACGAAGAAGAGAGCGCGGCATAGGATATCGGCCGTTGGAGCTGAATAAGAAGCGCGCACTGCGCGATCATGCCTCTGCCCGAGGGGAGATCCGTGCTTGGAAGGATTGGCACCGGTTGGGAGAACCAACCATGCGTACCTCAGTTCGAAACGGTGACAGATCGATGTGGCAGACGCACTCTCGAAGCGCTTGCGGTGAGCTCTCACCACAAAACTTTATCTGCATTTCGAACTCTTACGATCGTTTTCCTACTCGGGCAGCAGTTCCTCCTCTCACAAGTCAGCGCTTCCATTGGTGACGATCTGACTGGCCCACAAGCGAAGCCAGTTGACACTTCTCCTTGCATTCAGCCCGCTCCACTTGTTTCGGCAGGGGACTACCAAGGCCCGTTGAAGAAGATAGTTGTGTATTTCGCGCGCAAGCCAGAAATCAAGACGGTACATGCACATCCTCGTCGCGGCCTGACTCTGTGCGCGTTAGATGCCTCCGAGAAGTTCCACCTGTTTACCCAGGACAGCATCGAGCCAGTCACTTTCATAGGAGCGGCTTTTGACTCTGGTGTGGCACAGGCAGAAGATAACGATCCCAGCTTCGGGCAGGGGGCTGCTGGCTATGCTAAGCGATACGGCGCAGCTCTCGCGGATTCGGTGTCTCGCGACTTCTTCCATACCTACCTGTTTCCGGTTGTTTTTAGGCAGGATCCTCGCTACTACAGGAAGCTTGAAGGCAACGCTGCTGGCCGTTTCGGCCATGCTCTCTTGCACGTTCTTGTAGCAGAAAGTGACTCAGGCGGGAAGATGCCCAATTTCTCCGAATGGCTGGGCACAACCTCCTCCGTGGTCCTGAGCAATACTTATCATCCCGGGAATAGTCGGGGCGCAGGGCCCGTATCCCGGCGAGTTGGGGTCAGCATCGCCTGGGACATGGGATTTGACGTGCTGCGGGAGTTCTGGCCCGAAATCGTACACAAGCTAAGACTTCCTTTCATCCAGCGCGATCACGCGCCTGTTCAGATGAACCATGCCGCATCAGAAACGCGACGATGATAGTTGAAAGGATCGAAGACCGGAGCTCAGCCCACGGGAGAAAGGCAGCCTTTCAGCGTGAGCACATGCACTTTCTATCGATTGCAGCTGAGATCACCGCCAGCGGGATCCAGCCGGCACTTGTGCGTGCATATGCTCCACGAACCAGTCGCCGGCGACTGCTCCCACTTGCTCTAGAGCTCCAGGCTCTTCGAACAGATGCGTTGCGCCGGGGACAACATGTAATCGGTTGATACAGTGCATGCGTCTTGCAGCTCGCAGGTTCAGGTCGAGCACGGTATGATCTTTGCTGCCGACAATAAGCAGAGTTGGAGCTTCTACCTGCTCAAGCGCACTCCCTGCCAAATCGGGACGTCCGCCGCGAGACACTACTGCCGCGATTTGACCTTCCAAAGTGGCTGCGGTGATGAGCGCGGCCGCGGCTCCGGTACTTGCCCCAAAGAGACCAATCGGCAGTCCTTGCAAGTCTGCCTGGTTCATAGCCCATCGCACCGCCAAAATAGAACGCTCGGCGAGCAGCGGAATATCAAAACGAAACTGCATTGTCTGCTCGTCAATGTCCTGTTCTTCTTTGGTCAAAAGGTCGAGCAACAAAATACCAAAACGATATTGGTTTAGCTGTTCGGCAACATATCTGTTTCTGCTACTGAATCGGCTGCTGCCACTTCCGTGAACGAACAGAATCAATCCCTGGACTTCGTAGGGAAGTTGAAGATCTCCATAAATTGCCGAACCATCCAGCGGAACCTGGATGGGCAAGAGAACGTTGCGTCGAATCGTTGTGTTTTTCATGACTACACCTGAGTGCTCTTCCGAATCTCTCGAAATAAGTGATCTCAGCCGAGGCTGGCCTGGACAGACCTCGAGAGTTCCCGAGGTCGGGTCAGCGAAGCGACCGACGCCAATCCGGCCGAGCTACAGCATCCCACCTGTCTTTGCCGTCAGGATGTTCAAAGCCATCTCCAGCTTTGTGATGGCTTCCTGCAGTTCGGGACAGTCCTCGAACCGTCCAAGCTTCTTGCGCAATTCCGTCAACAAGTGGCGAGCGCCCGCGACGTGTCTTGCCGCTTCAGTGGGGCGTACTTCTTCTTCATAAATGCTTACCGGGATGCTTTTCACCTCACACCTCCACAGTATCGTCGCGCTTTCCTTCTGTGAATGTTATTGCCGCCTGCAGTCTGCGAGCGGTGACCTGAATCACGGACTGTAGTGATCTCAAGTCCGGCCAGATTGTAGGCGATCGCTGATGATCTCACCTCGTATTTCCATCAGTGATTACGATCACCGACCCGTGTAACCTACTCCATAGGAGGAGCAGCGAGATCTAATTTAGCTTTTAAACCGATCGAACGTAGGCGCACGTTACATAAGGAATGAAGCGCCAGCGGGCAGGAGGTGTTTTTGCCGTCGCGAACAGACCGGAATGGAGCGAGCTTTCGTGATCTCCGATTTGTTTGCTTTGCCCTGCTGCTGATGTTCCTGCCGACAGTCTGCGTGAAAAATGCAATGGCGGAGGCAGACGGCAGATTTGGCGCCGTTGCTTCTCCTGTCAAGCTGGCCTTTCGACCGCAACAACTTACCGAAATAGGCACAACCCAGTTGCATGGGATCATTGATGCCGCAGAACTTGCCGACCTTCGCTGGCCGAAGTTTGTGAAGTATCGAACCGAGGTCAGGGACTTCTATGATGCTTGCGACGGAGCCTTACCCTGGATGCGGGAGCTTAGACCGACTCCCCAGGCGCTCGCAATCATCCAACTTCTGAGAACTGCTGATCGAGAGGGGTTGAACCCCGAAGACTATGACGGCCCCCGCTGGGATGGCCGTATCAGGGCTGTGGAGCAATCCAACCCGGTGCCGGAATCGGACTTGGTCCGATTCGACATGGCTCTCACGGTTTCGGCCATGCGGTATATCTCTGACCTGCATTTGGGACGAGTGAACCCTCGTCTCTTTCACTTCGAACTGGACTTCGATCTCACCAACCTCGACCTGTCTGAATTCCTGCGGCAAAGACTGATTGGCGCTTCAGATGAGGACATCGCTGCCGCTATCGGAGCAGTGGAACCGCCATTCCCAACCTACCACCGAATCCTCAACGCACTTAGAACGTATCTCGAACTCGCCCGACGCGATGACGGCGAACTTCTTCCGGTTCCGCGTAAGGCGATCAGACCGGGTGATTCTTCTTACACCGGACTGCTGCAATTGAGAAAACGTTTGGTCCTCTTGGGAGACCTTCCAGAAAAGGAAAAAGATATCGTTTCACCTATCTACCAGGGTGCTCTGGTCACGGCGGTGAAGCGTTTCCAGCAGCGGCACGGTCTGGAGCCGAATGGTCTGATCGATGTGGAGACACTCAACGATCTCAACACGCCACTCAGTCGCCGGGTTGCTCAACTCCAACTTACACTGGAACGACTGCGCTGGTTGCCGCATCAGTTTCACCCGTCGCCCATCGTCGTCAACATCCCTGAATTTCGTCTTCGCGCGATTGACGAACAGTATCACTGGGTCCTCTTCATGAAAGTCGTGGTGGGTCGAGCTTACGGGCACCAGACGCCGGTCTTTGCCTCCAACATCAAGTCAGTGATCTTCCGGCCTAATTGGAATGTGCCGCTATCGATTGTGCGTGCGGAATTGTTGCCTCACATGGAAAGAGATGCTGCCTATCTCACAAAGAACTCCTATGAAATTGTGGACAGTTCAGAAACCGTCGTAAGTCCGGTTGTGCTCACTGAACCCATCAAACGCCAGCTCCGTTCCGGCACTCTAGGCATTCGACAAACTCCTGGTCCGAACAATGCCTTGGGATTGCTGAAGTTCGACTTCCCCAATCGGCATGACGTCTATCTGCATGGCACGCCTGCCAGGCAACTGTTTTCAAGATCTAGACGTGATTTCAGCCACGGCTGCATCCGCGTGGAAGATCCGGTCGCTCTGGCAGCGTGGCTTCTCCGCGATAAGCGGGAGTGGACTGCGGAGCACATCCGCGCCGCGACACTCGCGCAGAAAACCTTCCGGGTGGATCTCGAACTACCGGTTCCCGTGCTGATTGTGTACGGCACGGCAGTGGTGATGGAGGATGGTGAGGTTCACTTCTTCCGTGATATCTACGGCCAGGACGCGGCTCTGGAGCAGGCCCTCGTCAGCCACTCCTACCCCGAGTAGCAGACCGAATCAAGCCAATTGACCTGCCGCTACCAGCGTCGAACCCGCCCGACATCCACGTGAACAAATCCCGATCTTGGATAGTAGCCAACTCCTCCGCGGTGAAGGCTAAGAGCAAGATCGCGCAGCTTCGATACGGGTACACCGGGAATACGAATGTCAATAGCCTCTCCTTGCATATGCAGGCTGTGAGAGGCTACGCCGGACGAAGTTTGTCGCAGAAACTCATTGCTCCAAGGACTACGATATCCGCAAACGATGTCAATTTCAGACTCCGGACGTCCTGCCGATCCGGTCAGATCATGGAGCAAGTCGAACAGACGGGGGTCAAGTCTATAAATCGTTCCCGTGCGATGATCGCGAAGAAATCGATCGAGGCGATCAATTGCATCTGGGAAGTAAGTGTCACCCCGCCGGTAAACCAGGTCAATTTGCTCGTTCGTGTGGGTATGGTAGAGCCGCAGCCGGTATTCACGCTGCGGACTTGCGTTAGCCGCTCCGGTTCTGGCGGGCAGGCACAATATCCCAATCAGCAAGACTATTGTGCAAGAAGCGTACGATGGATACGGGTTTGTAGCCATGCTCCGCTATTGTCACAGGAAAGCGGGGTTTCGGAAAGGCCTCTTCGTCGGCGATCCAGGCAACCACCAGCGGTAAGGGGAATCTCCCGGCCGTGCCGCTTCATGTTGTATGGCGCCAGCTCCGACGGCGACATCTTGTCATTAACACAACTGAACCGAGCGTCGGCACGCATGCAGCGAGATGTGCGCCTCTTGCTGTGTGATCGGGATCACTTCTGTGCGTGACTCTCACCACTGTTGGTCAACCGACATAACAGTAGTATTCTTGCTGGGTGGAGCCAAGGAAAATGGATATGAAATCAGGGCCCACGGAGGGAACGAGTTAGATAAGCACGAGGAGGCATTGGGCACATGAGCAAAAACTCAGGCACCTTGCACTCGGATGTGTTCGACTGCAAACAAGCTGCTCTAGATTTGTGCACTTCTTCAAAATGCGCCGGCCAAGTGCGCAGCGAATCTATCGACGTCGGTCTTTCTTCCATCGACGGGTGGTTACTCGAAAGGCTTCGACGATCCATCGGCGACCCTCCAATCCGACTTATCCTGCGGAGGCGTGCGGAACTTTCACCACGACCAGGCGTTGACCCAATCGCCACAGTGTCAATCTCGGATCGTCGAACCCTGGTCAGGTTGTTGCTCAATCCTGAGCTCGCCTTCGGAGACTGTTACGCTAACGGAAGCATTGTTGTGCAAGGGGATCTGGTTCAGGTGCTGGAACGTGTCATTCGGCTGATGCGTATGAGCAAGCCGAAAGACTGGCGCCGCAGATTGTCGTCGCTGTGGTTGCAGCGCATGCAAGCAAACAGCATCACTGGGTCCGCAAGAAACATTCACCAGCATTATGATTTGACAAGCGCTTTCTACAGGCTTTGGCTCGATTCCAGGTTGGTTTACACCTGCGGTTATTTCCCCACCCCTTCAACCCCACTGGAACAGGCACAACTTGCCAAGATGGATTACGTCTGCCGTAAGCTTCAGCTCCAGCCAGGTGAGGAGGTTGTAGAAGCGGGCTGCGGGTGGGGCGCGCTGGCGCTCCATATGGCAAAGAATTACGGAGTAAGGGTCAAAGCTTTCAACATTTCCAGGGAGCAAATTCTCGTCGCCCGCGAACTGGCGACCCGGGAAGGATTGAATAGTCAGGTGGAGTTCATCGAGGATGACTACCGGAACATTTCAGGCCAATTTGATGTTTTCGCGTCAGTCGGGATGCTAGAGCACGTTGGCGCAGAGCATTACCGGGAACTGGGCCGAGTCATCCATCGCGCTGTCGGAACCTGTGGGCGCGGACTGCTTCATTTCATTGGACGCAACCGGCCAGGCACCTTCAGTCCATGGATCAGGAAGCGCATCTTTCCCGGTGCTTATACGCCTGCTCTTCGTGAAATGCTGGATCTCCTGGAGCCCTGGAATTTCTCCGTGCTGGATATCGAGAATCTTCGATTGCACTACGAGAAGACGTTGCAGCATTGGTTAACCAGATTTGAAACGTCAATCGACCAGATCACCAAAATGTTCGGACCCGAGTTTGTGCGAGCCTGGCGACTCTATCTGGCTGGCTCGATTGCCGCCTTCCGCGCAGGCACCCTCCAGCTATTTCAGGTCACTTTTGCTGGACCGGATTGTCGGCAGATCCCATGGACTCGCGCTTATCTTTATAAGGAGGAACTGCCGGCAAAGGAAGAACCCGAATGGATTCATGCGATGTCCTGATCGTTGGTGCGGGCCCTGCAGGTTCTTCCTGCGCCTGGGGTTTACGCCGTTCAGGTCTCGACGTGCTCATTCTCGACAAGTGCATATTTCCACGGAATAAAGTCTGCGGTGGGTGGATCACGCCGGCGGTGCTTGAGGAACTTCAGATAAGCCACACTGAGTATTCGCAGGGCCGTGTTTTCCAGCCGCTTACGGGATTTCGGACGAGCCGCATAGGCGGCCCGGAGATCGAAACCGATTACGGCAAACCCATCAGCTACGGGATACGACGAGTTGAATTTGATGAGTTTCTGCTGGCCCGCTGCGGTGCACGCATCTTCCAGGGCTCCCCGCTGAAGACGCTCGAACGATCGGGTGACCATTGGACCGTCAACGGGCAGATCAAGACTCAGCTTGTTGTCGGCGCGGGTGGCCACTTCTGTCCCGTTGCTCGGTTTCTGGGAGCTGATAGTCACGCCGAAATCGCGGTTGTAGCTCAGGAGACTGAATTCGAGATGACTTCGCGTCAAGCCGACACTTGTTCCATTCGGCCTGAAGTGCCGGAACTCTACTTTTGTCCTGACATGAAAGGTTATGGATGGTGCTTTCGAAAACAGAATTATCTTAATGTGGGCCTGGGTCGGCTTGACCCGCATGGCCTCCCACATCATGTCGCGGACTTCGTAGGGTTCTTGAAAACCAATCGGAAACTCGGCTTTGACTTTCCCACCCCCATGCAAGGCCATGCCTATCTCTTGCATTGCGGTAATGGGCGCAATGTCGTCGGCGAAGGCGTCCTGCTTGTCGGAGACGCAGCTGGCGTCGCGTATTCACAGAGTGGCGAAGGAATCCGGCCCGCTATTGAGTCCGGTTTGTTAGGGGCAAGGGCCATCATCGCCGCGAAAGGGAAGTACGACCGTGGCGCTTTAGACAGTTATCGCGGCCTGCTTGCGGCGCGGTTTGGAAGAGCCACAGAGGGCTGGTTGGCCACCATCGGTCGCCATCTTCCAGCCCCAGTGATCAGTTCGGCCGCGAGGCTACTCCTGGCAAGCAAATGGTTTTCTCGTCATGTCATCCTGGACCACTGGTTCCTGCGCAGCGACGAACCAGCCATTAATTTTCAAATCGCCGGGCTGGCCGGTTGAGAATGGGTCATGAGGCGATGCCGTCGAGCATCTCTGGAAGCATCGCAGACCGGAACCGGACGTGTGTAGTACTGCCGTCGGCGGACACTATGTCCAATCCTCGATGTGCTCCAGTCCGGGTTCGTTTGAACCTGATCTGAGTCGGAGTGTTCACAACGTGGGTAAGGCATTCGTCCGGAGCGTCACCTACCTCAATATAAACTCGCCGCTTGCCGTCAGCATGATCGGTACTGACGCCTCTCAGCCGCCGGTCCACAACCTCCGTCAGCTTGCCGCCGGGGGTTGACACTTCGATGCTGGCGAGCCAGCCTTCATGTTGACGGCTGAAACCGTCCAGGAATGACATCCACTTGCGCGGCTCAACCTCAACGTCGTCGATTTGTTCTTCGGTGCCCCACATGGTCTGCTCCGCCCAAATTCATCAAGCCGCAGGCTCACTTTCAGATTTCACTTCACTCTTCGTTACCTTGTGGCCGTCAACAGTCGCCTTGTCCTGCTCGAAGAGAGACTTCAGCTGAACCATGTCCCGGTCGATGGCACTTTTCGGATCCAGGCCAAGCAGCGCCGCAACGGCGTGTCCGAGCAGACCTGCGGGCGGGTTGTAGCTCATATCAATCTGCACCCGGGTTCGGCCGTCTTTCTGCGCTTCCAGGTGGATGACTCCGTGGTTTTCAACCGTTGATCCCGGCAGGCTCCACCACTCAATGCACTGTTCGGGCAACAGGCGTGTGATTCTCCCTCTCCAGCTGAGGGGAATACCCGCGGGCCCCGCTACGTGCCACAAGAAGATTCCATTCTGCTCGGGCGTAATCTCCTTTACATGTGCGAATACTTTCGGATAATTTTGCGGATTCTTCCAGAATTCATATAGATCGGCTGCGGTAGCGTTAATGTAGGCAGCCTTCTGTATACGGAGACCTGCGGTTTCATCAGCGCCGATCATACGCTTGAGAGGAGTATTCAGTACGGAGCGGGCCAGGAGAATGGCACCATTTGCCCCGAGAGTCCTTCCAATCAGCTTACGGTGAGTCGCGCCATACGCAATCAGCCCGGCGCCGGCAAGGCCGGCAAGAACCCGAGCTGTAGGCGACCAACTCTGTTGCAGGAATTCCGGTAAATGCCTGCGCCGAACCCCTCCTTGCAATGCCGAAATATGCTGGGGATGATCGGTGGTATTGAGGAAGGTGGACAGCTCTCTTACGCCTCGTACTGCCCTTACCGCACTGGTCAGCTCGGATACCTCGTCGGCCAGGACCCAGCCGCCCAAAAATACTGATCCTCCCGTGCAATTGACTTCAACGGCATGGGGATGGGAGACGGCTCGACCTACGGCGGTTCGAATCCGCTGCTCGAGAACGGTGTCCGATACCTCATCGTCGTCCTCGAACAGGCGGCGCGTCCCAGCAACCGCGCCTTCAGCGCGATGTTCGACATCGCGACCAAAACGCATTGCAAATTTCCTGATGTCATGACCGGAATGCAGAAATGTATCTCTTAAAGTCGCGCGCCGGCGTTTGCCGCGATTCGGGTCAGCGAAATACATGGTCAGAGCACCAGCGCCAAACGCGCCGAATAATGTCCAGGATAGGCCTTCTCTTTTCATAAAATGCTCCCATCACGGGTCCACATTACAGGTAAAGGTCATTCCGCGCCGTGACCGCCCCTACAACATCATGTGACTTAAATCACCAATATCAATGCCTGAGTAACAGGTGTGCCTAGAAAGGTCTTTCCCGCAGTCGCTTCATCCCGTGATGGCGCTCACCGGTCGCCGTGACTAGCGGCACATACGAATAGAATCCCTTTGGTCATCCTTGATTTGCTGACTTGACTCCGCAGAAGGGCTGGAGGGGAGCCAAAAATGCGAACTAATAGCGATTTCCATATCGTTAACGCAATCCGTCGTGCGGCAAAGCCACTGACGGGAGAGTCGATAGATTTCGATCCTTTGCTTAATATGATCGGCGACTCTCGCTTGGTTCTGATTGGGGAGGCCTCGCACGGCACTCATGAGTTCTATCGATTGCGGGCGCAGATCACTAAGCGCTTGATTGCAGAAAAGGGTTTCACGGCGGTCGCAGTCGAAGCAGATTGGCCCGATGCGTATCGTGTCAATCAATTTGTACGATTTCAGGGTAAAGACCAGGATGCGATTGATGCGCTTGCCGGCTTCCGGAGGTTTCCCGCCTGGATGTGGCGCAACGCCGATGTCCTCGACTTCGTGGGCTGGCTGCGGAACTACAACGAGCTCCACCACGCTTCGCGGCGTGTGGGTTTCTACGGATTAGATCTTTACAGCCTGCACGCCTCCATCCGCGCAGTTCTGAATTTCCTGGATAAGGTTGACCCCGAAGCTGCCCGCCGCGCTCGCTATCGCTATGCCTGCTTCGAGGATTTTGGCGAGGACACCCAGGCTTACGGATATGCCGCCAGTTTCGGACTGAGCAAGAGCTGCGAGGACGAGGTCATTAATCAGTGGATGGAGATGCGCCGGCGTACCGCCGATCTTGCTCGCCGCGATGGCCACACTTTCCCGGATGAATTCTTTTTCGCAGAACAGAATGCTCGCCTGGTAAAGAGTGCCGAAGAGTATTACCGCTCCATGTTTCAGGAGAAAATTTCGTCGTGGAACCTGCGAGACAGCCATATGGCTGAGACGCTGGACGCGCTGGTTCAGCACTTGGGCACGGCCCACACGAAGATGGTCATCTGGGCACACAACTCTCATCTCGGCGACGCCCGCGCCACGGAGATGGGACACCAGGGTGAACTGAACCTGGGACAACTCGTGCGACAGCGATATGGTAAACAGTCGGTATTGGTCGGATTCAGTACCTTCACGGGCACGGTTACGGCGGCATCCGAGTGGGATGGTCCAGCGGAACGCAAGCATGTTCGGCCTGCCCTGCCCGGCAGTTATGAAGCGCTCTTTCACAGCACGGGGATGTCGAAGTTCTTGCTACTCCTTAATGATCAGGACGAGGCCAGGTCGCTATTGCGCGAACCACGCCTCGAGCGAGCGATCGGGGTGATCTATCAGCCTCGATCGGAGCGTCAGAGTCATTACTTTCACGCCCAGCTTCCGGACCAATTCGACGCGATCCTGTACTTCGACGAGACTCGGGCAGTCGAACCCTTGGAACGCACAACAACTTGGGAGGCCGGAGAAGTTCCTGAGACCTACCCTTCGGCGCTGTAGAGTCTGAAAGCAGGGGCAGCGCAGTAATTCCGCAGGGAAAGTGGGAAGGACACGTCTTTCATTGGCGGCTGATAATACTCCGACCTAAGCTGCGGTCAATGGGCGTCATCCAGCAGCAGTTCTGAATCCTGAGCGGCAAATGGCGCTTGTCCGCGCGCTTCCCCTGAGCGTGATATAGCTCACCGGGCGCTGTGACGGTTCGTACATACGAATGAGCAGGCTTCTGCCATCGTGATGTTGGGTTTTCTGCATGCGTTTAATCCCAGGCCTCAGTCGTCGAAGACTGACCTTATGCAAACGAACAGAGGGCCCGGGGGTGGCAATATGATTTTCCCCAATCGAACAGAAGCTGGTCGCAGGCTGGCATTGCGCTTGCGTGACTATGCAAATCGGAAAGACGTTATCGTCCTGGGTATTCCGCGTGGTGGTGTTCCGGTTGCCTTCGAGGTAGCCAGAATGCTTAAGGCTCCGCTGGACGTTTTAGTGCTGCGCAAATTAGGGGTTCCGGGGCATGAGGAGCTTGGGTTTGGGGCCATTGCAAGTGGGGGTATTCGAGTCCTGAATCCGCAAATTGTCGAAGCGTTGCGAATATCACCCGGAGATATTGAACTGGTAACCAATCGGGAAGCAAGAGAGCTGAAACGGCGCGAACAGGCATATCGCGGCCGCCGGCCCGCGCTAAATATCAGAGGGCAAACTGTCATCGTCGTGGACGACGGCATTGCAACCGGCTCAGGAATGCGTGCCGCAATTGATGCCTTGCGAGAGATGAAGCCAGCTCGGATCGTAGTGGCTGTCCCAGTAGCGCCTCCGTCGACCTGTGATCACCTCCGATCAGAAGCAGACGACCTGGTCTGCTTGGAAACACCGGAAGCATTCTATGGCGTAGGTCAATTCTATTTCGATTTTTCACAAATCTCGGATTATGAAGTCAATGAATTGCTCGATCGCGCGGCGCGAGAGATTGATGAACAGAATCACTCCCCGGCGGAAGTCGCAGCGATAGAAGATGCGACGTAAGGCTTGGTTTGGCCGCCATCTCCGAAGTCTATTCGGGGATAAACGTTGATCTGGTCCCGTCAAGGTACGATCGGCACTCGCGCAGCTGCCGCGTGCAATCGGCTAGCATGATTCTGCCGACGTGAGCAGCCGCCGACCCGGTCGAAAATCATGTCCACCTCCGGCAAGCGATGCTCCCCTCGACAGTCGCTATTGCAGTCATTCTCGGATACGTGTGTGAACAGCACAAACGGTTCACTCCAGTTCTTACTCCCGGTGACAGAATTAGCCTCAGAAAGGCGATGACAAAGTGGAATCTCCTGCTGATCACGGGTTATCTTGTTAGCTCGCGACAGGACGGCGACGGCCTCCTGCTATGAGGAAACGAATTATGGTCAGACGACGTGAGTTTCTCAATGCACTTGCAGTTGGGGCGGCTGGCCTGGCCGTGAGAAGCACGGCAAAAAGCTACGTTCAGATCCTCGGCTCCAACGATCGCCTTAACTTTGCTGTGATAGGTCTTAATGGGCGTGCCTACGCTCATCTATCGGCGCTCAAGGCGAACCGAAGCGTCGCGCGCATCTCGCATGTCTGCGATGTGGACAGCAATATACTCAAGAAGTTTGCCGACAGCGTGCAGCAAGAGATGGGCGAGGTGCCTTTCTCGGAGCGAGACTTTCGCGCGATTCTCGAGCAGAAAGATGTGGACGCCATCACGATTGCGACTCCCGACCATTGGCACACGCCGATGGCAATTGCCGGATTGCAAGCCGGAAAGCACGTCTTTGTGGAAAAGCCATGCAGCCACAATCCTGCTGAGGGGGAGATGCTGGTGCAGGCGCAGCAAAAATATCGAAAGCTGGTGCAGATGGGCACACAGCAGCGCTCTTCTCCGCACACCATAGAGATTGTCGAAAAGATCAACCAGGGCATCATCGGCCGGCCGTACTTTGCCAAGGCCTGGTACAACAACGTGCGGCAGTCGATCGGGACAGGCAAAGAAGTGCCCGTCCCACCACGGCTTGATTGGGACCTGTGGCAAGGCCCGGCGCCGCGGCGTCCCTATACAGACAATGTGCATCCCTACAACTGGCACTGGTTCAGAATCTACGGCACCGGCGAAGCGCTCAACAACGGCACCCACGAGGTGGATGTCTGCCGCTGGGCGCTGGGGGTCGACTATCCGAAGCGGGTCACTTCGTCAGGCGGCAGATACCACTTCAAAGACGACTGGCAGTTTTACGACACGCTGGTGACCAGCTTTGAGTACGAAGACAAGATGATTAGCTGGGAAGGCAAGAGCTGCCAGGGAATGAAATATTATGGCCGCGATCGTGGATCGGCCATCATGGGAACCTCTGGTACCGTGCTCGTCGACCGCGACGGCTACGAGATATACGACCTTAAAGGCAAGAAGACGAAGGAATTTCGGACCGGCAGTACCACCTCATCTGCTGATCTGCTCGGCCGCGATTCCATGACCGATGCTCACTTCACCAACTTCATCGCGGGAATCCGCAAAGGGGAAAAACTCAACGCGCCGATTTCTGTCGGCAATGTTGCGGTTACGATGCTGCAGCTCTCCAACATCGCATGGGAAGTCAGCCGGGAGCTGCATCTCGACACGAAGGATGGGCGGATCCAGGGCGATCCGGAAGCGATGAAGATGTGGGGCCGCGAGTACGAGAAAGGCTGGGCGCCGCATATCTGAGGTTGCGTCCGCCGTGCTCTAACTAGCGGTCAGAGCAAAACCGGGGATGCCCTGTCACAAAGCCGCCATTTGTTAAAGAAAGCGAGGGCTTGGCCGCTTATGAAAAAAATGTTTTCCCGTCGCAACTTCGTTCGCACCGGCGCGGTCGGTGCCGCAGCGTTTGCTGCTTCAGCCAGCGTCTTCGCGCCGGCTGAGCAACGGCCATCGGTTGACCAGGCTTCCCCCATCCGTCTGGGTTTGGCCAGCTACACGTTCCGCAACTTCAGTCGCGCCCAGACCATCGGCTTCATGAAGCAGCTTAATGTGTTCGAGCTGAATGCGAAGGATGTGAGAGACCATCTTCCGACAGATCCGCAGGAGGAAGCGGCTGCTCTGGCGGATTATGCCTCCGCGGGCATCAGGCTGCACGCTGCCGGGACCATCTATTTCGAGAAGGATGAAGATGCGGATATCCGGGCCAAGTTCGAATACTGCAAACGAGGCCTGTCTTGTGGATGAGGCCATGCATCCGCGCTTCAGCCTTCACTGTTATTGCCGATATCGAGTCGTGATGATGACCCGGTTAATCCCAAAAATTGTTTCTTATCTCAGGCCGGCGCTTTATAGTCGATAATTTGCTCTGGCTCGACCATCGACTAAGAGCCCGCTCCATATCTGACTTTGAGATGACCGTTGGCCAGGAGTCGGGCATCGCGCCGTGAGCCGAGTTCCTCCTATGGAGACGCCGCAGATATACCCCACGATCGACGAGTACCTGCGCAAGAGACTTATGCCCGTGGAGGGCGCGATTCCCCATCTGGCAGGAATCGAGATGTACGGCAACTCGATTCCCGCCGGGACCGTAGGCGGAGATCTCTTCGAGTACATCAATTTTCAGCAACGCTACAACATCGACGCGCGCATTGCACGTGCTCTCAAGTTTTCCAGACAGTATCTCGAACCTCTTCTCCCGGGCCAGACTCCGCGAAACATGGTGGATGATCACGTGCAGTGGTTAGAATCAAAACCCGACCACGATCCAGCAGCAGCGGTCGAGTACAGAAAGGCCAAAAGCTCGGAGCAATTGAGAATCGCGGAAGATCTGCAAGAACTCCGTTCCACTGCCGGAGTGCTATTGGTCGATGCGGAGGGGCACGGGATCATCTCGGCGAAGATTGCCTCGACTGTGCACGATACTTTTCATGCGTTGATGCTCGTTGAACTCGATCGCTACGGAAAGACGACCCCGGGGTTCTTCGAGAAGATCAATCTCAGATTGGCGCAGTCCATCACTGCACGCAATGCTCTGGGAAGAAATCCGGAGGACAATTCGCGTGAGATCGCGACCATGCTGTACGGCGAAACGCGCCCTGAGGGACACTTCCGCTTTGTGAATTTCGGTCACCCGCCGCCCCTGGTCTTCTCCGCAGAATTCGGCAGGTTCATGGAGATCAACGAGGCTCGCATGGTGCAGTTCCTTGCCCTGGGACTGGAAATTCCCGAAGACCATCCTGACCGGAACAAGTATTTTTCCATGAGCCTCAGGAAACGGCAGGTGAACTCCTCGGACGTGGCGGAAATCACGCTGATGAGCCCAGGAGACATTCTGTTCCTCTATACCGACGGGGTTTACGACGGCAGTGACGAACAGGATCGTCGGCAAATCGAGCAGGTGATCCGTGATCACAAAGACCAGGCTGCAAGAGAGATTTGCAACGCGATCCTGGAATACGCGGTAAAACAGGACCAGTACCTGCAGCAAATCGGTCAGGGCGACCGGATCGACGACAAGACAGTATTTATCATCAAGCGCAGTTAGTTGCTAACCAGCCTTGCGATCTGCCCGAAAAGCTGGGTTACTGGCTATTGCCCGGTTGCTCGGAAGCGACCGCAGTCAGGCTGCCCAACAAGCCATCGTTTTCGTCGTTGGGACCAGCGCTGAAGTAGAGGCTGGTGGCCAGTCCGTTGTTTGTCGCATCTCCACCAAAGCTGATTGCCCATAAACCATCGATAAAGACAGCTTTCCCGCTGGTGTCATCCATCATGGTGCCTTCGTGCCTTCCCGTCATCACGTTGAAGGCATTAATGGTGCCGTCACCAAAATTGCCAATCAACAGGCGATGCGAGAACAGGCCGAAGTCGCTCGGTGCCAGAGCGATGCCCCAGGGCGCGTTGAACCAGGGGCCGTGCTCCAGGCGCAACAGCAGCCGCCCTCTGTGGTCGAAAACGCCTGCAAAGCCCAAGCCCGGAGCATGGTCTTCATCCTTGCTGCCCTCCTCACGATGCGCGAACGTTACTACCAGATTTCCGCCGACATTCTGGATGTTGAAGGGAGCGTAGTCATGGGAGAGGCCGCGCAGGCGAAAAGCGTCGTCATCCAGGTGGAGCTTGTTGAAATTAGCGTCGAAAACCTCAACCCGACCGGACTGGAAGTTGGTGGCGTAAAACTGAGGACCACTCTGCCCTTGAGCGATCGCGCAACCCTTATAGATTGCTTTGCCAGTACGATTCTTTAACACAATGGCATTCGGATTTACGCCTGGATTCCAACCCGAGATGGTTCCATCCTCGGTGACAAACAGAAAAATTGCCTTCACCTTCGGCGCCACGGGGAATGCGGTGGTGGGGTTGAAAACAGCCCCGGTTGGGGCCAATGTGCCCTTGCCGTCAGGGGTGAGAATCTTCACCACTAGAGATTGAGGCACGCCGGCGGCGTTGTAGAGGGTAGAGAGACCACTCCCGTTGTCGGAAACCCACCAGGGGCTGCCGCTGGCGCGGGCGAGTCCCCAGGCGTTGACCAGATTGGGGTCGACATTAATCGTGGCCGTGGACGAAGAGACTGAGGACGCGTTGGCGGTTAGGTCGGTGCGATGATACTGCTGGGCAATCGCGGAGCCTGTCAACAGCAACGCGAAAGTCACAACTGCGAGAGCCATTTCACGAACGACGGCGACGGACATATCTCTACCTCGACTGTCTGAATTGGTTGGCCGTACATGAACGTCCGATCCTGACGACGGTGATCCTGGGTAGCTTCGAGGAACAATACGGCGATAAGGTCAGCTATTTGTCACAGGATTATCGGTTCTTTGTAAATTCTTAAGAGCTGAAGAGGGGTCCCAGAATTGAAGGGCGCATTCGCACGCACTGGGGAGACCGCAGCGATCAGCTTATGTATCCCGGTGCAGTCGCGCCTTAGAATCCCTTCCCCCGTCAGAAACGTGCTGATCCCCTGGGGGTGAAAGCCAAGAGGGAAGCAGACGCGTCAACTCACAGTAAGGTTTTCCAGCGCGGTGCCGATAGATCAGAGGTGACCGCTCCCGCACGTGCACCCGATCCTGGTGTCAGCAAAGCCGCTCCCCGATACACTTTTGTGGCCCGCCAGCCGATTCTTACCAAGGACGAGAAAGTCTTCGGCTATGAGTTGTTGTTTCGGGATGGTGTCGAGAATTATTTCAATGCCCAGGATTCCGAGGCCGCCTCGCGCAGCACGCTGGACAGTTCGATGCTCATGGGACTTGACGTCCTGTGCAACGGCAGTCGTGCATTTATCAACTGCACCCGGGACCTGCTGCTCAAGGACTATATAACGCTCTTGCCTTCCAGCCACACCGTGGCCGAAATTCTGGAAAGTGTGGCCCCCGACGACCTGGTTATGTCTGCCTGCCAGCGGCTCAAGGAAGGCGGATACCTGATCGCGCTTGATGACTTTGCGGTGGACGACCCCCGAGAGGCCCTGACCGACGTCGCCGATATCATCAAGGTCGATGTACAAGCCACTTCACCGCAGGAAGGCGCTGCCATGGTAAAACGTTACGGACCGTGGCGCTGCCGCATGCTGGCCGAGAAGGTGGAAACCCGCGAGGAAT
>JAIQFF010000197.1 GCA_020073395.1 Terriglobia bacterium
CGGAGGGGTTGAACCGCGGCCTTGCTGCCCGCTGCCGATCGTCCGGCAGCAGGCACAGCCAGAGCCGATTTCTCCGAGTAGTCCGGCACGGTCTGTTCGCCGGTCGCGGCCTTCGCGGACATGGTGGTTCGCACAAAGTGATCGCCCTGCCACTCGATCAGCAGTGACTCGCGCGGAGCCGGCGGCGCGGGTGGCGGGGCTGGCGCCGAAGCCGGAACCACGATTACCTGGGGCTGCGACACCGGCTGGGAGTCGTAGCCAGCATCGGAATCGGAATTAAAATACGGATACGGAAACAGAAGCGCGCCGCGGCCCGATGCGTGCCCCTGATGGAAGCGCCTGGAACTACCGGCCGTACCGTGACCCTGAAACCCGGCCGCCGATGACCCACTTCCGGCTGGCCTAATTCCTGCAGAGGCTGCGCTTGTAGCGAGTCCTGCCGCGCCCGCGCCGCGAACCTGGGCGCTGACCTGCGTTATCGAAAACGCGGCGGCGAGGATAGCGAGGGTAAACCGGCTTGGCATTTACTTGTTCATTTCAGGGTTCGGCGGTAATCGGAAATCAATGCCGCGATCGTCGTTCTGCTGCGTGGTGGAAGTCAGGTCGAGATCGGCCAGCGGTATTTTGTGATGGCGCCCGGGCGTCAAATCGTACAGTACGTCTCCAATCACCGCGTAGTTCTGAACCTCCAGCTGGTGACCGTCTTTGAAGACGAGCACGGTCTGAGGCTGGTCAGCGACTGGAGTCTCAGCTGGCGGCGCGGCTGTAGGAGACTCGGTTTCCGGCTCGGCGCGCCTCGGCCGCGGCGGATAGGCGTCTGCATAGGGTGCCGCCTCGCCTGGCCCGCGGCGGTCGAAGATGGTGGGGCCTCCGCGGTAGTCATCTTCCCGCTGGTCTTCCCTCTGGTCCGTCGCATCGTTGGGCTCGGATTCACCCACAACCACCGGATAAGCGTAAGGCACGTAAACCGCGCCACCGCCGGGGAAAAACTGCCCGCTGCGATGATGATGCCGCTGACCCCGCGACGGGTTCGGATTTACCGGAAACAGGTTGCAACAAGCCGGTTGATTGAAAACTGGGTTCCTCGGCTGAAGCCCGTTAGGTCCCAGCGACGTGACGCTGGCGGGCACGCCAGGTGTGGAATTAAGGTGCCCGCCGAAGTTGGTCGAGGTCACCGAGGCAGGAGTGCCGTTGATCTGCGCATTCGCAGCGGGAGTCAGAAACACCAGCCCGCCCAGGACCAGAGCCAGTGCCGCTACCGTGGCTGAGTTCAGCCCCTTCACATGCGAATCATACCCCAGTTTGGAAACCATGGCGCAGCCTCCTGAACAAAAACCCGCCCTATTACTTAGAACCTTCGGGAGGCCGGTTGGTTTGTCTATATTTTGTCAACTTCATCGAGGTTCTAAGTGGTTGAAGGATCAGCGCGTGACGATGGTCACCTTCACGCGACCCGAGCCAGTTCCCACACGTTCCAGGCGCCATTGGCCACTAAAAGGCCCCAGACGGCCGCCAGGGCGACTTGGCGATGGCGAGTCTCCAGCAGATCGGCCGCAATACCAGCTACAAAAACGAACAGGAAGGGGATCGTCATGAACTGAAAACCGAGACCGGGATAGTGCGGCATGCCCAAGGCCAGCGAAAGAAACAGGGCGGCGACCAGCAGAGGCGCCGTGTTGCCGAAGTAGCGCGCGCGTGGCCATGAGCAATATGTGATCAGCGCGACCGGCAGGGCCAGCACAAGCGCGGGACTGCTTTGTCCCAGTTGTGCCAGCACTTGATGGTATGCCTGCGGCATGGTGTACGCCTTCCACCACACACCGAAAAACGATGCGTGCCGCATCCCTTGCCAGAAAGCGCCCGCGCGGAAAAAGTAAGACGCATAGATGAGCAACAGCGCGATTCCGCAAGCAACCGCCCAGATCGCCAATGCAGCCAGACGCCGGGTGGGGGCGAGGTAAAGCATGAATGCCAGCGCGGCGGGCACAACCACAATCAGCGAAAACTGTGAGCCCACCGCGAGGGCCAGCGACAGTCCCAGCAACATGATGCGCCGCCAGTTCCACAGGACCACTTCACGTGGCGCGTACAACGTGTGGGCCACGGCTATGGCGGTGAAGATGGCACCGAACGCTCCCCAGGCCGCGCCGACCTCAGGCTCGGCAAACCACAGCGCGCAGGAACGGACAATTCCCGGCGAGAAACAGTAAAGAGCCATGGCGACGTATCCGCCCGCATTCCCGAAAAGCCGGCGGGCTACATACCACAGCGAAGCGCCCAGGAGCAGGCCAAAGGCAAGGTAAGGGACGGCTGCAGACCAGTGCAGAGCGCGAATGTTTTCAGGCTGAAGCGCGACCGGCCGCAGCTGCAGCGGGGCCGCCGCAATCAGATACCACAACGGCGAATGGTGGGGATCGTAACCGCCGTGCTCGAAGGCAAGCCGGAGTGCAGGATCCAGTTCGCTCCCGGAATCTTCCTCGCCCAGATCGGGCACTTCTGGCGCGTCCGCACTGGGACGGATGCCCATGCTCTTCCAAAGGGCAGTCCCACGTTCAAGCCGGTAAATCTCGGCGGGATTCACGGTCCCGTGGCGCACGCCTTTTTCCACCAGCCAGAGGCACTGCACCAGAAACGCGAGCAGCAGGCACGCCGCCAGCACCTGAGGCCGGCCAAATCGTTCGTGAGTGAAGAATCGGGCCATGAGCAACCGGCGAGTGTTTTACCATGGCGGGGGACGAATCGGGAAACTTCCGCACATGCATGAACCAAGAGACAGCCGACCTGGCAAGTTCGACGAGGTGCCTCCCGCGTCCAGCAGCATCACCAGTTTCGAGCTGACGAAGCTCTCTCCCTTTGAAGAAGGGATGCAGAAGATTTTCATCGGCCGCGATGGCCTGCGCCCGGTATGGCGCCTTGTGCTCTACCTGCTGATTTACCGGGGCCTGCGATTCTGTCTTTACGTTCTGATCGCCTACGGTCTCCCCGACGTGTCGCGGCTGTGGCTGCAGACCGCTGCGGAGCTGGGACTCGCCATCATCGTGCTAGCTCCGGCGCTGCTCATGGCCCGGATCGAAAATCGGGCATTCGGCTGCTACGGCCTGCCGGTGGGCAAAGCCTTTGGCCGGCTTTTCTGGGTGGGCGCTTTGTGGGGAATGTGCTCTCTCACACTGTTGATACTGGCATTGCGCGCAGCCCACGTGTTTTATTTTGGAACGGTCGCGCTGCACGGCGTGCGCCTGCTGAAGTTCGGCGCGTTCTGGGCGGTGTTCTTTCTGATCGTGGGCTTCTACGAAGAATTCTTCACCCGCGGATACACCCAGTTCACCTTGACCCAAGGTGTCGGCTTCTGGCCAGCGGCGATCTTACTGTCGCTGGGTTTCGGCGCGCTTCATCTGGAGAACCCGGGAGAAAACTGGGTGGGAATTCTGGCCGCCATGATGATCGGCTTTTTCTTCTGCCTGACTTTGCGGCGCACGGGGAACCTCTGGTTTGCGATCGGCTTTCATGCGTCGTGGGACTGGGGTGAGAGCTACTTATACTCTGTCCCCAACAGCGGTTGGACGCCTCCCGGCCACTTCCTGCATTCCTCCCTGCAGGGTCCGCGCTGGCTGAGCGGCGGCTCGGTCGGACCAGAAGGCAGCGTCTTCCTCTTCGTGCTTCTGGCGCTGCTGTGGCTGGTGTTTGATCGGGCGTATCCCGAGGCGAAGTACCCAGCGGCAAATGAGATTGCCGATTCGCGATTGTAGACTTCAGATTAGAGATTTTCGGGATTGAGAATGAAATCTGAAATCGCCAATCTGAAATCTGCCGCCTGTAAACGTGTGGCGCCGGCATCTTGCCGGCTGGCTCGGGGGCATCTTGCCCCCAGGGCGGGCAAGATGCCCGCCCCGGACAGCCGGCGAGACGCCGGCGCTACAAGATCAGCTACCAGGAATAGTGCACGGTGTAGGTGATGACCTGTTCACCGTCAGGCGCGATGGTTACAGGGAACTCGACGGTTTGCGCATCCATCTTTCGCGACTCGTGCGACTGCTCGATCAGCTTCCAGTTGGTCCAGCGATACAGGTGCTCGACCACCCGCACTGTCACCGCTTCTTTCTTGTGATTGCGCACCCGGATTTCGAATGACTCGTCCATCCAGTTGCGGGCAGAGTCCACGCGATAGTTGGTGCGCTTGCGCTCGCCCACGACATCGAACGAATTGCCGGTAAAGATACGGAGCGTTTCGTCTTTCGGAGTGTGGTCAATCACGTTCTCGCCCACAAATTCCAGGTGGCCGTCGGTATCGCGGCGATAGAAGCGGAGCTTGCCCTTGGGCAGGGCAATGCCAAGATGGTTAACTTCGGCATTCTTGAACTCTTCCATCACCCAGACTTTGGGATTCGACTGGGTACCGTAACTCTGGTCCTGGCGAATCTGCTCCAGGTTGTAGTAGCCGTACTGCGCCACTTGTGCGCCGTCGTACACGTACAGCCGCTGCGCGTGAATGCCGGTGGAGCGCACAAACTCCACTTGCTTGGTTTCCTGATCGTGCAGCGTGGTGGGCCGCGCCAGAGAGTAGAGATGGAATTCGTCGAATGATTTCTCGCGGACCGTTGGCGCCATGGCTTCGTCCGCCATCGCCTTGTTCATTGCGCCATAGGCCCGGGCAGAGGGGGTGGCGGCCTGAATTTTGTTCACGTCGCCGGCCATCAGCTTGATGTTCGCATTCTCGAATGTCTTACCACTCTGGTTGCGCATGGTGATCCAGCCGACCATGTCGAGCAGATCGGTCTTGCCTTTGGGATTGTCAGAGACCACCAGGTTGTAGTCTGCCTGCCAGCTCATGCCGCCAGCAAGGTAAGAGATTTCGGCGTCAAATTTGCCGGGGTCGTTAGTCTGTAAAAGCCAGCTTAGAGTTGGCTTGAGGATGGTGTCGCCGGAGAGCGCCGGAAACAGCGGCTGGCCGGGCAGTCCGAAGCGAAGCACACCATCCACTTCGATGATGGGCTGGGTGAAAGAAGGCTGCTGATAATTTTGCGCGTAGTAGGTGCTGGGAATGTAGCCGCTGCGCACCACCTTCCCTTTGATGATTTCCTGTTTGTCGGCCCGCTGCACCAGGAAGTCAATCGTCTTGCCTTCGTAGAACGAAAGCAGAAGTTCCTGCGAAATGGGGTCATTACGGTAATTCTGTTCCAGCACTTGCAGCGCCCGCCCGCCAGGATCGCGTAGGATCACAGAATCCGGCTCGAGATGGGCCGCAATACCGGCAAACTCCGCATGGTTCACGCCCGGCCTGAGATCGAGTGGCACATTCTCGCGCGCCACAAAGAAATTCTGGTTGTAGATGGTGAGCGCGGGCTGGTTGTGGGTGTCGGCAGCCTTCTCCTGGTCATTGTTCTGTCCGACCGCCGCACCGCACAGCAAGAGCGTGGTCGAAAAAAAGACTATCAGCAGCAGCTTCTTCATTGTCGTTTCCCCTTGTTTTCAGTGGACGGGAAGGAGGAGGCTTTCCCGTCCTATCTGAAGAACGCGGGGTAAGGGGAAACTTGCAGGGAGTTTCTAACCACGGAGGGCACTGGGGACACGGAGGTAACCGCTGGTAACCATAGAGAAGCGGGCTCTTGAACTAGCGCTCGGACTCCGTATGCTTACGAATCCAGACCGCTAGTTGGTTCGAACAACACCCGGCCACCCGAAGAAGACCCGGCTGGCCCAACGTAAGAGCCGCCAGCCGACCGCCGCCCCCAGCAGAATGGTCATCAACCACAGCAGAATCGTGGGCAGCAGGAACGCAAAACCGGCCATGACAGCAACATAGTTTCCGAAGCTGTTCAGGCCCTCACGCATAGCAAGCTTCAGTTGATACAAGGGCCGCCAGTGGAGGCCGAACACCTGGGCCTGGGCCTCGGTGTGAAGCGAGACCGTGATCTCGACCGTTTCCACCTGCTTGGAAAGCGCTTGAAACTCCGCCTGCTGCTGCTCGATCTGGCCGCGCACATTGCTCAGCTTTTCGCTGACTTCGAGCGTGTCCTTGACGGTGTTCGCTCGCTTCATGATGGAAAGGTACTGCGACTCTTCGCCCCGCAAATTGCGCAAGCGGGCATCCAGATCGACATACTGCCGGGTGACGTCTTGAGCTTCCACTCGCTCGCTCTCGACTCGCACTCCGAGCTTACGGATTTCGGCACGCGCCTCTTCGAAGCGTTGCGCTGGAACGCGTACCTCGAGGAATGCGCCTTGTGCATCCTGTCCGTTGGTTACCGATTTCACCAGAAATCCTCCCATGCGCTCTGCCAGCTGGCGAATCTTTTCGGCGGTATCGGCAGGATTCTGGGCCACGAGATCCATCGAAGAGTTTCGTACCATCTTGCGGTCAGAATCGGGCGCTTGGGCCCGAGGGGCGGGAAGGTAGGTCATCATCGCCGCCTGCTGCGACCGTGGTTCGTCCGTGCCGCCTGCAATCATCCTGACTACTCCGCTCACTGGGTCTTTGCCCGCTTCGAGAGCTCGCTCGTAGAAGGGCTCTCGCCATAGCGATATCGGATCCCACTCGGTTGCAGCGAGTCCCGTACTCTTTTCCGCGGCGACGCCCGCGTAGCCCTGGTAGGGCCGCATAGTTCCGAAATACAAAGCCGTCAGGCCGGCCGTGATCAGCCATCCGGTTCTCAACCACCTATTGCTCCTCTGCCAGAAAGTGCTCAAGCCAGGTTTCATATTGTCCTCTCCCTCACCGTAGACCCCTTCCGAAGGGGTTTTGTTCCCGGAGCGGCAGTTGCCAATGGGAGAACGCGTCAAGGAAGAAAGCTTGCAGGTTATTTGTGCAGCGGAGTGAAACAAAACAGGCGGCCCCGAGGCCGCCTGAAGATCAGATGTTGATCCGTGAAAATCCGTGGCCAAGAATTCCTAAATGTCCAGGTTCTTCACATCCAGCGCGTTGTCTTCGATGAACTTGCGGCGGGCTTCGACGTCTTCGCCCATCAGAGTGCTGAAGATGGTTTCCGACGCCGCGATGTCTTCGAGTTTGACCTCAAGCAGGGTGCGGCGCTCGGGGTCCATGGTGGTTTGCCACAGCTGCTCCGAGTTCATTTCGCCCAGGCCCTTGTAACGCGTCTTGTCGTATCCCCGGCTCCCGGCCTCTTTGATGTACTCAAAAAGATCGCGGGCATTGGTCTTTTCGACCACTTCGGCCTCTATCGTTCGTCTCTTGGCGGCCGGTTTCGGCGCCTTCTTCTTGCCAGCGTCCTCGGCTTCGGGCGCGGCTTCCTCGCCGCCTGCTTCTTCCTCAGCGCTGCCAACTGACGAGGCATCGCTGACCGCTTCAATCACGAACGGCGGCTCCATGTAGGGCTCGACCTGCTTGAACTTGGCAAGCATTTGCCGGTACTCGGCCGTCGAAGCCAGCTCCCAGTTGATGAGGTGCTCAGCTCCCTGGGAATTGACATATTTCACTTCCCAGAGATTGTGCTCTTCGTCGAAGCGGGACTCGATGCTCTTGAAGTCGCGTTCCTTCAGCAGCTTCTTCAGTTCTCTTTCCAGCTTCTCGATTTTCTTCGGCGCAGCTTTTTTCTCGCCTTCAAAATCGGCGCGCTTGGAAAGATCGAGCCGGGGCAGAAGTTCGGTGACTTTTTCGTCCCGCAGGCGCTTGTTCACCTTGTCGAAGTAGCCGAAATACTCTTTCAGACCGCTGGCGAATTTTGACAGGCCCGTTCCTTCGAGCTTGGCCGCGCCTTCGCCGTAGCGAACGATGATGCTGTCCGCCGCGCGCTTCAGGATAATTTTGTCCAGCGCGTCGTCGTCCTTGATGTACTGCAGGGTCTTGCCCTTCTTGATCGAGTACAGCGGCGGCTGTGCGATGAACACATTGCCCCGTTTGATCAGCTCCTGCATGTGGCGGAAGAAGAAAGTAAGCAGCAGGGTGCGAATGTGGCTTCCGTCCACGTCGGCGTCGGTCATCAGGAT
>JAIQFF010000198.1 GCA_020073395.1 Terriglobia bacterium
GTTCGACTACGGCCGCAGCAAGCGCGGCACCGGCTCGTTCGATTTCAAGAGGAACTGGGGCTTCGAGCCCACGCCGCTCGCGTACGAGTATCGGCTGTACCGGCGCGACACCGTACCGCAGAACAACCCGCTCAATCCGAAATACCGGGCGTTCATCGCGCTGTGGCGCCGGCTGCCGCTGCCCGTCGCGAACGCCCTCGGACCCCTGATAGTGCGCAACCTCGGCTAGGACATGGCGTGAACAGGCATTAGATGAAGCGCGACCTCGAATTTCCGCTGCGCGAGGCGCCCGTGAACGCCGCGCTGCGCTCGCCGGCCGCCTGGGCCTGCCTGCTCGCCGTGGTGCTCATCCTGGCCATTCATCGCGATACCGCGCAGTCGATCGTCGCGATCTGGATCCGCTCGGAAACGTTCACGCACGGCTTCCTCGTCGTTCCGATCTGCCTCTGGCTCGCGTGGCGCAGTCGCGCCGCTGTCGCCGCCACACCGGCACGGCCGTGGTGGCCGGGCATCGCGTTCGTCGCGCTGGCCGCCGCCCTGTGGGTCGTCGCGTCCGCGGCCGACGCGCTCGGCGTGCGCCAGTTCGCGCTGGCCTTCATGCTGCAGGCCGCGATCGTGACGGTCATCGGACTGCCGATGGCGCGCGTGCTCGCGTTCCCCATAGCGTTCCTCCTGTTCGCCGTGCCCTTCGGCGAGATCTTCATTCCGACGATGATCGAGTGGACCGCCAACTTCACCGTGGCGGCGCTGCGCTTCTCGGGCGTGCCCGTCTATCGCGAGGTGAATCTGTTCGTGATCCCGACGGGGTCGTGGTCGGTCGTCGCGGCATGCAGCGGCGTGCGATACGTCATCGCGTCGCTGATGGTCGGGACGCTGTTCGCGGCGATCGCGTACCGGAGCTGGCGGCGCCGCGCGCTGTTCATGGCGGCATCCATTCTCGTGCCGATCGTCGCGAACTGGCTGCGCGCCTACATGATCGTCATGCTCGGGCACCTGTCGAACAATCGGCTCGCGGTCGGCGTCGATCACATCATCTACGGCTGGATCTTCTTCGGCGTGGTCATGCTGCTGCTGTTCTGGGTCGGCTCGTTCTGGCAGGAAGACGAGGCCAAGTGCATCCTGCAGCGCCTCCTGGATGGCTTTAGCGTTCGGCTTCATCACCCGGAAGCGCTGGTCGTAAGACTGCTTGGCGTTGTTGCCGGCCAAATCAAGAAGCCCACGCTTCTCGCCACGCTGCGGAACAAGAATGTGAACTCGTGTGGAACGGGCGCCCCCCGCCGCCTGCTCGGAGAGCAGGTCTTCCAGTGCCTCTCGATCCTCGAACTCAACGGGCACATAGATATTCCGCGGAACGTAAGGCTGACCAATGTAGAGCTGCTTGAGGAAAGCAGAAAAGAATTCGCCGGGGAGGAACGAGCCCGTGGAGTGACCGGCGTCCTCGCCCATCATGTGCTCTGACTCAGCAGCCGAGCTTTGCTCGGCCGGGCGGGTGAGGGCACCCGCCCCTACGTGGTCTGTGGCGGCTTCCGGCAGGTCCTCCCAGAAGAACTCCCTGCGGTCGAGCACTCTCCCGCCGCGCATGTGGAACAGGTTTACCGCCAGCATGCCGTTTTCGAAGTGATATCCAAACACGTCAGCGTCGTCGCCTTCAACCGCCGCGATACGCTGTTTTTCCTGTAACTGCTCCACGGTCGAGATCAAGTCTCGATACTTGGCCGCTCGTTCATACTCTTCGGCCTCGGCAGTCTGCTCCATACGCTGGCGCAGCGAACGCAGCAAATCGGTCGGGCGTCCTTCAAGAAACAGCTTCACGTCGCGCACTGCTTCCTGATAAATCTCCGGCGTGGTCAGTCCTTCCACGCACGGTCCCAGGCAGCGTTTGATGTAGTACTGCAGGCAGGGACGCGGATGAAACCGCGTCAGGTCCACCTTGCACGAAGGCACCATGAAATGCCGGTGGATCAGGTCCACGATGCGATACGCCAGGTTCGCGGGAAAATAAGGACCGTAATACGAGCTGCCATCCTTCCGCAGCCGCCGTGTGACATACACCCGGGGAAAACGCTCGCCCAGTGTGAGCTTCACGTAGGGGTAAGTCTTATCGTCGCGCAGCAGGATGTTAAAGCGCGGCTGCTTCTGCTTGATCAGGTGGTTCTCAAGCGCCAGCGCCTCCTTGTTATTCGCCACGACGATGTAATCAACGTCCACCGCCTCCCGTACCAGGGAATCGGTCTTGGCATCCTCCCATCGCCCTTCGCGGAAGTACGAAGAAACCCGGCTGCGCAGGTTGTTGGCTTTGCCGACATAGATGACTTCGCCCTCTGCGTTCTTGTAGAGATAAACCCCGGCAGAAGTCGGCAAAGTGCGGATTTTAGCCTGCAGATCCATTCCTTTTATCTATTTTAAATGAGACTGGTTTGAATGACTTGCGATGCTCCTCCCTGGTCGCGATGTACTTCATTAGGTACGAAACGGAAAGCCGCGAAGCGGCGCGAGAATGCAGGCCAGGGCGTAAGCCCTGGGAAACGACGCCGACACAGGCGCAAGCCCCGAAAGGGCGCAAGAGAATATCCCAGACATAGCGCGTTGTACGTGTTTGAATGGTAGTCGCGACACCATCTCCCCCCCACATGCATAATTCTGCGACCATATAAAATTTCCTCAGTTCATATATCGCCTTTGCACGAAAGTTGCTGGCCGCCCGCGTCTGTTGTTTCCACTCAACGACATAAGTCCATATGAATGAAACAGTTAGAGCACAATCCCGTCATTTCCACCGTTGGCATCTTCCGTGCTCTTGTACAATGCGAGCGCGAGAAAAGCCCACCTCGGCTAACCGCGTAAACAGAATTTAGAATCAAAGAAGTTGAGTTTTGCGAGATGATGAGTGAGGAAGGAGCCCTCCTACAATGAATCGCACTTCGTTAATCGTTCTACTGGCGACAAGTATGGCGGCTACGGTCGGATGCGCCAGCAAGAATTATGTCCGTCAAGAGACCACGCCGCTGATCAACAAGACCAATGAGCTTGATGATCTGACTGCCAAGAACACCAACGCCATCAAGGATGTTGATGCGCGTGCGCAGGCCGGCATTCAAGAGGTAACGGCCAAGGCTGCCGCAGTGGACCAGAAGGCGCAAGCCGCGGCTGACCAGGCTGGCCAGGCCCAGACCCAGGCCGACAACGCCGTCCACCGCGTGGATTCGCTGCAGAACACCGTGGCCAATCTGGACAACTACCGCGTGGTCACCGAGACCGCAGTGCATTTCGGTTTCGACAAGGACAACCTGACCAAGACCGCGCAGGAAGCCCTCGACCAGCTCGCCAGCGACGTGGCCAGCGCCAAGGGTTACATCATCACGGTTGAAGGGGGTACGGATTCGGTCGGTCCTTCGGACTACAACTACGCCCTCAGCGAGCGCCGTGCCGATTCTGTCATTCAATACCTGGCTTCGAAGCACAGCATCCCAGCGCACAAGATCTATTTGATCGGGCTGGGAAAAGATAAGCCGGTAGATTCGAACAAGACCCGGGATGGACGTGCCAAGAACCGTCGCGTCGATGTCCGCCTCATGACCAATTCGGCGGATGCTACGACTCCGGCACAGCAGCCGGCGCCGACGGCTCCGCCGTCCATGTAAAGATCCTCCTCTCCGAGGATTCACGAACTCGAGCTGCTCCACTTCCCCCGTGGAGCAGCTTTTTTTCTGCGGACGTCGGTCTTCGGATTGCGGACGTCTTGGATTTTGGCCGAGGTCCGACGCCTGACGCCCCGAGTTACAATAGAAATATGCGGCGACTGATTTTTCTGCTGGCGCTGTGCCTGGTTCTTCCGGGCGTGGCCCAGACCCAGGAAGGCGAAAAGGATTCAAATCAAAACCAGGCGCCTCCTCGCTCCGAGCGCAGCCGGGAAGCCGGGGAGAGTTCCAGCCGTGATAGCCGCATCGACCTGAGCCCGCCCCCGAATGACGCCAAGGACCATCCCAACAGCACTATTCCCATGGACGACACGGACCAGAATGGGTCCGGCGACGTGCGCGAATTTCACCCCTTCGATCCGCATCGCGCCCTGAAAGACCTCGAGGTAGGCGACTTTTATTTCAAGAAGAAGAATTACGGCGCCGCGCTCGACCGCTACCGCGAAGCGCTCTTCTACAAACCCAATGATGCCGTGTCCAACTTCCGCATGGCCCAGGCTCTCGACAAGCTCGCCCGTCTCGACGAAGCCGCCGAGCACTATCAGGAATATTTAAGAATCCTGCCCAACGGTCCGCTGGCGGAAGAAGCGAAGAAGGCGCTCGAAAAACTCAAAGCCACTGCGCCCTCAGGAAAAGCCCAAGCCAAGCAGTAACTCTTCACTCGACCTAAACTCCCCCATGTCATCCTGAGCGGAGCGACTGCTTCGCTTGGCGAAACAGTCACGCAGTCGAAGGGCCCCTATAGCCAATCTTCCCCACGGGCCGAGGGACTTTCGGTAGGACGGATATGCAGGTTGGCACGCCGATGAACTGGTGCGCGCGAGATCCCTTCGACTCCGCTCAGGGCAGGCCCTTCAGGACTGAAGTCCTTCACGATGACGCCGTGGGGCGTTCGTCGCTCGCCCCTCTACTTCTCCACCCGAATAAAGTCCCCGCTGGAGGCATTGACCGCCACTCGCAGCTTGTAGTCGTCCCGATTGTTGCCGTAGATCACATGCCAGATGAGTTCATTGGTCGCCTGACTCCAATCGACGATGTAGAGAATCGGAGTGTCGGGTTCCTTGGCCAGCAGCTTCTCGCCGCCATGTTTCTGGGCTACCTCCAGCGCCTTGTCCGAATCCACCTTGAGAAAGGCCACGTCGAAAATCTGAGTGGAAGTGTTGGTGGGACTATAAGTATCTTCGGTGCCTGGATTGATGCCGCGATCGGGCGAGACTTCACCTGACCAGGTGTAGGCCTTCACTCCGCGTTGCAACGGAGAGCCAAAGGACGCCCGCCATACCGCCGACTTTCCCTCCTTGCCCTTGGAATCGTCCGTGATCATCGATTCGATGCGGTAGGGCTGGGCATCGCGCGCCCAGCCGCGCGCGGCAATGTAAAGCTTCTGGAAGGCGGCCCGCCCGGTGACGAACTCCGCTGGCTTGGGTTGAGGTTTCTCAACTTGCGCCGGCTTGGACGTTTCCGACGAACACCCAGCCATCATCACAAGCGCGAGCATTGCCATCAGCAACTTCTTCATAGCCACCTTCCTGTCATGCGTATGAAATTTTGCAACCGGAAATGCCGGAGTTATTCTACTAGACAGAGCAATCCGAGGGACCATGGATTCGTATCTCGAACGTCTGCAGCAGGCAATCGCCTCCGCGACCGGCGACTTGAGCCGCGAAGAACTGACACGTCCACTGGAAGGGAAGTGGAGCGCTGCGGAAGTCCTCGAGCATCTCTATCTAACCTACACCGGAACCCAAAAAGCTTTTGAGCGCTGCCTGAAAGCAGGAAAGCCGCTGGCCGGTGTTCCCACCTTCAAACAAAGAGTGTCCGCGACCGCGGTGACGGAATTCGGATATTTTCCCAAGGGACGTAAGTCGCCTGATCAGGTTCTTCCCAGGGGCATGTCCGTGGAGAAAGTCGTTGCCGACATCGGTCCCCAGATTACCGCGATGGACAAGGTCATCGCGCAATGCGAAGAGCGCTATGGCTCGCGAACCAGGGTTCTCGACCATCCGGTTCTCGGCCCGCTGACGGCGAGGCAATGGCGGAAGTTTCACCTCGCCCACGGACGCCATCACGTAAAGCAGATTCGGGAGCGCCGGCAAACGAGCACATAAGATTAACCGGAGGCTTTCCTGAACCCAGATCTGAACCCGTAACCCTACTGCCGCAACTTTGCCGGTACCCCTGCCTTGCGTGCCTGTTCCTTCAGATCGTCCAAAGCCTTCTTGGCATCATCGAGGGCTTTTTGTTTCTTGGCGACGTCCTGCTTGTATTGCGCGTCTTCCTTGTCCCATGAACCCTGGTTGCGCAGGCGATTGCCGGCGTCGGCATAGAAGGCGGCGGCGCGCAGGCGATACTCACGCTGGGTCACATCCAGTTCGCGCGCCAGCAGGTCAACCTGGTTCTGCTGTTGGGCGATCTTCTGTTTCCACTCGTCGTTTGCCTTCTGCGCGTCGGAGCTGTCCGCCGGTTTGCTGGCGTCCTGCGCCCCTGGAGTCGCGGGCGCGGTTCCGTCCTGAGGCTGCGCCGGGTTTTCGCCCGAAGTTGACCCCGCGTTAGCGTCTTCCGGGGCGGCCGATTCCGTTGCATTTCCCACAACGCTGATCTTGTCGGAAGTGGGCAGATTGTCGTTGTCATACTTCTTGGCCGACGCCGGCTTTTCGCTCTTGCGGACGCTGCGGGCATAGTCGCCCAGAGGCTGAGATTGCGCCCCGGCCAGGGAGACCAGCAATCCCGCCAGAACGACTTCGGCCAGAACAACATATCCAATGCGCTTCATAAGATGCTCCGTTTCTTTCGGTCGTGCCGTTTCAACCAACCGAAGCGGCATTCGACGTAGTCAATTCAAGCTTTCGAACTGGCCTTCGCGGCTCTCGCGCTGGCCAGAAAACCACCAATCGTGCGATCCAGGTGCGCTGCCTCCGCCGCAATGTCGGCCGCCAGCTGCCGTGCCAGTTCAGGGTCGCGGCTGGCTGCCAGCTGTTGCGCGTATCCCGCAATGGTAGTCAGTGAGTTACGCAGGCCCAACGCCATTTCAGCGGACATTTCCCCGCGCAGCTCCTGCTGGCGGCGAATCTCGGTCACTTCAGTGCGGTCATTGATGAGGCAAGCAACGCCTAGGCAAGCCGCGCCCGGGCCGGGCGCGCCCGGAACTTCGCTGTCCGGCGCGAGCACCGAACTCACCGTAATATCCAGTGTACGTTCCGCGCCGGCGGGAGTGCGATAGCGCGCTTCCAGCCGCTGCGACCGGGTCTTCTCCCGTAAGCTAAAGTTCACCGCCTCGGGCAGGTTCGCGTAAGTGGTCTCGGACGCGGAGATCAATTCGGCTTCGCGAAATACCTCCGCCGCGCTCATCCCGGCGGGCGAAGCGAAACCCAGAATCTGTTTGGCGGAAGCATTAGCTTGCCGCACCAGCCCGTTGGGAGTGAAAAAGAGTACTCCCGATGAAAGATTCGAGAGCACGGCGGCGCTGACGTTCTCCGAAGTCTTGGCGCGGCGTCGCTCCACCACGTGCAAACTTTGCAGTTCGTGCTTCTGCTGTTTCAGCTGCTGGATCACCGCATGATAGGTGTGCAGCGGGAAACTCTCGGATGCCGAAGAGGTCGCGGTGTCGGAAAACGAGGCCTCTTCGCTGATGCTGCGACGCATCCGCCGCATCAGGAGCAGGCCCACAATGAAGGCAAAGCCGGCGGCCACAAACATCAGCGCCATGCGCAGCACAATGGGATTGGTCATCAGTTTCACAACAACCCCCAGTACCACTTGAGGAAGCTGTTGCCGTAGAAGAGCGCGACCATGGCCATCCCGCCAAGGAAAACGCCAAAAGGCATTTGATGGCGGCGCAGCGCAATCGCGGCCGATGCCCAGGCCCGCCGTCTGGCGTCGCCGGCGGATTCATGATGGCGCTTCATGCGCCGACGGGTGCGCTTGATCCACACCACCAGCACGGTGGACAGCCCGAACAGCGATCCCGCAATCGATGCCGAGAACAGAGTGAAGATGGTCAACTTGGCGCCGAGAAACGCGCCCACCATAGCCATCAGCTTCACGTCGCCGAAGCCCATGCCTTCCACGCCCCGTGCCCGCAGGTAGATGGCGCCCGCGCCGTAGATGAAAGAGGCGCCGACGATCGCGCCCAGAACGGCGTCAACCATCGACAGCAGGTGCCAGGAAACATCGGAACTCACGGGCAGAGATACCAGGCCAGGCAAAAGCTGTGAAGC
>JAIQFF010000199.1 GCA_020073395.1 Terriglobia bacterium
TCCGTTCTTCGCAGAAAGCGGCCAGTTTGCTTTCACGGTCGGGGGCTGTGCAGCTCCGACAGCCGCATGCGCCGGGAGCGTGGGACCGTTCGACTTTGGCTTGAATGTGTCCAATGGATTCCCCATTTTTACCCAGCAACCGGACCCGGCTACGTTCGCGGGAACCATTCAGTCCCAGAATCTGAATTTCAAGCAAGGCAGAGTGCAGCAGTTCAATGTCAACGTCGAACAGGAGCTGCCCGGCAGTGTGGTGTTGACCTTGGGATATGCGGGTTCCCGCAGTCATCACATTCTGGTGGACGGCAGTAACTTGAACGTGTCGTCCCCCATCGCATGCTTCGCTACTATTCCCGACCCGGCGACCCCCGGAGGTACGCTTCCCAACCCGGTCTTCGATCCCAACTACCACCTGGGCTGCGGCATTCCCGCCGCTCCTTTTGGCCCATTCACAACCATCGCCAATATCAACGATCGGGGTGACGCGCGCTACGATTCTCTCCAGGTCAAGGCCGAAACTAAGAACATTCGCCACGGACTCTACGTCCTCCTGGGTTATACGTACGCGCGCAATTTCGACAACGGATTCAACGACGGTTTGGGTTCAAGCACGGGCGTGACTTACTTCCCCTTGCCGGGAACGACGCGCGCGGACTGGGGCTTGTCTCAAATCCAGCTCAATCACAATTTCACCGCCAGCGTGCTCTACGATCTGCCCTTTGGCAAGGGCAAGCGCTTTGGCAGCAGTTGGAACAGCGGCCTCGACGCGGTGCTGGGGAACTGGCAGATCAACGTGATCGAAAAGATCACATCCGGGTTTCCGGTTTTTGTCATCGCCAGCAACAACAGTTCGGGCGTCAACCTGACCAATAACGGAAACAATTTCAGCCGCCCGGACCAGATCTGTAGCGCCCAGGCCGACAGCCCAACGTTGAGTAAATGGTTCAACACCCAGTGTTTTGTTGACCCGGCGTCCGGGCAGCTTGGAAGTTCTCCTCGAGCACCGGTTTACGGCCCCGACTTTGTAAATACCGATTTCTCGATCATCAAGCGTATCCCCTTGTCCTTCCGCGAGGGTACGGACCTGGATTTCCGCGCGGAGTTTTTCAATCTCTTCAACCATGCTCAGTTCGGGTTGCCTGGCGGAGACGCAGACTCCGCCACCAATTTCGGGGTGATCACGAACACCGTCAACAACCCCCGGCTGGTTCAGTTTGCCCTCAAGCTTCGCTTCTAGAAGCTTGCGGAAAATTGCCATCGGTGCTGCCATGTATAGGGCGCGGCTTTGAGCCGCGCCCTTTGGTTGAGTACACGTGTCGAACTATGGGAGGAACGATGACGTGGCGTAAGAACCGACTGGCTCTCGTCTTCCTGCTTTCTTTCGCTTTCGTCACTACCGCCTCAGCCCAGAGAATCAGAGTCATCGTCGATCAGGACGCCCGCGGCCCCGGCACCAGCGACCAGCAAGCCCTCTTAGTCTTCCTGCAATCGGACAAGTTTGATGTCCTCGGTATCACCACCGTCAGCGGCGATCAGTGGGTAAAGGAGGAAACCCAGCATACGCTGCGTATGCTGGAAATCGCCCAGCGCACCGACGTCCCGGTGATCCAGGGCGCTGAATTCCCCTTGCTCAATTCCAAGGAAGAAACCGAGCGCTGGGAAGCGCTTTACGGCAAACTGGAATATAAGGGATGCTGGACTGATCGCTTCGAAGCCAACCGCTCAACCATCTACGACGAGCCCTACCACGCCCCGGGCGTTGTTCCTCCCATGAAAGAAGGCGCGCCCCATATTCAGGCCGCTCCCGGCACCGCTGCGGAATTTATCGTGAAGATGGTACACCAATACCCCGGCGAGGTAGTCCTTTGGGCAGGTGGACCGTTGACCAATTTTGCCCTGGCGCTGAAGCTCGATCCCTCGGTGGCCACGCTAGCCAGAGAATTCGTCATGATGGGCGGCGGATTGTACGCCGACAAGGGCGCCATTGATCCCGGCGCTATCGACGCCCGCCGCGAGTTCAACTGGTGGTTCGACCCCGAAGCCGCCCGCATCGTTCTCCGCGCCCCCTGGAAAAAAGTCACTATCACTCCGATCGATATTTCAGTCAAAACGCGCTTTACCACTGAGATGAAGGCCACGATCGCCAAGGCCGGCACGCCGGTAACGCAATATCTCGACAAGTACTCGCTGCCCGGCTACATGTGGGACGAGATCGCCGGCGCAGCCTTGATCGACCCGTCCATCATTACCGGCCAGAAGCAGCTCTACATGGATATCGATGTCGATCACGGCGCCAGCTACGGCAAGACCATCTTCTGGGATTCCAAGGCCCAGGTGCCGCCCTACTTGCGCCTGGCCAATGTGCAATTCGACATTGACGCAGAGAAATTCTACAAACTCTATGTCGAATTGATGACCCGGCCTCCGCGACCATGATGAGACACCCCCGGTACTTTCTTGCGATCACGTGCCTGCTGCTGGCGAGTTCCCTGGCCTGGCCCCAGCAGCGGCGCAAAGTCATCATCAATCAGGACGGTTCCGGGCCCGGCGGTAGCAACATGCAGACCCTTGCATTGCTGATTCAGTCGCCGCAGGTCGAGGTCCTGGGAATCACGGTGGTCAGCGGAAACCAGTGGCGCGACGAGGAAGTGGCGCACAGCCTGCGCCTGCTGGAAATCATTCGCCGCACCGATATTCCGGTTGTGCCCGGCGCCGTTTTCCCCCTGGTGCGGCGGCGCGAAGAAACTCAGATGTGGCAACAACGCTTCGGTAAAGTGGCGTTTGCGGGCGCGTGGGATGACCGCTGGTGGCACGAGCCGTTCGTCGTTCCCCCGCTGCCGGAAGGCCAGCCCACAGCCAAACCCTCCGACGAGGACGCCGCTCATTTTCTGATTCGCAAGGTGCACCAGTACCCGCATGAGGTAACGATCTACGAGGGCGGCCCTATGACGAATCTGGCGCTCGCCATCTCCATCGATCCGCAGTTCCCGGAACTGGCCCATGAACTGGTGTTCATGGGAGGAAGCCTGGGTCCGCAGACGGACGATCCGGAATTCGTAAACAATCCCCGCCACGAATTCAATTTCTGGTTTGATCCCGAGGCAGCGCAGGTCGTGCTACGGGCCCCGTGGAAGAAGATCGTGTGTACCCCGACCGACATTTCGATCAAGACGCGCCTCACGCCCGCCATGATCAAGCAGATCGACACCAGCGGGACGCCTCTGGCACATTACGTCGCCGGCTACTTCCGGACAGGCCAGGGCGGCGAATACATGTGGGACGAGCTTGCCGCCGCTGCCTGGATCAACCCGTCCCTGATCACGAAGCGGGAGACGCGCTACATGGCCGTGGACCTTGACCGCGGCGCGGGATATGGCAACACCCTGACCTGGACGGAGAAAGACAAGCCGAAAGTTGCCGCGCAGCCGGTTGAAGTCCAGGTTGATTTGGACACAGAGAAGTTTTACCGGATGTTTGTTAGCCTGATGAGTGCGCCTACGCCCGCTCGCTGATACAAGATCCTTAACAAGCTTTTACTCCGGCGGCTGGGAGCCAGAAGCCGGACTCCGCAGCGTGTACACAAACTGCCGGCTCTCCCGCCGCTCGCGCTCGACTTCCTCGTCTTTCTTCTTGGATATCTGGTTATAAAGCTGAAGCTCCCGTTCAGCTTCATCCTTTTCTCCGGTCCGCTTGTAAGCCTGCGCCAGACGGTAGTGCGCTTCTTCCAGTTCAGGGCTGGCGTTGATCGCCTCCTGAAAGCTCGCAACTGCGCGGGGAAAATCCTTTCGCTCTGAATAGAGAACTCCCAGTTGCAGATACCCGGCCCCCAGCTTGGAATCGAGGGCGACAGATTTCTTTAACAGAGACTCGACTTGCGCCAGACTTTCGGCGTCGTCCGGCCCCTTCCGCCGCTTCCAGAGATTGACCGCATAGTAATAATTGGCCTGGGCATTTGCAGGCTGAAGCTTCACAAATCGTGCCAGCCGCTCGGTCGAGCATTCTGACTGTGTGGTTTCGACACTCTGTATCTTGCCTAAGAACACGTAGGCCCTGGGGTCGCCGGGATTCAGGTCCGAGGCTTCGCAGAGCCGCTGCGCGGCCTGGTCGTACGAACCGTTGCTATACCAGGCGACTCCGAGCCCGACCAGCATGCGGGCAGAACGTGGGAACAGACGATTGCCTTTGCCGAACACCTCGATGGCCGGTTCAATGGCGCGATGGAGCAGAAGCTCAGATCCCCAATCGAAGAGATAGGGCTCGCTGGGCTCCAGTTCTGCCGCCCGCTGGTACTCCCTCACGGCTTCGAGAGGATTACCCGTTTTCTCTTCGACATCGCCGAGCAAGTGATGCAATTCGGCCTGATTCTGAACCTGATCTCTCTGAGCGAGGCCCTGCCGGGTTTCCTCGCGGGCCGTCAGCAAGGCGCGCGCATTTGAGCGCGCGTGCTGGTATTGACCGGCGTCCGCATAAGCGAGCGCCAGCAGGTAGGCATTTTCGTAATCATCCGGCTTGAGCTGCGAAGCCCGTTCCAGATAGGCCAGCGCTTCCGCAGCCTTACCGTTGGCAAGGAGAACTTTCCCCACCCGGTGGTTTGCGTTGAAATCCTTCGGTTCACGCTCGGCCGCCTTACGGAGAGAGCCTTCATCCACGTCCGTCGCCGTCGGTAGGTCGCCGGGTAATTTTTTGCTCCCCGCCACGCTCAGAGACGCGATCTCCTTGGCCAGGGATTCTTTGGTTCGTACAATCGTATTGGAACCATGCCCGCCAAGATTGGTGCCGTCGGTGACGCCGGCTACGGTGAATTGAGGTTCATCAAAAAACTCCGGCGCTCCCCCGCCTGGCTTGCCTGCCGAGGCCATCTGCGAAGAAGAACTCCTGGCGGACTCCAGCGTCAGGTCGAGTTGCTTGGCTTCCTTCGGTCCCACTACACACGGGCCGAAGGTGGCCTGGCTGTATCCCGCCGCGTCCACGCGCAATATATAAATGCCTTCACGAAGCCCCGAAAAGCGGTAGCTCCCAGCCGCGTCGGATTGTGCGGACACCGTGCCGGTGCCATTTTTCACCTGCAGATACACGGTTGCACCGGCTACCGGGCGCGCCTTCGAATCTCGCACGGATCCTTGCAGGGTGGCCGATACGGAGGAATTTTGAGCCTGTGCATGGGTCATTGCCGGCATGAGGATCGCGATTACGGCCAAGACGCCGCCAGCAATGCGAGTTGCGGGAAATCCAAATTGCTCTACGGTCACGCGGAGACGGTACATAGGGGAAAGAAAAATGGGCAAGATCACCCAGATCATTCACTCGCGCCAATGATTCTAGTCGCTGGAATAATCATCCGCAATTAGCGCTGCGCTTCATGGGCTGAAACACTTGGTTCGCCAGGGCGCACCCCCCAAACGCTGGCAGAGACTCCCCGACGGGCGGTACAATGCAGGTTCTTCCCGGCTGGGTCGTTGGAACAATTGGTGCAGTCTTCCAGCAAATCCTGCTAAGCAAGATCAAAACACTGAGGGGATTTCGCCATGCAGCCACGAAGCTTCGCTGTCCTGCTGACTGCTCTTGTGGTTCTGACTGCCACTGGGCTGCAGGCGCAAAAGATCAAAGTCATCGTTGATCAGGACGCGCGCGGCCCGGCAACTACCGACATGCAGTCCATTCTTATTTTTCTGCAATCGGACAGGTTCGACGTTCTGGGGATCACCACCGTCAGCGGCGACCAGTGGGTGAGAGAAGAAACCCAGCGCACTCTGCGTCTCCTCGAAATCGCAGGCCGCACCGACGTTCCCGTTGTCCAGGGCGCTGAGTTCCCGCTGCTTAACTCCAAGGAAGAAGCCGAGCGCTGGGAAGCTCTCTACGGCAAATTCCGCTACAAAGGCTGTTGGAACGATTTCTCCAAATGGCCGGAAACTCTTGCCCCGGCCTTTCGCACTCCATATCACGGGCCAGATGTGGTTCCTCCGTTGGTCGAAGGAACACCGCACACCAAGGCACTGGAAGAAACCGCAGCGCACTTTATCATTCGCATGGTGCATCAGTATCCCGGCCAAGTGGTGATCTGGGCTGGTGGTCCCATGACGAACATCGCCCTGGCTCTGCGTTTGGACCCCGAAGTCGCGACCTTGGCGAAAGAACTGGTGCTGATGGGCAGCGGCATGTATGCCAGCACGGGTGGGATCAACGGGGTTGACGGCCGGCGCGAATTCAACTGGTGGTTCGATCCGGAAGCGGTGCGAATCGCTATGCGCGCCCCCTGGAAGAAGATCACCATCACGCCCATCGATATTTCGGTCAAGACAAAGGTGAATCCGACGGTCAAAGCGGCGATTGCCAAGGCGGATACGCCGGTCGCTCGCTATCTCACCCAATACGCCGTCGAAAGCTTCATGTGGGATGAACTTTCCGCCGCCGCCATGATTGATCCCTCCATCGTTACCGGACAGAAGGAACTCTACGTGGACATCGACGTTGACCACGGGCCCAGTTACGGCCAAACCCTTTTCTGGGACCCAAAAGCAGATGTTCCCCCGTATGAAAGAAGAGCGACTGTACAGTTCGATGTGGACACCACAAAACTGTACGATCTCTACATCAAGTTGATGACCCAGCCGTCCCGGCAAGCGCACTAGCCAATCTTCCCAGGAGAGACACCATGGAATCGAAGCCGCATCTTCGCGTGACGCGCCGCCAGTTTGTAACCAACTCAGCCGCTGCCGTGGCCGCAGGCACCCTGGCGGCCGCTTTCACTCCTTCTGCCCAAGCCGCGCCGGCAACAGAACAGGATCCGGAAGGTCAGAGAACCGATCGGGGCCCCTTCCGCGTGATCATCGACACCGACCCCGGTGTTGACGACGCTCTCGCCTTGTTGCTGGCCATGCGTTCGCCGGAGTTGAAGATTGAAGGCATCACCCCAGTCGCGGGAAACGTCCCACTGGACCTGACGCTTCCCAATGCTTTGCGCATGGTGGAAATAGCCGGTCGCACCGACATCCCGGTAGCTGCCGGCGCCAAAATGCCCCTGGTGCGCCGTCTGGTGACGGCGGCCTACGCGCACGGCGAGAACGGACTGGGCGGCGCGGTTTTTCCCGAACCGAAAACCAAACCCATCGCCCAGCCCGCCGCTGAATTTATTCGTGCCATCGTGCGTAAATATCCCGGTGAAGTAACACTGATACCGATTGGTCCGCTGACCAACATCGCGACCGCGCTGAATCTCGACTCAGAGCTCGCAGGCATGGTGCGCGGGATTGTTCTGATGGGCGGGTCCTTGTCCGGCGGAAATATTACGCCTGCGGCTGAGTTCAATATTTACGTTGACCCCGAGGCGGCGCGCATCGTCTTTCAATCCGGCATTCCCATCACCATGGTCGGCCTCGACGCCACCCGCAAGACTTCGCTCACCGAAGACCACGTACGCACCCTCGAAGCGGCGCAGAATCCCGTCAGCCAGGCGGCGGCGAAGATCGGCCGCAACGCTATCAACCACAACCGCGAGCTGGGTTTCTTGGTGGGACCGAACATGCACGACTCGCTCGCGGTCGCGGCCTTTCTCGACCCTTCCATCCTGAAGTTCAAAGAGTATTACGTCGATGTAGAGACTACCGGCGAGCTCACCTCGGGCGAGACTCTCGGCTATAGTCCAAGGGCCGGCGACTTGCGGCGTAAGCCAGAAATGGAAAAGCAGGCAGCAGCCATGAACATGTCGATTCGCGGCTCGGCACCGACGCTTGCGACCACTCGCACGTCGCCCGTGTTACGCGATAAGTTCGTGCCCAATGCCAAAGTTGCGTTAGACGTGGACTCGGCAAAGTTCTTCAACTTGCTGATCGGCCGCCTGTCTGCATCGGCGCCCGCGTAGGGGCGGAG
>JAIQFF010000200.1 GCA_020073395.1 Terriglobia bacterium
GCCGCTTACCAGTCTGCCGGCGATCCCGAGGGAGAGCTGCGGGCATTCGCAGGCATGCCGTTTGGCACCGGCGGACGCGAGCAGCAAATGCGTCTCTACCAACTGTTGTTGACACGCAAGCCGAATGAGTTGGTGCAGCGGGCTTCGTACTGGACTTCCGTGGGCCAAGATGCCGCCGACTATGTCGTGGCTAACGGGAGTCCGGAGTTGGCGCATTCTTTAGTATCGTTACGTGGCCGAACCCGTACGCTAGTCTGGTCGAAGTCGTACGATGCTCTCGTCGGTCTTTATTTTGCGGAACGAACACCGGAAGTGAACGCCGCCTTCCTGTCCGTCCTGGGGGACAACACTGTCGCTGAGCGTCTGGCCAAGCCCGTGGACCGAGCTCAGCAGCTCGCCGGGAACATCTGGTTCTACTACGGCTCACGCTACGGCGAATACTCCGGTTTGACCAAACAAGGCAGTCCTGAGGATTTTCTTCCCGCAATGCTGGAGCAGAGTCCGGGAAGCGCCTCTGGTTATCTGACTGTGGCGGACTACTACTCTGACAGCGGAGACACAGCTCACGCCATCGCCGACTATGATCACACCCTGGAATTGGCGCCAGGACGGGCAGATGTGCACGACCGCCTGGCCCTCGCTTATTTCAAACGAGGCGCGCGCACGGAGGCGATCGCTCAGTGGAAACAGGTTTTCTCCACGCTCGGGCAACAGGTCAACAGCATGCGGGTGTCGGAGAGCTTCTGGGCGGATTTTTCTCGAGCTTGCGAAAATCTGCGTAGCAGAAAACTCTTCAATGCTCTGAAACCCGATGTGGATACCCTCCTGCGTGCATACCTCCGCCGCAACGGCAACTACCGCTTGAACGCGCTGCTCCACAGCGTCTATGCCGCGAGCGAGGACCCGGCCGCGGCGACCGGTTGGCTGCAGGATCTGGCTTCGGCTGCGGACGATCCCACCACTGTCCTCGCTGATGTCGTGGAGGCGTCATGGATCCCGCTGGCCCAGCGCGCGCCCATCTATCAGCGCATCCTGCAAGCGAAGCAGGACGGAGTATCGAAGGCAGAGGGACTGCAGAAAGAAAGTGCTCAACAGGCCCTGCGCTCCTGGCAAGTGCGGTGGATAAAATACCTGGTCGTGACTAGGCAGTACGCAGTGGCCGGGGATGCGATCGCCGCCCTGTCCATGGAAACGCGCACTGCGGAAGCGGCGGCCATCGTTCCCCTTGAACTGCAGGTCGCGGCGCAGACCGGAACGCTGGATGCCAAAATAGAAAGCTATCGCTCCGACCCGGAAACCACGCCCGCCGCGGACGTCCTCCGGTTGGCTGCGCGGCAGCTGGCCGACTTCGGAGACAAACACTCAGCGCGCAAAGTGCTCGAGTTCGTTTTCGCCCGCGAGCTCGACGATCACAAGCTTGACGCCGCAAATTTTCTTGGCCTGGCCGAAATCCGTATCGCCGCGGGTGACGCGCCAGGCGCGGTAGCGTTGCTACGCCGCCTGGTTGTGGTAGTGGGCAATCCCTTTGAAAACCTCGACCCCGCAGCCGCGTTGCTGGAGAAGACGGGCCACAATGCCGAGGCCATCGAATTTCTTGAACAACTGGTAAAGTCGGCGCCCTGGGACGCTGCCTATCGCCTGCGGCTGGCAAAAGCGAAAGTCGCTGTCGGCCGGGACGTGGATTCGGCGCAGAACTCTCTGTCGGCCATCGCATCCGGCGCGGATAGTCCCTACTCTGTACGAACGCAAGCGGCGCTGGCCCTGGCCCTGGCCGGCAGCCGCCACCCGGTTGAAACCGGAAGCGTGGAGCTGAATCTGCTGGCGGCTCGCGATAGTGGGATTGTTGCATCCGCGGCCGACCGCCCCTTTTTCTACGATGCCCGGCTCAAAGCGGCCCAATCCGCTGGCGATGCCCATGTGAAAGTTCAATTGCTGGGGAACGCGCTGGCTGACACTCCCGCCCGTGATGACGTGCGCATCCCGTTATTCCAGGCGGCAGCTGGCCTGCACTCCGATGAATTCGCCCGGGGCGTAATTGAGCCGCTTCTGCGCCGGCAATTTCTCAGTTCCATTCCGCGAGTGGTTAGTAGGCAAGAGGAAATGATCGGCGAAGCTAACAACGATGTCGCCGACGAAAACGTGCCCGGCCAGATGGATGACCCATTCAAGCTACCAACTGCGCAACAGGCGCAGGTGGCGACGACCCTGAGTGAGTTGATGATCAGGCTCGATCACCTGGACGAAGCTTTGCGCTATCTGCGGGTCGCACGCCAGCTGGACAAAGCGCCCGCGCGCCGGAAGGAGATCGGTAGCATGATCACAGACGTAAGCGACCGCCTGCGTCGCCAGCAGCTCAATGCAGCGCGACAGCCCATCCTGCACGAAGCCCTGGAGCAGGACCGCCTGGTTCGTCCCAAACTCGTCGCCCGTTTGGCGCGCCCCGTCAAAACACCGGTGAAAGGCGGAACCAGCCAATGAGAAAAATAATGACCTTCCTCTTGATCGCCGGAGTCAGTATGGGCCTGGGCTGGGCGGCATATCAGGCCGCCGCACCGCCCGAAGTGCCGCTCTCCAGGTACGTTCCGTCCGGAGCGCTTCTCTGCCTACAGGCAAAAGATTTCTCGGCGCTGCTGTCGGATTGGAACCAATCGCCGCAGAAGCAGGCCTGGCTGGCTAGCAGCAACTACGAAGTCTTTTCCCGCTCCCGTCTGCTGTTGCGCTTGAAGGATGCCGGAAAGCAATTCGCCACGGCCGCCGGCCTCCCCCCGGACATGAACTTCCTGTCTCAGGTGGCGGGTAGGGAGAGCGCGCTCGCGCTTTATGACATCGGAAAACTGCAGTTTGTGTACATCACGCGTTTACCGTCGGCGAATGCGATGCAGACCCAGCTCTGGCAGACGCGTTCAAAGTTCGAGACGCGTAGCGCGGGCGGCGCAACTTTTTATCTGCGGCACGATCCCGAATCACAACGCGAAGTGGAGTTCGCGGTCAGCGGAAATTACCTGCTGCTGGCAACGCGGGAGGACTTGATGGCCGGCGCTCTGCAGTTGATTGCGGGAGGCAAAGACCGCGCCATCGAAGCAGAGCCCTGGTTTGCCCAGTCTGTGAGCGCCGCGGGTCCTGTTGGAGATCTGCGCATGGTCCTGAACCTGGAGAAAATCGTGCCCAGCCCGTACTTTCGCTCGTACTGGGTGCAGCAGAATATCACCGACATGAAATCGTATGCCGCGGCGATTTCCGATCTGTTCCGCTCCGGCAGCGAATACCGCGAGGAACGTGTCCTGCTAAAGAAGGCGGGCGCGTCCGCCTCAGCCGGTGGTGAAGGCGAGGAAGTGTCGGATTTAGTTCGCCTGGTGCCAGACAGCGCAGGTTTCTACGAGGCCCAGCCTTGTCCATCGACAGATCCATGTCTTGATGTGCTCGAGACCAAGATATTGGCTCCGCACACGGGGCCGGTTCCCGCCGGGCAGATTGCACCTGGGGCCCAATTGACATCGGGCGAGACGGGATCGAGTTCTGATCTGGAAACGCGCATTGATCAGGCTCCGGCACAGCACGGGCCCGATGATCAAGGATCAGTTGCGCTGAAGAATCTGCTGCAGAAGAGTCAGGTCAATGCCGTGCTTCACGTGCAGTCCACGGAGCGAGACAAGACTGGCGTGTTCGTAAGAATTCACTCGGCGGTTACGCTGGCCGGGGCTGCGGATTGGGATGAAGCCGCCGCCCGCAATGCCTTGACCAGTTTCATTCGACCGAGTCTGACTGCCAGCCAGTTGGGTGTGGCCTGGAAGCAGGCCAACGGCTACTACGAACTCGACGGCCTGCATCCGCTTATCGCCACCGTCCGAGGCGGATATCTGATACTTGCAGACGATCCCAGCCTGATGAGCAATATGTTGGCGAACGCAAATCGGAGATCAGATGTGAAGCCGGCGGTATTCGTAGCGGAATTCAACCATCAACGCGAAAGAGAGAACTTTGCCCGCTTGACCACCGTAGTCGATCGGCCAGACCTAAGTCCCACTGGAGTTGGAAGCACACAGCGCCAACCACAATTCCTCTCGGAAAATATCGCGAGCCTGAGTGCAGCCCTGACCGCGGTTTCGTCGGAAAGGATTGTGGTTCACGATACTGGCGACAAATTGCTGCAGACGGTCACATATCAATGGTCCCAGTAAAGAAGATCGCACTGTTGCTGGTGATTGGAGTCCTGGCCTTGACTCCAGCCGCGGGCCCGCATTTTCCCGCCGCGCTCGCGGAGAATGCGCCTGCTCGGAGTTCGCTGTTCGCACAATCCGCTGCCCAAATTCTCGGACGAGAGTTTACCAGTCGAGACGTCTCGTTCCTCCTGCTGGATGTCCGGACCGGGGCTGTGCTGGCCTCTCGTTGGGATCATGCTGACCAACCGATTCCCCTGGGCTCGCTGGTAAAACCCTTCACCGCTTTGGCCTATGGCGAAGAGCATCAGTTTCGCTACCCTATTCACGCTTGCCGCGGTGCCCGGGGAGGGTGCTGGCTTCCCCGCGGCCATGGAGAAATCGGCATCACTGCCGCCATTGCGGACTCCTGCAACTCGTATTTTCGGATGCTCACTGCACGCATGACCAGCGCGGATGTGATCCCCGCCGCTAGCCGGCTTGGCCTCGACCCACCCGCTCCAGAGCTGTCGGGCCCGGAGCTGATCGGTGTCGGAAATCTTTGGCGCATCTCGCCGCTCCACATGGCGCATGCCTACCTGGAACTCAATCGACGGCGCGACCAGCCCGGCGTGCGCGAAGTGGTGGAGGGAATGGCTCAGTCTGCCCGGCAGGGTACAGGATCGGAGGTTGACCGCGCATTGCAGCACTCCAGTGCCTTGGTGAAGACGGGAACGGCCGTGTGCACCCATCGTGATCGTGCTCCGGGGGATGGCTTTGTGGTCGCGTTGGTGCCAGCCGAGCAGCCTGAACTATTGCTGATGGTCCGGGTGCATGGGGTTCCAGGCGCCAGGGCAGCGCTGACCGCGGGGCGCATGTTGCGCCGGATCGAGGAGTAACCGGAATGTCGAAGAGACTTCGCCTGCTCGCATGCGTGCTGCTTGCGACTCACGCCGCCTGCGCACAGGATGTCAGTATCAGAGTGCTCGGGCTCTTCCGCTTCCGCCAGATCACGCTCCAGGCCGCGCCTGCGCAGGCGGTGATCGTCCATGCAGGGCCAAAGAGCTTCGTGTTGGAAAGAAGTTCTGGACAGCACATAGCAGAAATAACTGTGGCTGGCGACGACCTGATTTTAACGGTTGGTGATCAGTCCATCCGAACTTCCAGTCTTCGCGCCTCCAGCCGAAGCAATGGCGTGGCTGATTTCGTGCTGAACATTCCCGGAAAAATCACCCGACGCTACCGTGGTGTGCTTGAGTTGAAGGCCGCTGCCGGCGTGCTGGCTCCGGTCGTCCAGATGGATCTGGAAACCGCGGTCGCTTCAGTGGTTCAAGCCGAGAGCGCGCCGGACACGCCGCTCGAGACCTTGAAGGCGCAGGCTGTAGCCACCCGTTCGTACTTCACCGCGGCTCGCGGACGTCATCACAACTTCGATTTCTGCGACACTACCCATTGCCAGTTCCTGCGCGAGCCGCCGCCTCCGGAGAGCAATGCTTCCCGCGCTGCCCTGGCTACGCGTGGTTTGGTCCTGGTGTATCGGGACGAGGCTGTGGCCGCAATGTTTACCCGCAGCTGTGGTGGGCGTACCCGCACTCCGCAGGAAGTGGGCTTATCGAGTCACACGTACCCGTACTTCGCAGCGGTCTGCGACTACTGCCTGCGCCATCCATCGCGCTGGGTTCGTCGGGTCTCACCGGCCGAAGCTGTCGAGTTGCGAGACCGCGGAGAGGCTTCCCGGCTAGCTGTGGATCGCCGTCTCGGTTGGGACGCGGTACCCAGCAACAACTTCACCGCCCACAGCGACTCGCACGGCGTCGTTCTTGAAGGCAGAGGCGAGGGGCACGGCATCGGCCTGTGCCAGGCGGGAGCAAGAGCCATGGCAAAATCCGGAGGGAGCTTCCGCGAGATTCTCGATCACTACTATCCCAACACTACACTGGTGAATCGATCGACCAAGTGACATCGGCTAGGCGCGCGCAAAATCGATATACCCGCGTTGCACATCGGTTCGCGTCAGCTTCACGCGTAGCCTGTCCCCCACATCCACTCCTTGCGCCTGCACCAACAATCCTTCGATGTGCGGCTGTAGCACGCGAACAAAGGTTCCATGCGGCGTGACCCCGGTAACGATCGCGTCGAACGTTTCCCCGATTCTGTGAGTCATGGCAAGCGCTGCAATCCGCTTCGACATTTCCCGCTCTACCTTGCGCGCGGCATCTTCTTTCAGCGTGCAGTTGCGCGCGATGGCTGCCAGTTCGTCATCGGTATAAGGGGCTGGCTGACCGGACAGCAGGCCTTTGATCAGCCTTTGGGTTACGATATCGGCAAAGCGCCGGTTCGGTGCCGTGGAGTGTGTGTAGTCCTGCACCGCCAGGCCAAAGTGGCCCTGCTCTGGATCTCCCGGACGCTCCAGCACGTATTCCCCAGGTCCGATTAGTTTGATCACGCCCAGCGACAGATCCGCGAAATGATCTGGATCGGCGGCTTTACGCCTGAGCAGAAAGTCGTTGAGCGCTTTGGAGTCAGGCTGCGCCGGTAATCGTTCATTGTGCATAGCCGCGAGTTGGACGATCCGGTCCCAACGCTCCGGAGTCTTTACGATGCGCCGCAGAGACGACACTTTTTCCAGCATGCGGGCTACCACTCCGTTGGCCGCGATCATGAAGTCCTCAATCAATTCGGTGGCGTGGTTCTTCTGCTGGTTCATGACGTCGACCACCTGTTGATTGAGCACCACCGGGCGCACTTCGCTGGTGTCTATGTTCAGGGCGCCATTGCGGTAGCGTTGATTCCTCAGTGCTTGCGCGGCCTCGCTCTGCAGCTTGAGTTGAGCCTGCAGCCCGCTTGAGGCTGCCACTTTCGCGGGGGCGGGACCGTTCTCTTCCAGCCAAGCCCCCACGGAATCGTAGGCCAGATGGGCCTGGTTGCGAACAATTGCGCGATAAACGTCGCTGGAGTTCACGTCGCCATCCGGCTCGACCACAAACTCGATCACCACGCCAAGCTTGTCGCCGTTTTCCAGCAGGGAAGAGGCGCCCGTGCTCAAAGCCTCCGGCAGCATCGGGAAACTCTCGATGCCCGCGTAGACCGTGGTCGTTTCCTTGGCCGCATGTCCATCGATCGGAGAACGCTGCGGGACAAATGCGTCCACATCAGCGATTCCCACCAGGACCTTGATCTCCCCGTTAGGCAGACGTTCGGCGGCTTCGATCTGGTCGAGATCGCGGGATGTATCGTTGTCGATGGATGACCAGAGCATCTGTCGCAGGTCTCGGATATCCCCGCCGGGCGACACTTGCGGCGGATGCGCTTTCAGCTCTGCAAGCTGCTCCGGGACTTCCGGAGGGAAGTCCGGCTCGAATCCATTTTCCAGCATGATTTGTCTGGCGGCTGCCTGCAGGTCAAAATGAAAAGGACGACTTTCGTTCATGGGCCTCCAAGGGCCGGTACACCAGCCACGAAAGCCTACCATGTGCGGATATTATTGGGCTTCGCTGTCAAAGCTCTAGAGGCGCTGAATTAGCAAGCCTATGGTAAGGTGATCCGGGTCAGGTCCGCGGTCCGACGCGATTTGTTTCTTAGACTGGACAACGACTCCCTTAGGCTGATTCTTGGACCCCGTCAAACCTCGGCAACTGCTCGGCGTGTTCGATGCCACCATGATCGTCATGGGCGGCATTGTCGGCTCCGG
>JAIQFF010000201.1 GCA_020073395.1 Terriglobia bacterium
AATGAGTGTAATTGATTCCATGACAATGTCGGCTCCCAGACCCGAGTAAAGTTGGTGGTGCTAAAGCCAACCAAAGGCTCGGGAGAAAGGAGCCGAACATGATCATTATAGATTCTCTCTTAAAGTCAAAGTGTTTTCTCTCTAGGAGAGGTGCGGAGAACCCTCTCTCTTTTTCGGGTCGCTCAAGCGCCAGCGGCAATGGCATGGACGGCCAGGTCCACCGCGCACAGCTTGGAGCCATCGTACGGTTGATTGCTGCGGAACATGCCAAACAGAGCATGCAGCAGTTTCCGCATGACTGCCACCACCGCTTGCAGTCGAGCTTTGCCGCGAGCGAGTAGGTTTTGATAGAAGACACGGAGATAGGGATCACGACGCAGTGCGACCAGGGCCGGCATGTAGAGAGCACGACGCAGGTGACGACTGCCACTCCGACTAATCCGGGGCCGCTTCTCGACCGATTTCCCCGACTTGAAGAGCCGCGGATCCAGTCCGCTGAAGGCCACCCACTGGCGCGCGTCCAGCATGTCGGGCAGCACGGCTAATTCGCCCAGGATCTGCAGAGCGCTGGTCTCAGCGATGCCGATCGTAGTTAGCATGAGGCGAAAGCGGCGGTCCAGTTCGGGATCGCAGGCGATGAGCCGTACAGCTTCCCGTCGCAACCGTGTCATGCGCTGTTCCAGGTATTTCTTATGGCGTTGCATCTCCTTGACCACCAAGACCGGCAAGGCTTGGCTAGCTGCCGCCGCATACGCACGATTGTTCTGTTGAGTATGGATAACACCCAGGTCCGCAATGGCACGGGTCAAAGCCCGCAAGTGTAGAGCAACTGGGCTGGGCGGTTGCCACCGAACCCAAGGCATGCGAGCAGCATATTCGCAGAGCACACGGGCATCGACCGGATCGGTCTTGCTGCGTTCACCGAGCGACTCTGCGAAGCGTCGTGCCCGCCGCGGATTGATGACACTGATCTCCACCTGGCGGTGCGCTTGCAAGGTCAACGCCAGATCCAGACTGTAATTCCCACTGGCCTCCAGGCAGACCCGCACTCGTCCGCCACCGCGGAGCAAGTAGGCGACCAGGGCCTTGTGCCCGGGAGGATGGTTCGGGAACTTCGCCATGGCGGGCTTGTCGTGGCCTTGACCGCGGCGTAAGGCGACACTTAACTCGTGCGCGCTGACATCGATCCCAGCAAACGTGTCGACTTCAGCTACAGGCATGTTGCCCCCCTGCAAAACTGGATTAGACTGAGCTTCGGCTCCCCGACCCTGTGCCACCTCTCTCGCCGACCTTGTATGCAGGCTCTCGCGGCCTGAGATTCTCCACGGCGTTGAGAAAGGAGGGCGGGGGGCCTATCTATAATCCAGGCTGCAGAACAACAGCGCCTCAGGAGTGAACGGCCTCCCGCCGAAACCCGATCCAGTTCCCCACTAACACAGAGCGACCGAATCGGGCAGACGCAAACAAGATACAAGGAGTAGATTTCCATCCCGAGTTTCAGCAAATTGCTTCGGTGGATACCGACACCGGAGAGTTCCAGGAAAGACGATTAGCGCATCGCGAAGAGGCGGAGAACTTCTACCGTGCTCTGGCCGGCGAGAAGGTACGGGTGGGAATGGAAGCCAGCGGGCACGCACGCTGGTTGGAACGCTTGTTGAGCGAACTGCAGTTTGAGTTGTGGATCGGAGATGCCGCCGAGATCCGCACCAAGCGAGTACGCAAGCAGAAAACGGATCGGCAGGATGCACGACTGATTTTGCAGTTGCTGCTGGAGGATCGTTTTCCGCAGATCTGGGTGCCGAGCTGGGAGAATCGCGATCTGCGGCAACTGCTGTGGCACCGGCATCGCATGGTGCAGGCCCGCACGCGGATCATGAATCAACTGCAAGCCGTAGCTCTCAATGAAGGGTTGCGCTCCAAGAAGCGGTTGTGGCGGGAGCGGGGACGGGAGCAACTGGAGTCCTTCCGGTTGGCTCCCTGGGCGAGCCGGCGACGACGAGATCTGCTGGAGTTGCTGGATCGACTGAACCCGACAATTGCGGAACTTACTCAGGCGATCGAGCAAGAAACGGAGAAGTGTCCGCCAGCACAGCGGTTAAGAACTCATCCCGGAGTGGGTGCGCTGACCGCGTTGGCGTTCGTGCTGATCATCGGGGAAGCGGATCGGTTTCATTGCGGCAAGCAAGTGGCCAGCTATCTGGGGCTGGTGCCGTTGGAAGACTCCAGCGGCAATCGGAGACGGCTCGGACACATCACCAAGCAGGGGAGTTCGATATTGCGTTTCCTGCTGGTGGAAGCAGCCCAGGTCACGGTGCGCAGCATCCCGGAATGGCGCAGTAAGTACTTTCACCTTGCGATGCGGCGGGGACGGAAGATCGCCAAGGTCGCGATGGCGCGGAAACTCGCCGTTTGCCTGTACTGGATGTGGCGCAAGGGATGGAATTATGAGCAGTTGACCAAGTTCGGTTCGCACGCGGGACAGCCTGGAAATCGCCATGGTGTGCAGTCGAACACCGAGTAATTGATTGGGGGTCCCGCTCCCTGTAACGGGGAGTCTGAACTAGTAATCATGATCGAAGTTGCGACCGAAGAGATGCATGGGTCGGACTGAGTGCTGACCTGAAAACGATTACGAGCGAGCCTTGGTTGGTATGGCAGTTCTTCAACTAGAGCGAAATGGCGCGCTCTTCCGAGTGCACGGACTAGTACGCTCGAAATGTGCTTGACACCGCCGACATTGTCAGAGATGGCGATTTTTCGACAGCTAGCGAAGGTTGTGATTCAGCCAGCTTCTCGGAGAAGCTCCTTCTTTAGTTTTTAACACTACATGCTCACATTCAGACTCTTTTTCGGTAGGACAAGCAATTAGGCGAAAAATGACATGTCCGTGACGTATTTGTGACAAATCGCTGTTCCGTCGTAGATAGGCTCCTTTTGGTCAATTTTTCGCCACAACAACAAACCCATCAAGACTGCGACTCGGTAACCAGGATGGCAAGGGCAGATTCAATGAATGGAGAAAATTCAAGAAATGGAGAAAATTCAAGAATGAGCACTGCACAAGTACCCGCTGTCGATATGAACAAGCTGAACGCTTTTATTGGTCAATTTGTGACTGATCTCGGTGCGGCGGTTCACGCCGGAATGGTGGTGATCGGAGAAAAGCTGGGCCTCTACAAGGCGCTTGCGGCGCACCCCATGGCGCCGGCAGAGCTGGCCGACCGGACGAACACCGATGAGCGCTATCTGCGTGAGTGGTTGGCTTCCCAGGCAGCAGGTGGATACGTTACCTATAACGAAAAGACGGGGAAGTTTAGCCTTTCCGAAGAACAAGCTTTTACGCTCGCGAATGAAGACAGCCCCGCGTATCTGCCGGGAGCTTTCGAGCTGGCCGTGGGCTCGCTGGCCGCCGTGCCACGAATCACCGAGTCCTTCCGCTCGGGCTTGGGAATGGGCTGGCATGAACACACGGACGGTGTTTTTCACGGGTGCGAAAAGTTTTTCCGTCCAGGGTATGCCGCCAACCTGGTAAGCACATGGATTCCCTCACTGCGTGGTGTCAAGCAAAAGCTCGAAGCGGGAGCACGAGTGGCAGACGTCGGCTGCGGGAAGGGGGCATCCACCTTATTGCTAGCGAAAGCGTTCCCCAAGTCTCGATTCTTCGGGTTCGACTATCATGACAAGTCTATTGAAGCCGCCCGCGAGTATGCCGAACGCGAAGGCATCGCCGACCGCGTCGTTTTCGAAGTAGCCAAGGCAAAAGAATATCCCGGTAAAGACTACGACTTTGTTACCGTGTTCGATTGCCTGCATGACATGGGAGACCCAGTCGGCGCGGCAGCACACGTTCGGAAATCGTTGACGAAAGATGGCACTTGGATGATCGTTGAGCCTTTTGCTAACGATCAGTTGAAGGACAACCTGAATCCAGTGGGTCGAGTTTATTACTCGTTTTCCACCCTTTTGTGCACCCCCTGCTCACGGTCCCAAGAGGTTGGACTGTGCCTAGGAGCTCAGGCAGGGGAGTCACGGATTCGAGAAGTAGTTACGTCAGCCGGCTTCAATCGTTTCCGCCGCGCTACAGAAACACCTTTTAATATTGTTTATGAAGCTCAGCCTTAGCTTAACCGTAAGCGTCTGAGCAACACACCTGTTCGAGGGACACGGTTTGTGTTGAAGTTTCCGGATGAGCGGAGCACAGACGGTTTCAGCACACAAACGACGTACACGCGCGGAAGTCCAGGCGTTGGTGGCGGAATTCATGAGCAGCGGTATGCCGCGGAGCGAGTTTTGCCGCAGTCGGCGGTTGAGCTTCGGCACGCTGAATCGGCACCTGAAGAACAAACGCTGGAAGAAAGAGAGCCGAGCAGCTTCTTCGGCCGACCGGTTGGTTCCGGTAGAGTTGGCCGCCAAGAAATCGCCGAGGCAGCACCAACCGAGTTGTAGTCTGACCGTGGTGCTGTCGGGCGGACGCCGGATCGAGGTACATCCTGATTTTGATACGAATACGTTCGAACGCCTCGTGGGTATCCTGGAGCGGGCGTAAGCCGTGTTTGGATTGGGTCCAGCCACACGGATCTATCTGGCCGCCGGAGTCACCGACATGCGCAAGGGATTCGACGGGCTGTACGGTCTGGTCCGGGATCGATTGTCTTGTGAGCCTCTGAGCGGGCACTTGTTCTTGTTCTGCAATGCCCAGCGCAATCGGTTGAAGGTCCTTGTTTGGGATGGCAGTGGACTCTGCAATCCCTCTACAGAAAACCCACAGTATCGCCTTTGATTCCAGACAAGTCTGTTATCCATGGCACCGCTGGTATGGTCGTAGTGTGTTGACGCGCAGGGCTGGCGGTGCGCACGCCGATGTAGCATTCCAGTGCAAACTCCCTGATGCGCCGCTCGATGCGATGCTGGTTGAAATCCCGAAGTGGATGTTCGATGCGGCGCATTGCGCGACGCTGCGGCTCACGGAACAGCCTCATGTTGATTGCGCGACGCTGCGCACTTTGAAAAGCTCGATCGCCGAGCAACGTGTCTCTATGAAGGCTTCGGTGTTACAACCGCAGCTATCCCGGCAAGCCGGTCACGGAGACATGGATGGCAGCCTTTTCAGAAAGATCTCGAATAACACAACTGGCGCTGTTTGGCGAACGACTCGCCGTACCGCGCTGGAGCGATCTCACCCAACCGGCGCGCGTCGAGGTGGTAAGACTCCTGGCGCAACTGCTCGTCAGTGTTTGGACGAGCGATCCAGTTCGCGTCCCTCAAAACCGGGGAGGGCGCGATGAGTGACAAGATCAAGCCGCAGCATCTTTCGCGTAAAGCTATCCTCTACGTGCGGCAGTCCTCGCCGTATCAGGTGATGAACAACCTGGAAAGTCAGAAGCTGCAGTACGCGATGGAAGCTCATCTCCGATCACTGGGCTGGAGCGAGGTGGAGATCATCGATGAAGATCTCGGCCGTTCGGCGGGTGGCGGTGTCACGCGCACCGGGTTTGACCGCATGGTGGCGCAGGTCTGTCTCGGAGAGGTGGGTGCGGTCTGCGCACGCGAGGTTTCTCGCTTCGCGCGGAACAGCCGTGAGTGGCAGCAGTTGGTGGAGGTGTGCCGTATTGTCGACACGCTGCTCGTTGATCAGGAGACGGTGTATTCGCCGCGCCTGGGCAATGATCGGTTGCTGTTGGGGCTGAAGGGAACCCTTAACGAGTACGAACTCGACCTGCTTCGCCAGCGGGCCAGCGAGGCCCGAGTTGAGAAGGCGCGACGCGGTGAACTCGTCTCGCACTGTCCGGTCGGTTTCGTCAAGGATGAGGACGGGCGACTTCAGAAGGAACCCGATGAGCGCATTCGGCGCGCGATCGAGCTGGTGTTTGCAAAGTTCCTCGAACTCGGCAGCGCTCGCCAAACGCTGCTGTGGTTTATGGAGAACGAACTGTCGATTCCGGCCCGCACGATCCGGGGCGAGGTTCACTGGCGACGGCCCGCCTACTCCGGCATCCACCGGGTCCTGACGAATCCTGCATACGGTGGAGCGTATGCGTATGGCAAGACTGAGAGCCTGACGTGCTACGAAAATGGTCTCTCCGTGCAGCGCACTCGGCGCCGACCTCGCGAGCGCTGGGTTACCCTTATCCCCGATGCGCACGAAGGCTATGTGCAGTGGGAAGACTTCGAGCGTATCCAGAAGATGATCATCAGCAATCGCCTCAGCGATTGCGAACCATCCGGGGCCGCGCGCCGTGGCAGCGGGCTGTTGACGGGGTTGTTGCGTTGCCGGCGTTGTGCCCGTATGCTGCGGGTATTCTACAAGGGTGCTGATGGCGAGGTGGTTCGTTATGCATGTCCCAGGGCTTACCTGGACAACAAGGAAGCGCGGTGTGTCGCCTTCAGCGGTGCAAATGTCGATGCCGCAGTCGCTCGGCAGTTGCTGTGCGTGGTGCAACCCGCGGCGATAGAGGCAGCGATCATGGCTACTCAGCGACAGGCCCAAGAACATTCTGAGGTGCTGGATGCGCTGCGCCGCGATCTCGAAGCTGCGCGCTACCGGGCACAGCGCGCCGAACGGCAGTACGAGGCCTCGGATCCGGAAAATCGCCTAGTTGCGCAAGAGCTTGAGCGGCGGTGGAATGCCGCCCTTGAAAAAGAGCGAGCCATCGAAGCGCGGATTGCCGCAGAGAGCGAATGCGCACAGTCCACCAGCGTGGGCACAGTGGATGAGTTCAAAGATCTTGCGAGCGATCTCGAGGCCTTGTGGAATAACCCAGAGGCCGACGAGCGTACGAAGAAGCGACTCCTACGAGCGCTGATCCGCGAAATCGTTGTGGACATCGATGAACAGACGAGCGAGGTCGTGCTGCTTATCCACTGGAAGGGTGGCGTGCATACGCCACTGCGCCTGCCGCGTCGTCGCCGCGGAGAAAGCAGCGGGCACATCCCGAAGGATATCGTGGAGTCAGTTCGCGTCTTGTCGCGCATCTACAGCGACGAGATGATCGCCGGCGTTCTCAATCGCGCAAAACTACCCACCGCTCGCGGTAATTACTGGACGCGGGCCCTGGTTACATCGTTGCGCTTCAATCATGAAATCAAGTGTCATGATGCGCAGCGCCAGGCCGCAGAAGGTTGGCTGAATCTCTCGCAGGCCGCACGTGTGGTCGGCGTATCTAATCGCACATTGCGGATTGCCATCGAACGCGGCTATATTGCGGCAGAGCGGCCGATCGCCTGCGGGCCGTGGGTGTTGAACAAACAGGCTCTTGAGAGCGAGGACGCTAAGCGCCTACTTGATCGCGTACGGCTCGGAAGATCCTCCCCCACAGTACCGTCTTCGGCCCAGACAGTTCTCAACTTATCAACCACATAGTGAAAAGGGGCATTATGAAGATGTCTTGTGGGTCTGTGCCAAGAGGTTAGAGAAAGGGCGTTTCACCTGGCCGCAATCCGGCGATGCGCAGGGCAAGGTCGTCCTGAGTCACGAAGAGCTCTCTCTATTGTTAGGTGGGATCGATCTGGCCACAACCAAGCAAAAGCAGTGGTACCGGAAGGCTCCGCCAGAAGGACATGCTGCCGCATAAATTGCTTGTACGTCGCGGTCGACTCTGTTAGATCAGTGCCCATAGTGAGTGAAGCTCCCATTCCTTCAGCACCAGCAGATCTGGAACTCATCGCACAACTGAAGAGCCGGCTGCAGTACGCGGAGCTGAGGATTCGTGTGCTGGAAGAGCGTTTGCGGCTGATGC
>JAIQFF010000202.1 GCA_020073395.1 Terriglobia bacterium
TTCAAAGGCGTCGGACAAGAGTGTCCGACCCACACCATCCCACACCCATCTCAAATTTACGAAACCGCGGCCTGGTGCCCCGCCGGCGCTTCCAGCCGCAGCGGCTCTTCCGGCATCACCACCCAGGCGATGGGGTATGAGAGCAATCCCACACCAGTCATCACTGCGGTAATCAACCACACCAACCGCACCAGGGTCACGTCGAGATCAAAATATTCGGCGAAGCCGGCACAAACTCCCGCGATCTTGCGATCGCCACGCGGGCGCACCAGGCGCCTGCGCGCAACCACGGTCCCGATCCGCTTGCCACAATAAGCGCAATGGCTGGCGTCATCCTGAATCACCTTGCCACAGTAGTTGCAGTACATAATTCCTCCAGCAGCGCGGGCATTCTGCCGCAGCCGTACCGGACGGCCGCACACCCGTCGCTCCATATCCCCTTCTAGGATACGCGCACCGGGACTAAGAAGTTCCCGAACCTAGTTCTCCCGATAAGCCTCTTTCATCCGTTTGCGCGCAGTCTCAGCTGGCGGCGTGCTGGCATCACTCGCCACCACCGCCTGATATTTGGCCAGGGCTAGATCGCGTTTCTGCAGCAGATCGTACATCTCCCCCGCTCCCAGGTTGGCTTTCTGTAACGCCTCCGAATCAGGCTGCGGGGCTTGGCCCACCTGTTCGTACGCGGCCACGGCTCCGCTGTAGTCCTTCTGACTGCGCAACAAATCACCCCGGCTCAGAGCGGCGATTTCGTAGTGCAGTCCTGGAAAATGTCCTTCCTTCCCAGCCTGCCAGATTCTTCGGTAAACCGCCGCTGCCTCCTGGTTGCGGCCCGCCGCGCGCAGCAGGTGGCCCTCCTCCAGCGCCAGCAGCACGTCCTGGGGAAAGCGTGGGACCAGCGCGCGCACAATCGGCAACGCTTCATCGTAGAGGTGCTCGCGGCGCAGAAACACCGCCAGCAGGATCTGCGCATCGATGCTGGTCTCGCCGTTCCCCTGGGCACACTCTCTCAGGTATTGAAGGCCCTTTTCCTTGTTGCCCCCCAGCCCAACCATCGAAGCTGCCACCTTGACTCCCCAGGGCAAGCTTCCAAGAACGTAATTGTGCGCACCCACGATCAACTTCGCCTCCAAAGTGGAAGGAGATAGTTCCAGCACGCGTTCATGATCGCGGCGCGCTCCCACCGCATTCCGAAGAGCTGAAAACCAGGCGCGCTCGATTAATGCGGTGTAGGTGGAAAACTGCGCCCGGGTCACGCCTCGGGTATACAGCGCGTCCACATCGTTCGGGTTTGCGGCCAGGCGTTTTTCCTCCAGCTGCAGGGCTCGTTCCACCAAATTCTTGATCTGCTGCTTGACCTTCGGATCGGCGGGACGGTGCGGCGCGGAGATAAAACTGTCGTTGGCGTACTCTCCCGTGTTCAGCACCCCCATGCGATAGAGTTCCCGGAACAGGGTCGCGGTCAGGAGATGATTGACCGCGAAGGGATCGTCAGGATGCCGCCCCAGCACCTGTTCAAATTCCTGCACCGCCCGGTCATAGTCGAGGTTGTAGAAATGGTTAAACGCGCTCAGGTTCAGCGGATCATGAGGACGATAGGCCAGCGATGCGGGGTTCGCATCCGGCGACGACGCCACCGCCTGCGCAGCCAGCAGAACACACATCAGAAATGAAACGGCTCGGCGTGGAAGCGGTAAAAGCAATTCTTTCTCGTCGGGAGTCGCTGAACATTAGTTTACCTGAAGCCGGCCAGCGCACGCCGCGAACCAAGAAGGTTAAGTTCCCGTCGAAGAAAGTGGACTGAAAGTGTGCCTATAATCAGCGTCCAGAATTAACTTTTCATAATCAGTCGAGCGCATCTTTCCTAGTGCCAGCGGTAATTCTTGCGCGATTTGAGACAGTCATCTTCGGGCTCGATTGCCAAAGAATCGGCGTTTCAATGACTTACCAACCTTGGGTTTTTGGTCACAGGCTTGCGATCTGGGAAGGCGAGGATTGTTATGTCTAACGTCGTGCACGATGCGCAACACGAGTTCTGGCGGCCCCCTGTAGTCCCAGGCGAAGCACCTCGCCCGGGCATGGTGGAAGTCTGTGACGGTTGCGCCACCGAGTTCATGGTAGGCTCGCTTTTCTGCCATGTCTGCGGGGCTTCGCGTGAAACACGGCCTTCGACCACTTCGCATTGGACGCTCTACCTGGAGTTCCACAACATCCAGCGTGCGCTCGGCCTGTCCACCGCTTCGCTGGTCGCTTTCCTGATCGGAATAGCATGTCTGATTATGGCGGGTATCGCCGTTGGCATGATCTACAGCGTGCAGACCTTCAACGATTTTCAGGCGGTACAACTCTACCGGATGCAATGGCTCCTGGGCGCCATAGCAGCCTTCGCCGCCGGATTGCTGCTCAAGAAGTCCCCCCCTACAAAACGCTAAAAACACCACAACCTGCGTAGGCCCGGACGCCCTCGTCCAGGCGGGCGAGCAACGCTCGCCGAGGGGTCGTGCGGCTCGTGCCCATGGTGCGAGCAAAGCGGAAATCAACTTCAAAGGCGTCGGACAAGAGTGTCCGACCCACACACTCACCAGCACCTAGGTGGGGTCATTAATCACTACCCGTCTCTGTTGATACATGCGGTATAGATGATGCACCGGTCCGTTGCCGCGTCCCAGGGGATGGGCATTGGCGATCGCGGCTGCGACGTAGGTTTTGGACAGCAGTACGGCTTCGGGCAGTCCCCTCCCCCGCGCCAGATGGCAGGCCATCGACGCGGCAAATGCGCATCCTGTGCCATGGGTGGATTTCGACTGTTGCCGGTTGGATTTGAACACTTCCTGCTCGGTGCCATGGCGACTGGTAAAACTCAAGAGTTCAATGGCCTTCTCCAGGTGGCCGCCGGTGATAACCACGCCGGCTGCCCCCATCTCATGAAGCCGGGCCGCCGCCACGCGCATCTGCTCCAGATTCGTGACAGCGAACCCGGTCAGGGCCGCCGCCTCGTCCACGTTGGGTGTAATGACTGTGGCCAGCGGCAGCAGGCGCTCGATCAGAAGTCTTAGTCCAGCCGCATCGATCAGATCGTAGCCGGATGACGATTTGATGATCGGGTCGAGAACAACATTACGTAACCCCGACTCATCCAGAAAATCACTCACCACCCGCGCGACCTTCCCGGAGCCCAGCATGCCGATGCGGACTGCCGAAATCTCAACGTCGGCGCTCAGTTCTTTGAGGGTCTCGGCGACAACCTCAGGACTAACCGCCTCAACCCGGCGAACTCCTGCCGTCGATTGGACGGTCAAAGCCGTGATGCAGCCCACGCCGTAGCAGCCGTGAGCGGCGATGGTTTTCACGTCCGCCGTCACCCCTGCCCCGGAAGAGGGGTCAAATCCGGCAATGGTGAGGACCACCGGTGGAGACTGGGCCATAGTGCAATGTAACAGTTCCGATGCAGGAGCGAGCGTCCGGCTCGTGCGTCAGCGCCACCCGGTCCGGAGCGGGGACGCTCGCTTCCACATCAGCCGAATCTTGAGTTAAGTATTACTTCAGCGCAAACCGAGGTAATGCTCGTAACCCATTGAAACTAAATGGGAGGTAATAAATTCATGCTACTACCCTTTGGACTGTATTTACTATTATATAAACATCTAAGGCCATTGACTACAGCAATATGGGTAGCATTAGTCAAGATTAGCAATATGTTACGTGAGATATCTATTACTAGATAAGCATCTTGCTATGGCTAAATCCGGATTGACAGGCTGCCCCTCTCCCGTTAGCCTTGTCAAATCCTTGGCGAACTGTGGAGAGATAAGACTGGGAACGACTTAGAGATGTGAGGTGACAATGCGAGGACACATAGCTCATATACTGGCGACGGTTTTGATGGTCGTCAGCCTAGGGGCGGCTCAGCGACCGACCAGCTCAGAGTCCGTGAATACCGTCAGTAAGGCAATACCGGGCAAGATGGCCCGGACAAAGCCGTATCAAATTGGGACGGCATCTTGGTACGGAAGCTACTTTCAAGGGCGAGCCACGGCTAGCGGAGAGCCCTACGACATGTACGATCTGACCGCTGCCCACCCCACGCTACCCCTGGGTAGCTGGGTACGGGTGACCAACCTGCGGAACGGGCGGGCGGTAGTGGTGCGTATCAATGATCGCGGGCCCATCGTCCCCGGACGGATCATCGACCTTTCCTACAACACTGCGCGCGTGCTGCGCTTCGAGTCGAAAGGCTTGCAGCGGGTGCGGCTGGACGTGGTCAAGAGCAAGACGAACACCGGACGTCCGGAAATGATGGCTGCTCTGCAATACTAGCCTGCAAGCTCCAAATCCCTTACACTCTCTTAAGATGTACGATCCGAGACAACATCTGATCGTCGCTTTGGATGTGTCGACTGCGGCCGCCGCACAGAAGATCGTGGCGGCCCTGGGCGATTCCGCCTTGACCTACAAGGTGGGCATGCAGCTCTATACCGCAGAAGGTCCCAGGGTGGTGCGCGACCTGATCGCCTCCGGTCGCCGCGTATTCCTCGATCTCAAATATCACGACATTCCCACCACGGTTGCGGCCGCTGTGCATCAGGCTGCCGAGCTAGGCGTGGGGATGCTTACGGTGCACGCCAGCGGTGGCGGCAAGATGTTGCGCGCAGCGGTCGAAGCCGCCCGCAGTGTGAGCCCCGCCCTGATGGTGCTGGGAGTTACCGTGCTCACCAGCATGGATGATCAGGACCTGGATAAAGTCGGAGTGCGGGGCCGCGTCGTGGACCAGGTCTTGCGCCTGGCGGCGCTGGCCCTCAACAGCGGCTGTCAGGGCGTGGTCGCGTCCGCGCTGGAAGCTTCCGAACTCCGCTCGGAACTAGGCGACCACTTTCTGATTGTGACTCCGGGCGTGCGGCCGGCAGGCCAGGACCACGGTGACCAAAGCCGGGTCGTGACGCCCTCCGAGGCAATCGCGGCCGGCGCCACCTACATCGTGGTCGGCCGCCCCATCACCGCGGCCCCGAACCCTGCCGCCGAAGCCCGATTCATCCTCGAGCAAATGAGCCTGGCAGTCAGCGCCTGACATTGGGCGCACAGCCGCCCCGAACAATTGGCAACCGCGCTCCAGCCAAATCCGCTCACTTGTCCACGATCGGAATGTCTTCGATGGGTGGCCCAACTTTCAGATAGAGCGCGTAGGTCTTTACGTCTTCCGGTGGAGCGGAGAACTTTGCCCACCAGTTCCACGTTCCGCCTTTGGCAATACGCGCGGTAAGGTCGCCGCCTGGGTCCATCGGCGTGGCAACGGCATACCCTTTGCTGTCGCGCACGACCGTATATTTAGTTTCTGCGGCGGTGACGTAGTTGTCGTCGTAGTGTCCAGCGCTGGCCAGGTTCAAAGAAGCGGCCTTGTCGCCGGTGTTGCGAAAGCGAACCCTCACTGTAAGCACGCCATCCCGACGCGTGGACTCAATGACCTCGGCCACGATCCCCGGCGCGTCGAGCTGCGCGCTGGCCAGAGGCTTGCTGCTCTTCGGCGCCTGAGCCAAGCATAGCGCCGTGCACATCGACACGATTACGCCCCACAAAATGAGCTTCATTTCGAACCTCCTTTAATTCAACAGGGTGAAGAATTGCCCGCATTGTACTGCTGCTGGAGGAATCTGCAACCCCGAGAACCGGAAGGTCCTTTTTTTTCAAAAACGGAGAGTATCGTCGGCTAGAGCTTCTCGTAAAATTCGCAGGCCGAGCAGGAGATAAAAATTCCCCCGGGAACCCCGCGCTCGCGGTCTTTCACGCGCTTCACAATGCGCGTTGGTTTGCCGCACTTGGGACAATCCGTGCTCTTGGTGGTATCCATTTCCTTCTTACGGTCTGCCGTTTTCGCAATCTTCATCGCCATTCTCTGATCTCCTTAAGGCCTTACGGTCTAATGTCTGCTGTACAAAATCAGTAATATTCCAATCCCAGGTGCGTGATCAATTCTTCGCCCTTCAAATGCCGTAGCGTGTTCTTCAGCTTCATCAGCTGAATGAACAGATCATGCTCGGGATAGAGTCCGGGCGCAGTCATCGGAGACTTGAAGTAGAAACTCAACCACTCCTGGATTCCCAGCCCGCGGAGTTGCTTGCTGCGCTGCGCCAGGTCGAGAAACAGCACCAGATCCAGCACCAGGGGCGCGGCCAGAATCGAGTCGCGGCACAGGAAATCAACCTTGATCTGCATGGGATATCCCAGCCACCCGAAGATATCAATGTTGTCCCAGCCCTCTTTGTTGTCGCCGCGCGGGGGATAATAGTTGATGCGGACCTTGTGGGTGAACTTGCCGTACAGTTCGGGATAAAGTTCCGGCTGCAAGATGTGCTCCAGCACCGACAGCTTGGACTCTTCCTTGGTCTTGAAAGACCCCGGGTCTTCCAATACTTCGCCGTCGCGATTCCCCAGAATATTCGTGGAGAACCAGCCGTTTAGCCCGATCATGCGCGCCTTGAATCCGGGCGCCAGAATGGTCTTGATCAGGGTCTGCCCCGTCTTGTAATCCTTGCCACAGATCGGCGCCGAGTTCTCGCGCGACAATTGCTGCATCACGGGAAGATCCACGGTCAGGTTGGGAGCGCCGTTAGCGAAGGGCACGCCCTCCATCAGCGAGGCGTAGGCGTAGATCATCGAGGGCGCGATCATTTCGTCGTTTTGGTTCAACGCCTTCTCGAACGACTTCAGCGACTGGTGGGCCGCCGTCTGCTCGATGAAAGTTTCGGTCGAACCGCACCAGATGGTGACCAGCCGGGAGGCGCCGGAAGTCTTTTTGAACTCCCGCATGTCAGCCCGCACCTGTTCCGCCAGGTCCATCTTGTTCTTGCCCTTTTTGACGTTGGGGCCGTCGAGCTTCTTCACATAGTTGTGATCGAAGACCGCCGTGCGCGGCGTGATGGAAGTGAGAAACGGTTTCACCTGGTCGAGCAGATCACGCTCCAGCACGCCTGCCTTCGACGCCGCTGCGTGCATGTTGTCCTCAAAAATGTCCCACCCAGTGAAGACCAGGTCATTCAGCGACGCCAGCGGGACAAATTCCTTGATCTTGGGTGAGAGAGCATCGGTGCGCTTGCCCAAGCGAATCGTCCCCATCTGGGTAAGCGATCCGATGGGCTTGGCAATGCCCTTGCGTACCGCTTCCACGCCGGCAACAAACGTGGTGGCCACGGCTCCCATGCCGGGAATCATGATCCCCAGTTTGCCCTTGGGTGCCTGGATTTCACTGCTGGATGGCTTCGACTCCGTCTTAGTTCTTGCGTTCTTCGGCCGCATCGGCATGTTTAAGCTGCTTCCTCATTGCTTATGGGAATGTGAGGCGAACCGCTATGTTCTCGTATTGGGTCAGCATTTGCAACCGCACGGCCAGTGAATGGCTGCGGAAGCAACGTGAACGGCTGCATCTCAGAGTTCTTTGACCACAGAGGACACTGGTTACACTAAGGTAAAAAAACCTTCTCTGTGTCCTCAGTGGTTGAAAATGTTTTACTTCTCCAGATCCAAGGCCCTCACTGGCAAGTCCCAGTGCGCGTCCAGAATCTCAAATCTTCGCTGTTCCTCGCGTTCATAGGTCGCCTGATCGGGCCAGAGCTGCTTCTTCAAAGCATCTTCCTCAAAGGGTTCGTTGGCCACGGTCGAGTTCCTGAACACGATGGTGACACGGTAATCCCAGCGCCCATCTTCGGTAGTGTGATAGCGGGGCTGGTCCATCCAGAC
>JAIQFF010000203.1 GCA_020073395.1 Terriglobia bacterium
GTTCCAACCCCGAGACGGGAGACGCAAGGGTCGGTGCCAAAGGAAACAGGGGGCGCCGACACAAGGAGCACGACCACGGAGACCGAGCATGAGTCCTGAACCCGATGCACGCGGTGACGGCGAATTGCCAATTTTGGTGCACCACGCGCCTCGGGTGAAACCGAGGCGGGAATACAATGGAGCGGCTCCCGCTGACAACTTAAGACAAACCGTAAGGAGGAAATCATGAAGGGTAAAAAGAAAAACACGCGGCTAGGTCTGCTGACAGCAGTGGTAATTGTAGTGGTGGCGGTCACTGGCAGCACGCCGTTGGCGGCACAGGATGGCCCAACCCTGTACAAGACAAAGTGCGCCATGTGCCACGGCGCCGATGGCAAGGGCGAGACGCCTATGGGCAAGAAGCTGAACATCCGCGACTTGGGTTCCCCGGAGGTGCAGAAGCAGACCGATGCGGAACTGACCACCATCATCTCGAAGGGTAAGGGTAAGATGCCACCCTTCGAAGGCAAGCTGACGGCTGAGCAGATTGGGCAGGTTCTGGCTCACATTCGGGAACTGGGGAAGAAGAAGTAGATCACGAACTGGAGACGAGGACGAACATGGAGAACACAGCGGTTCCCGAAGTGGGACCCACGCGGCGGCGGGTAGTGGAGCTATTCCTCGGCAGCAGCATGTTCGCTTCTCTCGTCTCGTTCGTGTACCCGCTGCTCCGCTATCTGGTCCCACCGCCGGTGGCAGACCTGGGTGGCGACGAAGTGATCGCTGCCAAGGTGGGAGACCTGAAACTGAATGCGGCCAAAATCTTCCGCTTCGGCAACCGTCCGGGGCTCCTGCTTCGCATAGGAGAAGGCGAGTACCGGGCCTTCTCCGCCACCTGTACGCATTTGAGCTGCACTGTCCAGTACCGCACCGATCTTCACGAAATCTGGTGCGCCTGCCACAACGGCATGTACGACCTCAACGGACGCAATGTTTCGGGTCCTCCACCGCGCCCACTGGAGAAGTATCAGGTTCACGTGCGTGGTGAGGACCTTGTAGTCAGCCGAAAGCGGGAGGCCTGAGCTTGTTCGCCAGTGTTCGCAAGTGGCTGGATGCGCGCTTTGACTGGGCTGCATTGACGGCGCCCTTGCGCAAAAAGACTGTCCCGGTCCACAAGCTCTCGCATTGGTACTTCCTAGGCGGTATTACATTGTTCTTGTTTGGCATCCAGGTCTGCACTGGCATTCTGCTGCTTCTCTATTACCGCCCCAGCTCGAACGAAGCTTTTGAGAGCGTGCAGTACATCATGACTCGGGTGCAGTTCGGATGGCTGGTGCGCTCCATCCACTCCTGGGCAGCGAACCTGATGATCTTCACTGCCTTCTGCCACATGTTCAGCGTGTTGTTCCTCCGCGCCTACCGCAAGCCGCGGGAACTTACCTGGGTCAGTGGGATGATCCTGCTGTTCCTCGCGATGGGCTTTGGTTTCAGCGGATATCTGCTGCCTTGGAACACGCTGGCGTTCTTTGCCACCAAGGTGGGTACGGACATTGCCGGCCAGGTGCCGCTCATCGGCAAGCCTCTAATGATTTTCCTGCGCGGTGGGGAAGAAGTCACCGGCGCCACGCTGACTCGCTTTTTTGGATTCCACGTGGCTGTCCTGCCCGGGATCACTACGTTGCTGATCCTTGTCCACCTGGCACTGATTCAGCGGCTCGGCATGAGTGTCCCCCCTGGTGTGGAAGCCCAGCGGACGGCCCAACCCGAGCTGTCGCGGGAGATGCACTTCTTCCCGAACTTTCTCCTGCGTGAGCTGATGGCTTGGTACATCGCGCTGGGCGTCCTGGGCGCGTTGGCCGCCCTTTCGCCCTGGGGACTAGGTACAAAGGCTGATCCCTTTGCCTCGGCTCCGGCAGGAATCAGGCCGGAGTGGTACTTCATGTTTATGTTTCAGACGCTCAAACTGATTCCGGCCAAGATCTGGCGACTGGACGGGGAAGTGATCGGAATTCTGTTATTCGGCGCGGCGGGAGCGATTTGGACTTTACTTCCCTTCCTGGAGCGCAATGGCAAGGGCCGCAGCCAGCGTTGGATTCTGGGAGCGGGTATTTTCGCCCTGGCGTATATGGCATCGATGACTGTCTATGGATACCTCGCGAAATAAGTACGCGATGAGACTGCTCTGGTCGCTCCTGGCGGCGCTGTTGCTGGGCTCCGTTGCTCGCGCCCAGACGCCGAACAGTTGCCTGGACTGCCACTCCGCGCTCGATCCGCCCTATAAGGTTACCGGGGAGCAGTTTTCCCAGGACATTCACGCTCAGAAAGGTCTGACCTGCGCCAGTTGCCATGGGGGTGATCCGAGCAAGGATGATCAGGACGCCATGAGCAAGCAAGCGGGCTTCCGCGGCAAGATCGCTCGGAAGGACGTCCCGGCACTGTGCGGGCGATGCCACTCCGACGGTGCCTACATGCGCCAGTACAACCCGTCGCTTCGTACCGATCAGTTCGCCCAGTACCTGACCAGCGTACACGGCAAGCTGCGCGCGAAGGGTGATGAGAAAGTCGCCGTTTGCACCGATTGCCACGGTGTTCATGATCTGCGGCCGGCAAACGATACACGTTCGAAGGTCCATCCCTTGAACATCGCTCAGACCTGTGCCCGTTGCCACGCCGATGCGGTCTACATGAAGGGATACTCCATCCCGACTGACCAGTTCGCGGGCTATAGCGCCAGCGTCCACCATGAAGCCCTGACGGTGCGCGGAGACCTGAGTGCCCCCACCTGCACCACGTGTCACGGCAACCACGGAGCAGCGCCGCCAGGAGTCAGCACGGTACAGAATGTGTGTTCAACGTGCCACGTCTTCCAGGCGCAATTATTTGAATCCAGCCCACACAAGGCTGCCTTTGAATCGGCTTCGCTTCCCGGATGCGTTACCTGCCACAGCAACCACCGGATCGCGCATCCGACGGACGCGATGCTGGGCACTGGGGCGCAGTCGATTTGCACCAACTGTCATACTGAGGGCGATGCGGGGTACCAGGCCGCCACTCAGATCGCACAACAACTCGACCGTCTGGACACCTCGGTAAAGGGCGCCAACGAAATTCTGGACCGTGCTGAGTCGGCAGGCATGGAGGTCAGCGACGCGCAGCTGGAACAGGACCAGGCGCGGGACTCGCTCACCAAGTCACGTGTCGCCATCCACAGCGCAAATCCAGCGCGGGTGCAGCAGGACGTCGACGCGGGCCTTCAGATCGCCACGAAAACTCACCAGGAAGGTGCAAGCGCACTCAAGGAACGGGACTATCGGCGCAAGGGCCTGGCTTGGTCGTTGCTCGCAATTGTGGCGGTGGTGATTGGACTGCGTCTTTATGTTCGCCAAATCGAAAGGCGGCCGAGCTGAGGCTGGGTCACCATTTGTCCTGCAAGAAAATACACTCTAGATTCTGTTAGAAAACAACCATGGCGCCTGAAAATCAAGCCTCCCATCCCAAAGAGCATTGGCACAAGCTGCGGCTGCTCCTGCGCAACCCTATCAGTCTGGCGGGCGTGGCGCTGGCGCTGGTCAGCCTGGGCAATATTTTCCTGTTCTCTTTGGTCGGGTTGATTGCGGAACGACCCAGCCCCTACATCGGCATCCTGGCTTATATGGCGGCGCCGGTCTTCTTGATCAGCGGACTATTGCTCATCGCTTTAGGCGCCTGGCGGGAGCGGCGGAAAAAAGCCGGCGAGGCCCCCCTGTATCCCCGCATTGATCTCAACGATCCCGGCCAGCGCAGTGCGGTGATCTCTTTCGGCGCGTTTGTGGTGATGTTCGTCATGCTCAGTGGAGCGGGCAGTTACAAAGCCTACGAGTTCACGGACTCGGTACAGTTCTGCGGACAGACCTGCCACACGGTGATGAAGCCGGAATTCACCGCCTACCAACTGTCTCCGCACGCGCGCGTGGGATGTGTCGAGTGCCATGTGGGCTCAGGAGCGACCTGGTACGTGAAATCGAAGCTGTCAGGAACGCGGCAAGTATTTGCCGCTATGTTCAATACTTTCCCGCGGCCCATTCCCACCCCGGTCCACAACCTGCGCCCGGCGCAGGAAACCTGCGAAGAATGCCACTGGCCGAAAAAGTTCTACGGAGCGCAACTCAAGGTTTTCACCCACTACGGCAGCGACGAAAAGAATACGCCGCGCCAGATCCGAATGCTGATTAAGACTGGCGGAGGCGATCCCGCCACGGGCGCGCCTTCGGGGATCCACTGGCACATGAACATCAGCAACGAGATTGACTATGTCGCCGCGGATGAAAAACGGCAGGTTATTTCGTACATCCATGTGAAAGACATGCAGGGACAGGTGACGGATTACTACGCGCAGGATTCCACGTTAACCAAAGATCAGATCGCCAAAGCTCCCCGACACCGCATGGACTGCGTAGATTGCCACAATCGTCCAACCCATATTTACATTCCGCCTGACCAGGCCGTGGACCAGGCATTGCTGGCTCACAGGCTGGACGTTTCTCTTCCCTACATCAAGCAGCAGGCGGTCGCGGCACTGACCGGCAAGTACGACACGACCGAAGCGGCGGTGCAGGCGATTGCGCACGACATTGACGGATATTACGAAAGCAAGTACCCCGAAGTTGCAAAGAACAAACAGCTCGAAATCCGCAATGCGATTGATGAGGTCCAGCAAATATTCAGACGAACCACCTTTCCGGAGATGAGGTTGAACTGGCAGACCCATCCCAACAATCTTGGCCATTTCTATTTCAATGGTTGTTTCCGTTGTCATGATGGTCAACACGTGAGTCCGGAAGGAAAAGCGGTCAGCAAGGAGTGCAACATCTGTCACACCCTCATGGGACAAGAAGAGGGTGGAGTCAGCATGGCAGCAGTACCCAAGCTTAGTTTCCAGCATCCCGTGGACCTCGGGGATCTAACCCAGGTGAATTGCAGTGATTGCCATAACGGAGGAGTGGGGCCGTAGGTCTTGCGCGGGGATCGGGCCTGAGAGTAGGCGTACGGGTGGGTAGCACTCTCTGCGTTTTTTGATAATTTTCGAGTTGTTCCGTAACCATCACGATTCTTGTTACGGTAGGGAGACGATCCAGTGGGAAACACCAATGCAGTTTCGGTCACGAAGGATGCGAATTTGGAGACGGTACGAATAAACGCCAGAGGCAGCCTGGACGCAATGTTTCAGCCCGACTCGGTGGCCGTGATTGGCGCCACTGAGCGTCGTGGCACGGTGGGAAGAACAGTTCTCGAGAACCTGCTGCATCCCTCCTTTCAGGGGAAAGTGTATGCGGTGAACTCGCGTCATTCGGAAATTTGTGGACGCAAGGCATATCCGAGTATCGGCGACATTCCCGAGAAGGTAGATCTGGCCGTCGTGGCCACGCCCGCGAACACGGTTCCCGGCATCATCGGTGAATGTGTGGACGCGGCCGTGAAGGCGGCAGTCGTTATCTCCGCGGGATTTCGCGAAAGAGGAGCGGAAGGCGTCGATCTGGAGCAGCAGATTCAGGAGCAACTGCGTCGCGGCAGCATGCGCGTGATTGGTCCCAACTGTCTGGGGATCATGAACCCGAGCGTCGGCCTGAATGCTACTTTCGCCAAAGGCGCGCAGCAGGCTGGCAACGTGGCCTTTCTAAGCCAGAGCGGGGCTCTGCTGACCGCCATTCTGGATTGGGGCCAGTTGGAGCAAGTTGGCTTCAGCGCCATTGTCTCGACCGGCTCCATGCTGGATGTGGGTTGGGGAGATCTGATTTACCACTTTGGCGATGATCCAAACACTCAAAGCATTCTCATCTATATGGAATCGGTCGGCGATGCCAGATCGTTTCTCTCGGCGGCACGCGAGGTGGCGCTGCGAAAACCTGTCATCGTGATCAAGGCGGGCCGCTCAGAAGCTGCGGCCCGGGCTGCCGCTTCGCACACCGGCGCTCTTACCGGAAGTGACGAAGTTCTTGATGCTGCCTTCCGCCGTTCAGGCGTCTTGCGCGTGCCCGCCATCGCAGACTTGTTCTATATGGCGGAAGTTCTAAGCAAGCAGCCCCGCCCCAAGGGGCCGCGGCTTACGATTCTCACAAACGCCGGCGGGCCCGCCGTCCTGGCCACTGACGCGCTCATCGCGAATGGCGGGCAATTGACGCTTCCCTCGGAAAATACCTTGCAGGCGCTGGACGCATTCTTGCCGCGTCACTGGAGCCACAATAATCCAATTGACATTCTGGGCGATGCCGACTCGGAGCGTTATGCCAAAGCCATCGAAATCGCCTCCAAAGATCCAAACAGCGATGGCCTGCTGGTCATTCTCGCCCCGCAAGGCATGACCGATCCGGCTGCCATTGCCGAACGTTTGAAGCCCTACGCCAAATCGTCCGGGAAACCCGTCCTGACCAGTTGGATGGGAGGCACCAGTATCGCCCCCGGGGAGGCAATCCTTAATGCTGCCGGCATCCCTACATTTCCGTATCCCGACACCGCGGCCCGGGCCTTCACCTACATGTGGCGATACAGCTATAACCTGCGCGGCCTCTACGAGACTCCGACGCTGGCGGAAGGCGGCGAGCTCGACCCGCACTCTCGCGGCCAGGCGGAAAACATCATCGCGACCGCCCACAGCCAGGGCCGGGTGTTGCTGAACGAGTTTGAATCGAAACAAATTCTTTCGCACTACGGCATCCCCACGGTTGAAACTCGAATTGCTCGCGGCGAAGACGAAGCAGTGTCCTGCGCGCATGCTCTTGGATATCCAGTCGTGTTGAAGATCTTTTCTGACACCATCACGCATAAGACCGACGTGGGCGGCGTGAAGCTGAATCTGGAAGACGAAGCATCCGTTCGCTCCGCATTTCAGGCGGTCAAGACCTCGGTGGAGAAGATCGCCGGGCCTGATCACTTCTCTGGCGTCACGGTGCAGCCCATGGTGCGCCTCGAAGGCTACGAGTTGATTCTCGGCAGCAGCATTGACCCCCAGTTTGGCCCGGTGATCCTGTTCGGTTCCGGTGGCCCGCTGGTCGAGGTCTATCGCGATCGTGCCCTGGCGCTGCCGCCCCTGAACACCACCCTCGCCGAGAGGTTGATGGAGCAAACCCACATTTTCACGGCGCTCAAGGGCGTCCGTGGACGCAAACCCATTGACATGCCCGCCTTGGAGAGTCTGCTCGTACGCTTCAGTCAACTGGTGATTGAGCAGCCCTGGATATCGGAAATCGACATCAACCCCCTGCTGGCTTCACCCGAGCGATTGCTCGCACTTGACGCCCGCGTGATACTGCACCCGCCGGGGACCGATCCTGATCATCTGCCCAGACCAGCGGTTCGACCCTATCCTTTGCAGTACGTTTCTTCGTGGGTGATGAAGAACGGCACCGAGATCACTCTGCGGCCGATTCGCCCCGAAGATGAACCGATGATGGTAAGGTTCCACGAGACGCTCTCCGACCGCAGCGTGTACTTGCGCTATTTTTACTCGATCAGCCTGAGTTCGCGGGTGGCGCACGATCGTCTGGTGCGTATTTGCTTTGTGGATTACGACCGCGAGATGGCTATCGTCGCGGATTGTCACGATGCCGGCGGGCATCATCGGATCCTCGGAGTAGGCAGGCTGATCAAGTCCCACGCCAAAAACAATGGGGAAGTTGCCGTGCTCGTATCGGATGAGTGCCAGAACCAGGGCTTGGGTACGGAACTGTTCCGGCGTGTTATCGAGGTCGCGC
>JAIQFF010000024.1 GCA_020073395.1 Terriglobia bacterium
GAGCAATCTCGAGCGTGCAGGACATCATCTCGATTACCCGCACCATTCGGGCGGCCATGGTTTCGCTCAACGTAAGTTTCGCTTCCTGGGAGAAGAGCGTGGAAGATCAGCAGCAACTCCTTGCTGGTAAATCATTTAAGGCGATTCCGATCCAGCCGGCGAACCTGGCGTTTGTGCAGGAGGCGAAGTAGCGACCGGGACGACGTGGTTTTTGCTTGAGGCTATACTTCTCTGCCATGAAACAAATGAGGCTAGCACTGCTCGTCGCGGCGATGGCATGGATAATTCCACCGACCTCCACTGGACAAGCTGTGCCGGACACAAAGGAATGGGGTGACAAGTTCAACACGCCCGGAGCCACATTGGTGTTGAAGAAAACGGGACAAGACCTCCTCAATGGTCACACCGCAGTGGCGTATAGTGCTTTTGCTTCCGGACTACCCAAAGACCGACACTACGCCTTGTGGACTTGGATCGTTGGGAGCGATCCCCAACCCGTCGCGGATGCTTATATTAACAATGACGGCAGAGTGGTCAATGTACTCGGAGACTCCCAACATCAGGTCGCTGAAGATCCAATCGACCTCAAGGTGTTTGCCGGCAAAGGCGAACCTAAGAAAATTGCGCTGATCTCTGACGATGGTCAATTGCATGTCTTCGCCCAGGCAGTTCCATTCCCCATCGAAGCGAGTGATGGGCCATGCCGAATTTCAGGGGTGATGGAAGGGCCGGCCTACGAAGCGGTCGCAGTTTTTGTGACTGGACTCCAGCCCAAGGAAGACTTGCTGGTCGATACTCAGTCCGAAAGCGAAAATGCACAAAACAAAGCGATCGCAACGGAGGGCGGTACGTACAATTCGCTCATTCTTCCATTCGTCAAAGGTAAACCGTCGGGGAAGGCGTCCTTCCGTGTAACAGGAAAATCATGCAAGGTCGGTATTGCCTTTCCGTGGGGAGCGGGAAGCTATCAACTCCAGTAGCGTATTGCCCTGGCTGACTGCCAGCAACTTTTATGATGCGTCCCATCTAAAACTTTCATCCAATGCACCAAGAAGCAGATTGACAGGCTTCGGTCTGCTATCTACCATAAATGGGTTCATGTCAGCTTCCTGCTTAGCGCGCTGCCAGTGTTGTACTTGTTGTTGTATGTGTGTGTCCACTGGCGCCCGGGGGTTGCTGACCTAAGAATAATTTAGAAATCGGCACTTATAACCCACCGCCAGTGCAACTCACTGGCGGTGGGTTTTTTTGTGGCCAAAAATCCTATGGCAAATGCAGCGACAGAAACGAAAGCTCAACGGGTCGAGCGGCTAAAGCGGGAGAAAAATCCCTGGGAAGGCCTCGATGACATCCGCAAGTTCGCCCGCGAAGGCTTCGATTCCATCACCCCCGAATGGCTGGGCACATATTTCCGCTGGTGGGGCGTCTACACCCAAGGCGACGGCGTAGGAGTGATCGGGGGCAAGAATGGAGAAGGGAAAGCGCTGCCGTTCTTCATGGTGCGCATCCGCATTCCCAACGGCCTGCTTCATTCTCACCAGCTTCGAACCATTGCCAACGTAACTGAAAACTACGCCCGCGGGACCGCTGATCTGACCGTGCGGCAGAACATCCAGTTGCACTGGGTGACGATTCAGGACCTTCCCGAGCTGCTGGAGGGATTGTGGCGCGCCGGTCTGACCACCATGGGCTCATGCGGCGACGATACCCGCAACATTACCGGATGCCCGCTCGCCGGCGTCGATGCTGACGAGATATACGATGCCTCGTCCCTGGCGCTCGAAGCCAATCGCTTCTTCGTAGGCAACGGCGACTTCTACAACCTGCCGCGCAAGTTCAAAGTCTGCATCACAGGATGCCGCGTCTGGTGTGCCTATCCCGAAATCAACGATGTGGGCCTGACCGCAATCCGGCGCGATTCCGAAGTTGGCTTCTCGCTGCGGGTGGGCGGCGGGCTTTCGACCGATCCTCACCTGGCGCTCCGGCTGAATGCTTTTGTGCACCGCCATCAGGCGATTCCGGTTTTGAAGGGTGTCGCTGAGATCTTCCGTGAGAGCGAAAAACTCCGCGAGAACCGGGAACGGGCGCGGCTCAAGTTCCTGTTCCTTAAGCACGGCTGGACCGCCGAGAGTTTTCAGGAAGAGCTGGAACGGCGCATCGGTTTTCATCTCGACCCGGCGGTAGAAGAAAAACCACCGGCAGACATCTATCGCGATCATGTTGGAGTCCATTCGCAAAAACAAGCTGGGTATTCCTATGTGGGAGCAGCGGTGCTGCGGGGGCGGATTTCATCCCAGCAAATGCGCGCTGCAGCCAACGCTGCGGATCGCTACGCGACGGGTGAATTGCGCACCACCAACATGCAGAACCTGTTGATCGTGAACGTGCCCAACCATAACGCCGCGGCGCTGGCCGGCGAGCTGGAAGCCAACAAAATGCCGGTGGGCGGCTCGCCGTTCTGGCGGGGAGTGGTGGCGTGCAGCGGCTCGGAATTCTGCAAGATTGCGATTACCGAGACCAAGAGTTTTTCCCGCTGGCTGGTGGAAGAACTCGAAGAGCGGCTGCCTGGTTTCGAGCAGCACCTCAAATTGCACGTCACTGGATGTCCCAACAGTTGCGGCCAGCACCGGATCGCCGACATCGGCATCGAGGGCAAGAAGATCAAAGTGGATGGCCGCCAGCAGGACGCCTACTACTTCTGTGTGGGTGGCGCCGTCGGCTTGCACCAGTCGATCGCGCGCCCCATCGGCTATCGCTGCCTGGCCAGCGAGGTCCCGGACGCCATCGAGCGCCTGTTGCTGCGTTATCGGGAGGAGAGATTGCCCGACGAAAACCTGCGCCACTATTTTGCGCGCCACAGCGATGACGAGCTGCGCGAGTGCCTGGCCGGCAAGTTTCTGCCGGCGGTGGAGCGCGACGCTTCTCCAGGAAAAGTGCCACATGCGGTTGAGGGCTAGAAGAAAGCGCGACGTTGAAAATCGCGCAAGAACCGGCAATGTCATCCTGAGCGCAGCCCGTCTATTCGCTTGCGAATGGACGGGTGGAGTCGAAGGATCCCTAGCAGCTCACGAACGATTGGAAGTTAGGGATAATTTCATGAAGTTCCGCGAGGAAAGCGCGAAGCAGGTAGGGGTCCTTCGACTGCGTGGCTGCTTCTCTACGCGAAGCGGCCACTCCGCTCAGGATGACAGAGTTCAGGATGACAAGGTTCTGATGCCATGACTTTATTTCCGATGTTCATGAAACTCGAAGGCCGCTCCTGCCTGGTAGTCGGCGCCGGCACTATCGGCGAGCCGAAGATCGGCAGCCTGCTTGCGTCCGGCGCCTCGGTGCGCGTAGTGGCGTTCACTGCCACGGCGGCTGTTGCCGAATGGGCAAAGACGGGAGCGATCACATGGGAAACCAGAACTTTCAATACCGCCGACCTCGAGGGAGTTTTCCTGGTCATTGCCGCGACCAATTCTCGAGATGTGAACGCCGCGATTTTCCGCGAGGCTGGACGGCGAAACATTCTGTGTAACGTGGTGGATGATCCCGAGCACTGCGATTTTTATTATCCCGCGGTGGTGCGGCGAGGAGAGCTGCAACTTGCCATCTCGACCAACGGCCACAGCCCCGCGCTGGCGCAACGCATCCGGCGCGAACTCGAAATCCAGTTTGGCCCGGAATATGGAGAGTGGCTGGAGCAGCTGGGCACGATCAGGCGGCAATTGTTTGCCAGCACGATCGATCCTGAGGAGCGGCGTCATCTGTTGCACGAACTGGCCAGCCGCGAGGCCTTCGAACGAGCGCAATCCGCTGGATTCAATATCGAAGCAACCAGTCTGGAGAAAATATCATGACCGGTAAGGTGTACCTGGTGGGAGCGGGTCCGGGCGATCCCGAACTGCTGACCCTTAAAGCTCTCAAACTTCTGAGGTCAGCCGACGTCGTGCTGCATGACGACCTGATCAGCGCTGACATCCTCGCGTTCATTCCGTCCTCGACCCTGGTTCACAACGTGGGCAAGCGCTTCGGACAAAAGCGCATCAGCCAGACAGAAATTCATGCGCTAATGGTCCAGAACGCGCTGCTGGGGCTGCAAGTTGTCCGTCTGAAGAGTGGCGACCCGCTGATCTTCGGCCGCGCCGGAGAAGAGATGGAAGCTTTGCGCCAGGCTGGCATCGAGTTTGAAATCGTTCCCGGCGTTACCTCTGCCTTTGGCGCTGCGGCCAACGCGCAGATTCCGCTCAGCCATCGTCACGTTTCATCTGCGGTGGTGCTGGTGACCGGCCACCACGCCGGCGCCGGTGAATTTGCCGACTGGCCGGCGAAGATACCAACCGACGCAACGGTTGTGGTTTACATGCCCGGCTACGACTATCGCAGCACAGCGCAACAGTTGCTGCGGGCCGGCGTGGCGGACACGACGCCGTGCGCCATCGTCTCGCAAGCCACCTTGCCGAACGAACAGGTTCACGTGACCACCGTGGAGGACCTGCACAGATCTCCACGACTGCCCTCGCCTACGTTGCTGGTGGTCGGCGAAGTGGTACGCCTGGCCAAGCCGTCCGCGTTGCAGTTCGGGTGGCAGCGTGATTTTGTCTCGAATAGTTCCGTTTCGTCGGTTCCTCAGGAGCGTGCGTAGTGAGAGACCACGTAGAGTTGATACCGGCAGAAGCGGAAAAATGGCGGCCGGAAGAAGTATTGAGCTGGGCCTTTGCCACTTACGGAAACGATGTGGCGATCGCGTCGGGTTTCGGTATTGAAGGCATGGTACTGCTCGACCTGGCCTCGCGGGTGCGCGCGGATTTTCGGGTCTTCACGCTGGATACGGAATTCCTGTTTCCCGAAACCTACGACCTGATGGATCGGGTCGAGAAGCGCTACGGTATCAAGATTGAAAGGGTTTACAGCACCCTGACCCCGGAGGAACAGGAGCGCGAGCACGGAGCGGCGCTGTGGAGCCGCGATCCTGACCTGTGTTGCGGTCTGCGCAAAGTTGAGCCGCTGCGAACGAAGCTGACCGAATTGCGCGCCTGGATCACCGCCATCCGCCGCGACCAGACTTCGTCGCGAGCCTCCGCCCGCAAGGTGGAGTGGGACTCAAAGTTTCAACTGCTGAAGGTCAATCCCATCGCCGACTGGACTTCGACGATGGTGTGGGGTCACGCCCTCAAGCACAATGTCCCCTACAACCCGCTGCATGACAAGAGCTATCCCAGCATTGGATGCACCCACTGCACCCGAGCCATCCGCCCAGGAGAAAGTGCGCGGGCCGGGCGTTGGGCCGGGTCTGAGAAGACCGAGTGCGGACTGCACGTCACGACGCCGGCCGAGATCGTGCCCCTGGTAGGGACCAAGAGCTCCCAAGCAAAAAGCTCATTTGGTGTTGAAGAGTAGTCAAATTCATCAAACACGAAGACCACAAAGGCCTACGCAGGAAAGCCTGCTTAAGTCCAAGGTTTCCCTTCGCATACCTTCGTTTCCTGGTGGCTAGCGCCTTGGTTTGTCCCAGACGTGGCTCTCCGAAAAATCCATTAGCCCCATCGAAATTCTCGATTGTACTTCCATGCTCAATTGACGATAAACACTGTAAAGATGACTCCGAGTATCTTAACCACAGACCACGACGCCTGCGGTGTCGGCCTGGTCGCCCGAATCGACGGTGCGGCTTCGCGCGAGATCGTGGACCGTGCCCTCGAAGCGCTGATCCGCCTGGCGCATCGCGGGGGTGTGGATGCCGATGGACGAAGCGGTGACGGCGCGGGTCTGCTGACTCGTATCCCAGACAAGTTGATCCGCAAGCATGCGCGTCAGGCCGGAATCAAACTGCCTGCGGTCTTCGGGCTGGGCATGGTTTTTATGCCGCCAGGCCAAGAAGACACGGCGCGTAAAGTTATCGAGACCCAGGCGAAGCGGAGCGGCCTGAAATGCCTGGGCTGGCGTTCGGTGCCGATCCATCCGGAAGTTGTCGGCCCTCGTGCTCACGATGCCCTGCCCGTCATCGAGCAATGCTTCTTCGCTCCCCGATCAGAAACGCATGACCTTGAAATGCTTCTCTTCCGTTTCCGCAAGGAAGCCGAGGCCAAGGCTCCTCCCGGAACCTATTTCTGTTCACTGTCCTGCCGGACCGTGGTTTACAAAGGGCTGCTGACGCCTTTCCAGCTGCCGGCGTTTTACTCCGACTTACGCGACCCGGATTTTGAAAGTCGTTTTGCCATCTTTCATCAGCGCTACTCCACCAACACCCAACCCAGTTGGTCGCTGGCGCAACCCTTTCGGTTTGTGGCGCACAACGGCGAGATCAACACGATCAGCGGCAACCGGCGCTGGCTGCGCGCCAAGGCGCCGGCATTGCGTCAAGAACTGGGATTCTCGAACCAGGTTCGCCTGCTGGAAGAGCGAGTCAGCGACTCGGCCAGCTTCGACAATGGATTTGAACTTTTCCTGCGCCGCGACTGCAGCCCTGCAGAGGCGATGCTATCGATGGTGCCTCCGGCGTGGGAGCGTTCGCCCGAGGCGGCGCCGGAACTGCGAAATTTCCTGGAAGAGCAAGCCCGCGTGCAGGAGCCGTGGGACGGGCCGGCTGCCCTGATCTTCACCGACGGATGCACCATCGGCGCGAAGCTTGACCGCAACGGGCTGCGTCCGCTGCGCTATACCCTGACCGCGGACGGGTTGCTGGTGGTTGGCTCAGAGGTGGGAATTGCCGATCTGCACGACAAAGAGATCGCTGAGAGACAGCGGCTGGGACCGGGAGAAATTCTGCTGTTGAATCCAGAGAGCGGAGAGTTCGTCCGTCCCATGAGCTCGCTTCAGTTGCGCCAGGGAATACGCGCCGTCTCATCCGCGCCTGCTGTGCTGGTGGCTCCGACCGATGAACCGTTTCTGGAAATCACACCCGAGCCCAAGCAGGCGATGGCGGCACTGGGATGGAGCGAAGATCAGTTCCGCTTGCTGTTCCAGCCACTGGTGGAACAGGGGCAGGAAGCCGTCTGGAGCATGGGCGACGACGCGCCGCCGGCTTCGATGTCGAGCTTGCGCCGGCCGCTCTGGGACTATTGCAAGCAGCGCTTCGCGCAAGTCACGAACCCTCCCATTGACTCTCTGCGTGAGAGTCACGTGATGTCGCTGAAAGTATTTCTGGGCAGGGCCGCTCTCGATTCGCCGTTGCTTGATGGCGGGCAATTACAGCTGCTGCAAAAAGAATTGGGAACCACTGATCGGATTCCCATCACGTTTCAGGCAGAGAATGGAGTAGAGGATGCCAAGGCCACGCTGGCGCGGCTGGAGGAAAATGTAAAGACGGCCTCGGCCAATCCTCCCGGCCTCATTCTGTTGACCGACCGTGGTGTGGGTACACAGCAAGTAGCACTGCCGGCGCTACTGGCCCTGGCCGCAGCCTGGAAAGCCATGGTCGAAGCTGGTCTCCAGGACGTTCCGCTGGTGATCGAGAGCGGACAAGTCATCGACACCCATCACGTGGCACTACTGGTGGCGGCGGGCGCGAGTGCCGTGTTTCCCTATCTGGCGCTGGAACAGGCGGCGCACATGAAGCCGGGCGGTGCAGTCGCCTATCGCGGTGGGGTGGAGAAGGGTCTGCGCAAAGTGATCGCGCGGATGGGCATCTCGACCATCGCCAGTTACCGTAACAGCCATCTGTTCGAGATCATCGGTCTTGATCCCGATGTGTGCGGCCGATTTTTCGAAGATGCCAGCTGCTCACTCGCGGGCAAAGGTCTGACCGAGCTCCTGCAGGATTGTCTCGACCGGCACGATTCGGTGTTTTCCCTGACCTTTCCTACGATGACGGTGACCGCGAAATTGCAGGACCACGGGCTCTATCGCTTCCGCCACCAGGGAGAGCAGCATGCCAGTTCGCCTGAGCTGGTGCGGCGAATGCATCGCTATATCAAATTTCCCACTGAGGAAAACCATCGTGCCTTCAGGGAACTCGGACAGCAGAGAGAGCCTGTCGCCGTCCGAGACCTGTTGGAGATAGTGCCGGAAAAGGCGTTGCCTATCGACGAGGTCGAAACCGAAGCTTCCATTCTTGGCCGCTTCAGCACGCAAGCTATGTCGTTAGGTGCGATTTCTCCGGAGACCCACAACACTCTCGCCGTTGCTATGAACCGTCTGGGCGGTCGCAGCAATACCGGCGAGGGCGGGGAAGATCCTGAGGTTTACCGCAACGGCAGCGAGGCCAACAACCGGGTCAAGCAGGTGGCATCGGCGCGCTTCGGTGTGACCGCCGAATATCTGGTGCACGCCGACGAACTCGAAATCAAGATTGCGCAAGGCGCCAAGCCCGGCGAAGGGGGGCAGCTCCCGGCCAGCAAGGTTTCCGTGTACATCGCGCGTCTGCGGCACGCGGTGCCGGGGATGATGCTGATTTCGCCGCCGCCACATCACGACATCTACAGCATCGAGGACCTGGCACAACTGATCTACGACCTGCGGGCGATCAATCCGGGAGCGCGGATCGGAGTGAAGCTGGTGGCCAGCGCCGGAGTTGGAATTATCGCCACGGGCGTGGCCAAGGCGGGGGCTGACGTCATCACCATCAGCGGTCACGACGGTGGCACCGGAGCTTCTCCGATTACTTCCATCAAGAACACCGGCCTGCCCTGGGAAGTCGGACTGCGCGACGCTCACGCCGCCCTGGTGAGAGCCGGGTTGCGCAGCCGCGTCCGCCTGCGCGTGGATGGCGGATTTAAGTTTGCCCGCGATGTCATTATTGGCGCACTTTTGGGTGCGGAGGAATTCGGTTTTGGCACCGCCTCTTTGCTGGCACTGGGATGCGTCATGGCTCGACAATGCCATCTCAATACCTGTCCGGTAGGCATCGCGACCCAGGACGAAAAACTGCGCACCCGCTTTATCGGCAAACCCGAAATGGTCGAGACCTACTTCCGGGCGGTGGCTGCAGATGTCCGCGAAATGCTGGCGTCTCTTGGCGCTCACTCGATCGATGACATCGTGGGCCAGGCGGAACGCCTGCGACCCCGTACCCCGCAGGCGGAACGAACGCTGGGCGGGTTGCTGGATGACATCGTTTCTTCCAGCCATCCAGCTTGCCCGGTCGAAGACAAGAGCACTCTGTATCGCGAGTTGAATTGCACGATCGTTCGCGACACTGATACCCGGGTTGCACGCCGCCGTCGTTACCGGATCACCAACTCCGATCGCGCCATCGGCGCCCATTTGAGTGGAGAGATGTTGCGCCAGGCGGAGGCTTCGGCCAATGCGTCTTTGAAATATGAGTTTGTCGGCAGCGCAGGACAGACCTTCGGCGGATTCCTGGTCAAAGGCCTGAACTTCCGGCTGGTAGGCGAAGCCAACGACTATGTGGGTAAGAGTTTATCCGGTGGCACGATTGCCATCACTGGCGGAGAGAAAGCTTCGCTGCGGGGCGACGTGCTCGCGGGCAACACCCTGTTGTATGGCGCCACCGGTGGAGAACTCTACGTCGCGGGCCGGGTGGGCGAGCGTTTCGCGGTGCGCAATAGCGGCGCTCTCGCAGTGGTGGAAGGTGTGGGACAACACGGTTGCGAATACATGACTGCGGGCGTGGCCGTCATTCTGGGTCCGGCGGGCATGAACCTGGGTGCGGGCATGACCGGGGGCCTGGCCTATGTTCTGCGCGATTCGATCGGGGGACACGGATACAACCAGCAGTCGGTCCGCCTGGCTCCCGTCGAGGTCAGGGAAGAACTTTGGCTGCGCCGGGCATTGCGTAAACACTTGCGTCTAACCGGCAGCCCGCGTGCCATGGTGCTATTGAATTCCGCTGCTCCTCTTCCGTTCTTGCGGGTGGAGCCTCTGGTCCTGCCCTGCACGGTGGCGGAAACGTGGGCAGCCATCCTGCCCCGGCTCAAGCGGCAGCCGGCGTCCGTGCCGCGACCGACTGCAGTGTATGTACCTCAGTCCGCGGATGCAGGCGTCATCGCGGTGGTGTGAAGAAAGACCGCTGACAGCTTCTCCACACCCCATCTTTGGCAAGAGTTATCAATCGGTTAAATTGTCCGCTATAATTTCCCACTACCCATGGACTTTGATCAGCTAGTGACTTTCCTGGAAGTGGCCAAGCTGGGAAGCTTTTCCCGTGCTGGGCAAAAGGTTTTCCGCTCCCAGTCCGCGGTCAGCGCCCAGATCCGTCAACTGGAGCAGGAGTACGGAGACCGTCTGCTCGACCGTTCCGGAAAGGATGTGACTCTCACGCCGGCTGGCAGAGTGCTGTTCGCCTATGCCGAGCGCCTGCTGCAGATGCGGGACGAGTCTCTGCTGGCCGTGGCCGATCAGGGCACCAGTCCTCGCGGCACGCTGGTCATCGGCGCCAATGAGGCCACCTGCCTGTACGTGCTGCCCGATGTCTTCGCCAAATATTGCCATTTGTATCCCGGAGTGCAGATCAGCATCTATCGCAATTTCAGCTACAAAATTGTCGAAAAGCTGGAAAATGGAAGCATCGACGTGGGCATCGTGACCCTGCCGGTGAAGTCGGCCAGCGTGAAGACCCACTCCATTTTCCGCGATCAGCTCATGCTGATGGTGAGCCCGCAAAACGCTTTGGCCAAGCTCGACGTAGTGCCGGTCAGCGAGGTCGCCAAACAGCCCTTGCTGCTGCCCAAGACCGGTTATAGCCGCCGAGTCATGGACAAGCTGTTCCGTCCTTATGCTTCCCACCTGCAGGTACGAATGGAATTGCCCAGCGTAGGCATGATCAAAAGCTTTGTGGCCGCCGGGCTGGGAGTTTCGCTGATCAGCTCCAGTTTTGCCAAGGACCAGGTGCTGGCCGGACGGGTCAAACTGATTCCCATCCGCGACCAGGAATTATGGCGCGAGTTGGGTATTGCCTACCGGCGCGACCGCACCCACACCCGCGCCACCACCACCTTCATCAGTACGGTTCGACAGCTGGCCACCGCCTCCAAGTGAGCGTTTTTACCGGTCAGGGCCCCTAAGATGAGGGCCGCCGGGCTGATCGAATTTGTCGATGTGGCGAATCACAATTTCAAATTTCTTTTTAGCGTAGAGAATTGCTACTCTTTATGCAGAAGCCTCAGAAGCTTTGATCGCTGTAGTATGCGGTTATCAAACTAACTTGAACCCAGCTGAGGGGGTGCGGCATGAGAGAACTGGAAAGCGGATTGAACAAAATCCTGGAAGAGCATCAGCATGAGAGCGGCCTCCATGTCATCGGAGGCAGGCGCAGGTTGCTTGACCGGCTGATGCAATTCTTTGAAGAATTCAAACCGGAGGAGACTCCGGACACGAGATTGGGCCGGGAGCAACATAACTAGACCGCGCTACGCGGACAGCAACCTATGAAAGCAACTTCCCAGAAGGCTAAGCGAATTACATCGATGGGCACAGGCACGTCGAAGCGAATTAGCGTGCTTCTGGGGGAGGGCGTCAGGTGAGCTGAGAAACACAAAGCTTTAACGGCTTACAAAGACCCACCGCCAGAGGCAACTGGCCGGTGGGTTTTTTATTTGCCGCCGTTATTTTTCAGAAAGATCAACTTGCGAAACACAGGGGAGATGAAATGAACGATCCGTCGGAAGCGAGCAGGGAAGCGGCGAGCCCGAGTTTCGAATGCGTAGTCATGAAATTCGGCGGGACTTCGGTGGAGGATGCGGCTGCCGTTCGCCGGTTGTGCCGGCTGGTGGCGCGGCCCTCGCCGCAACGTCCGGTAGTGGTGGTCAGCGCTCTGGCCAAAGTCACCGACCAGTTGATGAACGCGGGCGGGGCGGCGGCCGCAGGACACCTGGATTCCGCCCGGGAGATTCTTCAGGTTCTCTACCGGCGCCATGAAACCGTGGCCAGCGGACTGGTGAAGGGCGACGAACGCAGCCGCCTGTTTCGCCAGTTCGCGGACGACTTCAAGGCGCTGGACAAAATGGTGCTTCGAATTGCCTCAGAGAAGGCCTTGATTCCGCGCATGCAGGACAGTCTCTTGGGAGCCGGCGAATCCCTCTCGTCCATATTGGTGCAGTCCGCATTGCAGGCTGCCGGTGTGGACGCTACTTTGGTTGATGCCAGAGAGTGCATCGTCACCGATGCCGCACATACCCGGGCCACGCCCCTATGGGACGAGACCAATAAGCGGCTGCAGGCGATCGTGCTGCCCTCGCTGGAGGCGGGGCAGGTCCCGGTGATGGGCGGGTTCGTCGGCGCGACCCGAGACGGCATTCCTACCACGCTGGGTCGCGGCGGTTCCGACTTCAGCGCCTCGATCGTGGGCGCAGGCCTGCACGCGAGCCGGATCGAGATCTGGACTGACGTGGATGGAATCCTGACCACCGATCCGAATCTTTGTCCGGACGCCCGCCGCGTCGCTCGTATGAGCTTCGATGAAGCGGCCGATCTGGCCTACTTCGGCGCCAAAGTATTGCACCCGGCCACGCTGTTGCCCGCCGTGCGCAGTAACATTCCGGTGTGGGTCCTAAATTCGCGCAACCCGGAGTGTCCCGGTACCGAAATCGTGGCGTTCTGCGAACCAGCCGATGGGGTCAAGGCCATTACGGCGAAGCGAGGCGTGGCCATCGTGGACGTGGAGCCTGTGCGCTGGTTTGCGCCCGAACTCCTGCGCGAAGTCTTCGACGTGTTCGAACGTCATCAGCACAGCCTGGATTTGCTGTCGGCCTCGCGCGGCAGCCTGTCTCTGCTGGTGAGTTCGGTCTCGGGCTTGCCGGCGATCGCCGAAGAACTGAAGGGGATGGCCAACGTCCGTTGGGAAAACCACAAGGCGCTGGTCTGCCTGGTAGGAGAGCAGGTCCGGCGCCGTCCGGAAATTGCCAGCCAGGCATTCCGCGCTATCGGCGACATTGAGGTGCGCATGATCTGCCAGGGGGCCTCGGAGCGGAACATCGGCTTCCTGGTGGACGAGTCACGGGCCGAGGGGGCGGTGCAACGCCTGCACCGGGCTTTCTTTTCAAACTCGGAACCGGCCGTCGCGAATACCTCGCAGGCGATGTGCCAGGCCGAAGGTGCCTGGCTGTGATTTAGATGTAGGCGCGAGCGTCCACGCTCGTGCAGGCCGGCAACCGCGCCGCCCATCTCCATGCAGATGCCGATCCCAGTCCTACTGGGCTGGGAGTCCCACCAAGCGCCCGCACGAGCGGAACGCTCGCCCCTACATTTCGATTAGCTGTATCGAGATTTCTACTTGACACCCGCCGCATACCAATTACCATAGATGAATAATTATTCAGTATGATGAATAGTCATTCATGAGCAAGCTGCTGCGACAAAAGGTCATCCTGGAAGTGCTGGAGCGCAGCTCAGTAAGCAGCCAGGAAGATCTTCAGCGTGCTTTGAGTAAGCGTGGTTTGAAGGTAGGGCAGGCGACGCTCTCGCGCGATATTCACGAGCTGGGCCTGGTAAAAACCGGAGCGGGGTATGTGTTGCCCGGCGAAGCGGTATCCGAACCGGCTTTGCCGCCAGTCTCGCGACTGGTGAGAGAGTTTGTGCTGGAAGTGAAAGCGGCGCAGAACTTGCTGGTGATCAAGACGACGGTAGGCAGCGCGCAGCCCGTGGCCGCCGCGCTCGACGGACAGGATTGGGAGGAAGCCATCGGAACTATCGCAGGCGACGACACAATATTGATGGTGTGTTTGGACAACCGGGGCGCAAAGGTCCTGGCCGCCCGCATTCAGGAGATGCTCGCCTGATGGCGTCCAAGCTCAAAACCGCAATCCTGGGTGCGACCGGATACTCCGGCTTCGAACTGGCCCGCCTTCTGCTGCGCCATCCCGGCGTAGAAACTCCGGTGATGCTTCAGCGTTCCGGCGACACAGCCGTGGAGGTGAATCTCGCGGACATGTATCCCGCCATTTCCGGTAATGGCGGATACCCGCTGCAGCCGTGGTCGTGGCCTGAATTGAAACGGCAGAAGATCGAGCTGTTGTTTCTGGCCACGCCGCACGAAGTATCTCGCGCCCTGGTGCCGGAAGCGATTGCGCATGGCTTGCGGGTAGTGGATCTCAGCGGCGCGTGGCGATTGCGCGAGGCGCAAAACCGCGCCGTTTATGGCTTCCACGATGCCGATGGGGTCACCGCGGCCGCTCTCATGAAGAAGGCGGTGTACGGCCTTCCTGAGTTGTACGGCGATTGCCTTCCCGGCGCTGCGCTGGTGGCCAATCCTGGTTGCTATGCCACTTCGGTGATCCTTGCTCTGGCCCCGCTGCTGGCGGCGGACATCGTAGATCGCGAGAAGGGAATCATTTCGGATTCCAAATCCGGCGTCTCGGGCGCGGGTAAGGAAGCGACCGCACGCACCCACTTCGTTTCGGTGGCCGACAATCTGTCCGCCTACTCGGTATTCGGGCACCGCCATGTGGGAGAGATTCTGGAGCAGTTGAAACTGGATTCGGGCGAGTTGATCTTTACTCCGCACCTACTGCCCATTCCGCGGGGAATTCTGTCCACGATCTATGTTCATCTGAAGCAGCAAATGCATGCGGCGGAGGTGGAATCGTGCTTCCACGATTTCTATAGTGGCAAGCCGTGGGTCCGTGTTTTCGCGACCCCGAAGCTGCCGCAAATCCAGTTTTCGTTGCACACCAACTACTGCGACCTCGGCTTTTGTCTGGCCAAAGACGGTCGCCGGCTGGTGCTGGTGTCGTGTATCGATAACTTATTAAAAGGGGCTGCTGGACAAGCAGTTCAGAACATGAACCTCATGTATGGGTTTAAGGAACAGGAAGGCCTGCAGTGAAGATTGTAATCAAGCTGGGCGGCGCCGCGCTCGAAGACAAGAACACTCTGCACAAGTGCGCTCGCGCCATCGTGGAGTTGGCGGAAGACGGCCACAAAGTCACGGTGGTCCATGGCGGTGGTGCGGCGCTTACTCGCACGCTCAAACTTCTGGGCAAGGAAAGCGATTTCGTAAATGGCCTGCGCATTACCGACGCGGAGACCCGCGACGTGGCGTTGATGGTCCTGGCCGGAATCGTGAACAAGAGTTTGGTCGCGGCCATCGTTGCCGCTGGACGTCCCGCGATCGGACTCTGCGGCGGAGACGGTTTGGCGTTCCGGGCCCGCAAAAAGCAGACGCAGGGCTACGATCTGGGATACGTAGGAGAGATCTGTTCGGTGGAGCCGCGCTGGCTTGAAGCCATCTGGGGCCTCGGTGGAATTCCTGTGCTGTCCTCGGTGGCTCTGGCTTCGGATGGCGAATATTACAACGTGAATGCGGACCAGATGGCATCCGCCTGCGCCGTCGCCTGTCACGCCGACACCCTTATCTTCCTCACCGACGTTGCCGGTGTGAAGGATGCCGAAGGCGCAGTCATGCCTTGGCTGAATACCAAGCAGATTCCGGGAATGGTCGAGAGCGCGGTGATTGCCGGCGGCATGCTGCCCAAGCTTGAGGCCTGCGGACAGGCTCTGCGCAAGGGCGTAGGCCGGGTACGCATCCTGCCAGCGGCGCAGGCGGACGCTCTGCCGCAGTTTTATCTGACCAAGCTGGACGGTGGCACGGAGGTGATTGTCGCATGAGCCTCGCCACCGTTGTTCGTTCTGAATCCAAGCTGTTGCTTCCCACGTATGATCGCCAGCGTGTGCTCTTCGAGCGCGGGCGCGGCGTCTATCTGTGGGATTCGGAGGGCAAGCGTTACCTCGACTTTCTGAGCGGGATTGGCGTCAACGCGCTGGGACACGCACACCCTGTGATTCAGACGACGTTGAAGCGCCAGGCTGGCCGCCTGATTCACGTGTCGAACCTGTTTTTCCACCCGTACCAGGCGGAGCTGGCGAAGCGGCTGACTAAGATCTCCGGCTTAGACAAGGCGTTTTTCTGCAACAGCGGCACCGAGGCCTGGGAAGGGGCGCTCAAACTGGCCCGCGCCTTTGCCCGCACGCAGAACAATAATGGCCACAAAGCCAAGTGGCGTTTACTGGCGCTGGAAAATTCTTTTCATGGTCGCACCTTCGGCTCGTTGGCCACGACGGGGCAGGAAAAGTATCGGCATCCCTTTGCGCCGCTGGTGCCCGGAGTCGGGTTTGTCGCGTTCAACGATGTTGACGACCTCAAGCGGCAATTTGACGGCAGCGTGTGCGCCATTTGCCTGGAGACGATCCAGGGCGAAGGCGGAATTCGCCCGCTCAGCCCGGAATTTCTTCAGACTGCGCGCCAGTTGTGCGATCGGACCGGCGCCCTGCTGATTCTAGACGAGATTCAATGCGGGCTGGGCCGCACCGGACGCTATTTCGCCTACCAGCATTACGGGGTTCAGCCCGACATCGTCACCGTTGCCAAGCCGCTTGCGGCCGGCCTTCCACTGGGAGCGCTGCTGACCACCGACCGCGTGGCCGGCGGCATGCATCCCGGAATGCACGGCACCACCTTCGGCGGCGGGCCGCTGGCTTGTGCGGTGGCCATCGAATTCTTACGCGTGCTCGATGGCATGTTAGGACACATACGCCAGACCGGAGACTACTTCCACGCCAAACTGGAAAGCCTCAAGACCAAGCACGATGGCGTCCGCGAAATTCGTGGCATGGGTCTGATGCTGGGGATGAATCTGGATTCCGCCGACCGGGCGAAGGCCGTGGTCACGCAGTTGCTCGATCGCGGCATACTCATTAATCGTACGCAGGATACGGTACTTCGTTTTCTGCCGCCCTACATTATTCAGAAAGCCCACGTGGACCTGGTAGTCCGTGCCCTCGACACGGCGCTTTCATCCACTCAATCCAAAAAGCATTTGACCGGCAGCGCAAAGCCCAGCAGAAGGAGCCAATCATAGTGAGCAGCCAGCCGTTTCAAACTACTCAGGCCGCAACTCCCCCGGCAACCTCGACCTTTCCGGGGCGCGACCTTATTTCAATCCGTGATCTCAGCCCGATTGAGATTGAAACTATTTTTCATCTCGCAGGACTGCTCAAGGCGCGTCCGTCGAATTTCCGGACTGCGCTTGCCGGCAAGCAGATGGTAATGTTCTTCGAAAAGCAATCGCTGCGCACCCGGCTCACCTTCGAAGCCGGGATGGCCAGCATGGGCGGCAACGCTTTCTTCATGGACCAGACCGCGGGCCGCCTCGACGCGCGCGAAAAATTGAGCGACATCGCGCACAACGTGGAACGCTGGGTAGACGCCATTGTTCTGCGCACCTACACCCACGGCACGGTGGAAGGAATGGCCGAGCACGCCTGCATTCCGGTGATCAACGCGCTCAGCGATCTCGAGCACCCCTGCCAGGCGCTGGCCGATTACTTCACCTTGCTGGAGCGATTCGGCGATCTCAAGAAAATCTGTCTCGCCTATGTGGGAGATGGGAACAACGTGGCCCATTCTCTTCTGCTGACTGCGGCAACTCTCGGTTCCCGCATTCGCGTCGCGACGCCGGAGGGTTATGGCTGCGACGCCCAAATTGTCGCTGATGCCCGCGACCTGGCGCAGCAGACCGGCGCGGTCATCGAAATCCTCAACGATCCGAACCAGGCCGTGGACGGGGCGGACGCGGTCTATACTGATGCCTGGACCAGCATGGGTCACGAGCACGAAGAGCAGGTGCGGAACCAGATTTTCCCGCCCTACCAGGTAAACGAAAAGCTCGTGGCTGGCGCGGCGCCTCACGCCGTCTTCATGCACTGCTTGCCCGCACATCGCGGAATGGAAATCACGGACGCAATCATGGATTGCGATCGTTCCGTGGTGTTCGACCAGGCGGAAAGCCGCCTGCACGTGCAGAAGGCCATTCTGCTGTTACTGCTCGGCGGCAAGGTGGGCCGCTCGAATTCGAGGAGCGCAAATGGCTGAGAAAGTAGTGCTTGCTTACTCCGGAGGTCTGGACACCTCCATCATCATTCCCTGGCTGAAGGAAAACTACGCCTACGACGTGATCGCCATGGTCGGAGATGTGGGCCAGGGAGACGACATCGAAGCCGTCGTCGAAAAGGCATACAAGACCGGTGCCAGCAAGGTTGTCGTCGAAGATATGCGCGAGGAATTTCTCACCGGGTACGTGTTCCCTGCGTTGCGAGCAGGCGCGGTGTACGAGCATAAGTATCTGCTGGGGACTTCATTGGCGCGTCCGGTAATTGCCAAGCATCAGGTGGAAGTGGCCCTCCGTGAGGGGGCAACCGCGGTGGCGCACGGCTGCACCGGAAAAGGCAATGACCAGGTGCGCTTCGAACTCGCGTACCAGGCGCTGGCGCCGGAACTCAAAGTGATCGCACCTTGGCGGGAATGGACCCTGAAGTCGCGCGAAGACTGCCTCGACTACGCCGAGAAGCGAGGAATCTCCGTTACCGCGAGCCGGGAGAAGATACACAGTCGCGATCGCAATCTGTGGCACATCAGCCACGAGGGTGGGGAACTGGAGGATGCCGGCAACGCGCCGCTTCCCAGCACCTGGCAGTTGACCCGTTCGCCGCAGGAAGCTCCCGACCGAGAAGAGCGGGTGGTCATTGGTTTTGAGAAGGGAACTCCGGTTTCGGTGAACGGCATGAAGCTCGATCCGGTTTCGCTGGTCGAGTTGCTGAACGAGATCGGCGGGCGCAATGCCATCGGCCGCATCGACCTGGTGGAGAACCGCTTCGTCGGCATCAAGTCGCGCGGCTGTTACGAGACGCCGGGCGGAACTCTGCTGATTGCCGCGCACCGGGAACTCGAAGCTTTGTGCCTGGAGCGCGATCTCATGCACTTCAAGCAGCACATTGGGTTGAAGTATGCAGAGCTGGCCTATTTCGGTCTCTGGTTCACTCCGTTGCGCGAAGCGCTCGATGCATTCGTTGACAACACGCAGCAGGACATCACGGGCACGACTACACTCGCGCTCTACAAGGGCAACGTGTCGGTGGTCAGCCGGCAGTCTGAAAATTCGCTCTACCGTACGGATCTCTCGTCCTTCACCATGGGCGAAAGCTACGACCAGAAAGACGCGGAAGGATTCATCCGCATCCTGGGTCTGCCGTCGCGCTCGCGCGCCCGGCTCCGCGCCGACGCCGTGAAGCCTGAGGTGACACGATGAAGATGTGGTCAGGACGATTCCGCCAGCCGCTCGATGCCGACTTCGAGCGCTGGCAGCGGTCGTTCGACTTCGACCGGCGGTTGCTTCGGGAAGAGCTGGCTGCCAGCCGCGCCCACGCTTCAGCACTGAAGAATGCGGGAGTCTTGTCCTCGACCGAGCTGATTGCCATCCGTCAGGGCCTGACGCAGATTGGCGAAAAAGCGGCGTCGCCTGCCTTTCTCGACGACAACGACGCGGAAGACGTGCATCACTTCGTCGAAAAGCAACTGGTCGCGCTGATTGGCGATACGGGATACAAGTTACACAGCGGCCGCAGCCGTAATGAACAGATTGCAACCGATCTCCGCCTTTACGTCCGGGCCTCGATTGATCAGGTGCGGGCCGATCTGGGGAATTGGCTCAGCATTTCTATCGACCGGGCGGAACAAGCGGGAAGTGCAGCCATGCCTGCTTACACGCATCTGCAACGCGCGGAGCCGGTGCTGGTCGCGCACTGGCTGCTGGCCTACGTGGAAATGTTTCTGCGGGACGCGGAGAGGCTCGCCGACTGTCGCAAACGGTTGAATCTTTCTCCCCTGGGTTCGGGCGCAGTGGCGGGCGCCACACTGCCACTCGACCGCCGGGCCATGGCGGACGACCTGGGCTTCGATGCTCCGACCGCCAACAGCATCGACGCTACCAGTGATCGCGATTTTGTTCTCGAGTTCGTTGGAGCTCTGTCGCTTCTCGCCGTCCACCTCAGCCGCTGGGCGGAAGAGATGATCTTATTTTCGTCGCAGGAATTTGGATTCATCCGTTTGCCGGAGGCTTACTCGACGGGGAGTAGCGCCATGCCGCAAAAGATGAATCCAGATCTGCTCGAGCTCACGCGGGGCAAGGCCGCCCGCATCATCGGCGACGCGACCGCCCTGCTGGTCACGGTGAAAGGCCTGGCCTTGGCCTACAACAAAGACTTGCAGGAAACTCAGCAGCCGCTCTTTGACGCCACCGGCACCGTGCTTTCGCTGCTGCCGCTCGCATCCGGTTGGATGAAGGCGGTGGAATTCAATCACGAACGCATGCAGCAAGCCGCCGAGTCCGGATTCATGAACGCCTGGGCCGGCGCCACATACCTGGTGCGGCGCGGAGTTCCTTTCCGCCTGGCCCATGAAATAGTTGGCAAAGCCGTGCAAACCTGCATCGAAAGAAATTGTGAGTTGGCAGATTTGCCGTTGGAGGAACTACGCCAGTTGAATCCCGCGTTTGATCAGGATTTTTATTCCTCTCTGACTCTGCAGGCAGTACTCAATATCCACGATGTCCCGGGTGGTACGGCCCCGGCACGAGTTCGGCAGGCCATCGCCGACGCCAGGCGAAAGGTGGAAAGCATGCGGGAGGACGTCCATGCGCACGCGTGAAGCCCTGCTGCCCGACGCGGAGGAGATATACGAACTGATCGCGACCTACTCTCACGATGGCACGCTGCTGCCGCGTACCTTTGCCGAGGTCTGCGAGAACGTCCGCGACTTCGTGGTGCTCGAAGATCACGGCCACATCATCGGCTGCGGTGCGCTCCACCTTTACGGTCCCCACCTGGCGGAGATACGCTCTATCACCGTTGATCCGGCGCGCCAGGGCTCGGGAGGCGGCGAGCGCCTGGTGAAAGCATTGCTGGCGCAGGCCCGCAAACACGATGTCAACTCCATCTGCCTGTTCACACGCATCCCGGAATTTTTCGCTCGCTTGGGATTTACCATGGCCCAGCGTGAGGACTTGCCCGACAAGATCCATAAAGACTGCTGCGTCTGCCCGCGCTTTCATCAATGCGATGAAGTCGCCATGGTGCGCGGCGAGTTGCCCAAATTCGCCATGCTTCCTCAGCCCGCCAACTGGCTGGTGAAGATCGAGGTATGAAAGTTCGCGGTCTTCCCCAACAAAACATATGCCTTCCCGCCGGCTTCAGCTTCTGTGCAGCGAGTGCAGGAATCAAAGCCAGCGGGCGACCTGATCTCGCGCTGGTCCAAGCCTGTCAAGGCACTACGGCCGCCGCCGTGTTCACGAAAAACCGCGTCGTAGCTGCGCCTCTGAAGGTGGGGCGCGCGTCGCTGACTGCCAGCCGCGGAAGGGTGCGGGCCGTGATCGTGAACTCAGGCAACGCCAACTGCGCCACCGGTCAAGCCGGAATCCGGGCCTGTCAGGAGGTTTGCCGGGAATTGGCCGGGCTGCTGGGATTGCACCCCAGCGAGGTTTTCCCCTCTTCCACTGGCATCATCGGTGTTCCCTTGCCGGTAGCGAAAATAGTTTTGAAGTTGCCTGAACTGACGGCGGCGCGCGCAGCGACGATGCAGGGGGTCGCCAACTTTGCCAGGGCCATCATGACCACCGACACGCGGCGCAAGTTGGCCTCTGCAACCTTTCATTCTGGAACGTCCGCGGTGAACGTGCTGGGTATAGCCAAGGGCGCGGGTATGATCCATCCCCAACTGGCCACCATGCTGGTGTACCTGTTCACCGACGCCACAGCCAGTCCGTCCGAGCTAAAGCACGCATTATTATATTGTTGCGATCAAACCTTCAACTGCATCTCGATTGATGGAGACACGTCCACCAACGATACCGTACTACTGCTGGCGAGCGGACGGAGCGGAGTCCGTTTGAAGCAGGCCTCGGTGCGGAAAGATTTCTCGGAAGCGCTCCTGAAGGTTTGTCAGTCTCTGGCGGAGCAGATTGTCTTCGACGGTGAAGGGGTGAAGCATGTCATTCGCCTATCTGTCGAACAGGCAAAGAATCGACCGGAGGCCCGGCAAGTGGCGCAAACGGTCGCTCACTCGCTATTGGTGAAGACCGCCTGGGCGGGCGCGGACCCGAATTGGGGACGGATTCTGGCCGCCGTCGGAAGGTCGGGGATAGCGGTTGATCCGGCACGGGTCAGCATTCAGATCGGCGATCAAATGGTGTGCCGCAAGGGCGTCGGATGCGTCTTTGACGAGAAGAGGGCGCACAAGGCACTGGCCCAGCCGCGCTGTGAGGTTCGCATCTTTCTGGGTCGAGGCGACAGCTCCATCCGGTTTCTCACTACCGATCTGACGGCTGAATACGTCCGGATAAATGCCGATTATTCCACCTAGGCGTTGGTTCGGCCGGTAAGATGTTGTCAGCAATTTTCCCGTCCGGACTACAGCATTTCCCCGATGGCGGAACCGGGCCTCACAGAAGTATTAATGGAGTACCCCAACGCGAAGGAGCGAACGGCAGACGCTGGTAACTCCCCATAACCGGCCGGCGTCTGCCCCTCCTGTAACTCCTCGCAGGACCCTCAGTCAGCTCGAAACAGCTTTTAGGGTGGGAAAGAATGTTCCGCCCGCTAACACCGTCTCCACTGCCAGAACCAGATCACGCGCCGCATCTCCCTTGGCGACCGCCCCGCGGATTCCGTCGGTTTTGAAATGGCGAAAGAGATCGTCGGACAGGTGCAACGAGAAGAGAATGACGGGGATTTGCGGTTGTTTCTTCGTAATTTGACTGGCCGCTTCGAGACCGTTCATCACCGGCATAGTGATGTCCATGATGATGACGTCAGGATGAAACTGAAGCGTCTTTTCCACCGCTTCCTGCCCGTTGTTGGCCTCGGCGCAAATGCTCCAGCCCGGCCGGACCTCAAGCAGATTGCGAATTCCCAAGCGCATCACTTCGTGATCGTCTGCAATCAGCACCCTGACCCGGGGATGGGGAGAACTATAGACTGTCGATGATGCCATATGCATATTTCGAGTCTGCCAGCCTGGGATGTCCAACAGCGCGAGGCTTATCCTTTGGCGCGTCAATGCTGCGTCCAGGCCGGCCAGATAAAATTTAATGCGATGGCCGAGAGTAAACGCGTCGATTCTCCAAGGCAATGGCTCGGTCGTGCGGGACGTGGCACAAAAGTGTTAAGGAAAAACCTGAGTTTGTTCGGGCGTCGCCCCGAAGCTTTCAAGCCTTGCGCTGATCCTGTATCTTTATATTCCTCGCGTGGGTTCGACCTTCTACTTGAGCCCACCGGCGCCAGGCGGAAAACCAAAACAAAATGAAAGCCACTTCTTGTTGTGCCCGGGGTCGAGTTGGGGCGTTCCTCACCCTGTTTGTGCTATTCATCCTGCCGCCGTGTCTCCGGGCGCAGTCGCGGCCCGCAGCCGATCTCCTCATTTACAACGCCAAAATCTGGACCGTGGACAAAAGCCAACCCACGGCCCAGGCAGTTGCGGTGCTGGGCGACCGCATCGTGGCAGTTGGTTCGAACCAAGAGGTCGAAGTCTGGCACGGCACTCGCACCCAGGCCATCGATGCCGCTGGCAAATTATTGCTGCCGGGATTCAACGACGCTCATGTGCATTTTGTGGACGGCGGTCTCGCTCTTGACCGGGTGCAACTCAACGACGCCACCAGCGCCCAGGAATTTGCGCGACGCATCGGGGAGCGTGCCAAGCAGACGCCCAAGGGCGAGTGGGTTACGGGTGGCGATTGGGATGAGACCAAATGGACTCCCGCGGCCATGCCCGCTAAAGAATTGATTGATCCTCTGACCCCGGATACGCCCGTATTTGTGGGTCGCTATGACGGCCACATGGCTCTGGCCAACTCGGTCACACTGCGACTGGCAGGCATCACAGCTAAGACTCCTGACCCCCCCGGCGGCGTCATTGTGCGCGACCCGCAGGGCAATCCCACCGGAGCATTGAAAGACGCCGCCATGGACTATGTGTACAAGATTGCGCCGCCGCTCTCCCACGATGAGCGTTTGCAGGCAGTGAAGCGCGCCCTGGCCCATGCGGCCTCGCTCGGTGTAACCAGCGTGCAGCACATGAATCCGGAATACGCCGACATCGCGGTGTACTCCGAATTACTGGAACGGGGAGAACTGACCACGCGCATTTATGCCGCACCTCTGGTTACAGGGGTGGATGATCAGGTCAAAATCGGCATCCGGCATGCCTTTGGCGGTCCCTATCTTCGTATCGGTGCCCTCAAAGCCTACGCCGACGGCTCCCTGGGATCGGCCACCGCATACTTCTTCGAGCCCTTCAGCAATCAGCCTGACAACCATGGCCTGCTCTCCGACGAAATGCATCCGGTTTCGCTGATGCGGGATCGCATGATGAAAGCCGATGCCGCCGGGTTGCAGATTTGCACGCATGCCATTGGCGACCAGGGCATTTCTATCATTCTCGATCTATACAGCGAAATCGTGAAGGGCCATGGTGAGAGGGACCGACGCTTCCGCATTGAGCACGCGCAGCACATGGCGGCAAAAGATTTCGATCGCTTCGCGCAATTGCACGTAATTGCCTCGGTCCAGCCCTACCATGCCATCGATGATGGGAGATGGGCCGAAGGACGCATCGGCCACGACCGCGCCAGCCGCACCTATGCATTCCGCACTTTCCTGGACCACGGTGTGCGCCTCGCCTTCGGCACCGATTGGAACGTAGCCCCGCTCAACCCGATGCTGGGACTTTATGCCGCAGTCACTCGCGCGACTCTCGACGGGAAGAATCCTCAGGGCTGGTTTCCCGGGCAAAAACTGACGGTCGCGGAGGCTGTCGAGGCCTACACCATGGGCTCCGCATACGCTGAATTTCAGGATAAAGACAAGGGATCAATTACACCGGGCAAGCTGGCGGACATGGTTTTGCTCAGCGACGACATCCTTACCATCGACCCGGCAAGATTTCGCGATGTCCGGGTTGTGAAAACATTTGTAGGCGGGAAGATGGTGTGGGATGGCACGGAGAAATCCGGTCAGTGATTCTGTTTGAGGGCATTAGACCTGCCTTTGCCCGATGGCCAGATTCCTTGGAAAGGTGAAGTGCTTTGCACATGTCGGGATGTACTAACGGCCATCTTGACAGGTTTCCAATTGCGGCGTACCTTCCATTAACGTTTTTTAATGCTCGGCACGGTACGTGGAAAGCCGTGCCTGTAGCCACTTCCAGGCCGTGGCGACTGAAAGCAGCGACGCCAAACCTTTTGGCGTAGTCGAAACGGCAGAACCAAAAATCGCGCCTCTCCCAAGTAGTGAACAACCTGGCTGAGCCACAGGTGTGTCGTCTCGTGCACGGAGGTGCAGTTTGAAACGAGTTAAATTGCTAGCAGTTGCTGGTCTCGCTTTGACCGTGATCTTGAACACGGGAACTATTGAGGCTCAGAAAGATCCTGGGCCGCGTGCGGGGGATGCAGCAGCCGGGGGAGTTTTGCCTGGGCTAAGTACAGAGCTGCAATCCTTTTTTAACGATGCCAGGAGCGACTTCATGGAAGTCGATTCTGTGAGCGGAACTATCTCCGGGGAAGAAGGATCGGGTTTGGGGCCGACCTTTAACGGGAACGGGTGTGCTCAATGTCACGCGTTCCCGGCCGTCGGCGGCAGCAGCCCGATCACGAATCCCCAGGTCGGATTGGCCGTCCTGGATGGAGCCAAGAATACGGTTCCCTCCTTCATTACTACCGACGGCCCGGTGCGGGAAGCTCGATTTATCCGCAATCCTGACGGTTCGCTGGATGGCGGGGTCCATGGCCTATACACGATCACGGGTCGAACGGATGCGGAGGGGTGCACGTTGGCCCAACCTAATTTCGCCCAGCAACTGGCCAATCGCAATGTGATCTTCCGTATCCCAACTCCAACCTTTGGGCTTGGTCTGGTGGAAGCTACTCCGGACTCAACCCTGCAGGCCAACGTGGCCGCCAATCGGAAGATCAAGTCTCAGCTCGGTATTGGCGGCATTCTCAACACCAGCGGCAACGACGGCACGGTTACGCGCTTCGGCTGGAAGGCGCAGAACAAGTCGCTGATGATCTTTGCCGGCGAAGCCTACAACGTCGAGCAGGGAGTATCGAATGAGGCCTTCGGCAACGAGCGCGCGGCGGTAGCAGGCTGCGTGTACAACGGATCGCCGGAAGATGCTACCAAGATGGATGACAATGGCAGCCCTATGGGCACAGCAGCGGCATTGTCATCTGACTTGGTGAACTTCGCCGGCTTCATGCGGCTCTCCGCCCCGCCAACGCCGGCTGCCATGTCGTCCTCCGCAAAGAACGGAGCCAACCTGTTCAGCAGCGTGGGCTGCGCCTTGTGTCACACCACTACTCTGACGACCGGCATGTCGAAATTTGCCGGAATGTCGAACATTACCTATCATCCCCTCTCCGACTTCGCCCTCCACCACATGGGATCGCGCTTGTCGGACGGCATCAATCAGGGCGCGGCCGGTCCGGACCAGTTCCGCACCGCTCCGCTTTGGGGTATCGGCCAGCGCGTATTTTTCCTGCATGACGGCCGGACCTCGGACCTGCTGCAGGCTATCCAGGCCCATTCGTCGAATGGGTCAGAGGCCAACAACGTGGTTCGCAGATTCAATTCGCTCAGCCGCTCGCAGATGCAGGATGTGCTGAACTTCCTGCGTTCGTTGTAAAGTGACCGCTCGTTTATCCCCGGATCGCGGAGGGAGTTTGTGAAGCTCTCCGCGATCCGCTCCGTTTTTGGCCAGATGCTGATTCAGGCCAGCGTCGCATTGCTCATACTCCTGACACCCGCGTGGGCACAGGGAGAACCGTGTGTCCCGTCGCCCGCAATCCGCGTCCAGCTCGACAAGATCAAAGTGGTTGTCGCTGGTCCTTCAGACTTCGATCGCGGTCTGGCCCCGCTGCGTACTCTTCGCCAGCAGCATCCGAGTGATCTCTGGGTCAACGAACGCTATCAAGATGCGGTCCAACAATACGGAATCGAAGGCCACCTGAGGAGACTGACCGAGGAATATCAGGTTCTCTCCATGCAGCACCCTGACGAGCTGACGTACAGCTATCTGTACGCGCGCAGCCTGATGGGGCGCAATACTGCTTCTGCAATCCAGCAAATGACGGAAATTATCGCCAATCATCCCGACTTTGCACCGGCACACCAGTCGCTGGCGGAGATCTATTCGTCTTCGGCCTTCCATGATGAGTCAAAGGAAAAGACCGAAAGAGAGCGCTTTCTGGCGTCCTGTCCGGAATCTTCTCTGCAGCAGCGCCGCACAGGGTTGCCCGATCCTAGTCCCCTGGTCGATGAGGCCGAGCACATGCTTGCCCAGAACGGCGACCCAGAGCGCGTTGCAGCCATGGCCGTGCAGGGGATTCGAGAAGATGAATGGCGGCTGCAGCGTATCCGCCCATTCGACTGGTATAGCGTCGCGTACAAGCGTCAGGCCCAACGCGAACTCCAGGCCAAATATTGGAGAGTATGGAGCCTCCAGGTGCGTTGTGAGCGCCGTGCCGGGCGGCCGGAAAAAGCCGCCGAGTTGCTGGCGGTGATGGACCAGCGGACCGCGTCCCTGCGCTCTTCAGACCCAGCCTATTGGGATGTCCTCAGCACGCTCGCCCGACTGTATGAAGAGGGAAGTCAGAAGGATATGGCAAATCGAAAGCTGGACTCAATGCAGGAGTTCCTGACCGCGCATCCCGATCCGACGCGAGCCGCTCAGCTGGCAGAATTGCGGGCGCTGAGCGAGAAAAGCGACCAGTGACCTGGAGCTCCATGAATGGACCAAGACGGCGGAGCGTTGCTCCGCTGGACAGCCGAGGGTGGCCTCACTTAGGAAATAGACTGAGTGAAGTCAGCGCAACTGCGTCTCCGGCCGGAGCAAATCATCCATGGTTTCCCGGCGCCGGATAAGCTTCACTGACTTGCCATCGACCAGCACTTCCGCCGGCCGGCGCCGCGTATTGTAGTTGGACGCCAGCGCCATGCCGTAAGCTCCGGTATCCAGAATGGCCAGCAGATCGTCTTCGTTGACCACAGGCAGCTCGCGTCCGCGCGCGAAAAAATCACCGCTCTCGCAGATGGGACCGACCACATCCACCGTTTCGTGGCGTGCTGAGTTCACATCCAAATACGCCGGAATGATCTCGTGATACGCGTCATAAAGGGAAGGCCGAAGCAGATCATTCATCGCTGCATCTACCACCAGAAACTGTTTAGGGCCATTCGTCTTCCGGTACAACACTCGGGTCAGCAGAACGCCCGCCGGCCCAACGATGGAGCGGCCCGGTTCGAGCAAAAGGTGCACCTTCAATCCCCGTAAGGGACGCAGCAGCGCGGCCGCGTATTCGGCGGCCTGTTCGGCGAATCCGGCCGGAGATGCATCCTGGTAGTCGATGCCGAGACCGCCTCCGGCGTCCACGTATTCGATGCGATGGCCGTCGCCTTGCAGCACGCGCACCAGTTCGGCTACGCGTTCCATGGCCAGGGCAAAGGGCTGCACGTCGGTGATCTGGGAGCCAATGTGGACGCTCACGCCCGCAATGCGGAGATACTTTGTCCCCGAAGCTTGGGCATATAACTTTCTGGCCTTGCCGATGGGAATGCCGAACTTGTGCTGCTGCAGACCGGTCGAGATATAAGGGTGTGTGTTGGCGGGAACGTCTGGGTTTACGCGCAGCGCGATCCGTGCCTTCTCCCGGGTGCGGGCGGCACACTCGGCTAAGCGCCAGAGCTCGGCCTCGCTTTCCACGTTGAAGAGCATTACACCGGTTTCGAGCGCGGCCAGCATCTCCTGGGCGGTCTTGCCCACGCCGGAGAACACAACTTTCTTCGAGGCGCGCCGGTCCACGCGCAGGACGCGTTCCAGCTCTCCGCCCGAAACCACATCGAAGCCACATCCTATTCCCGCCAGCAGGCGAAGAACGCCCAGACTGGAATTTGCCTTTACGGAATAGCAGACAGTGTGGGGAACTTTGCGGAAAGCATGATCGAAGCTGGCCATGCGTTCGCGGATGGTCGAGGCCGAGTAAACGTAAAGCGGAGTTCCAAAACGCTCCGCCAAGCGCTCCAAAGCGACCTCGTCACACTGCAGAGCAGATCCGACCGGACGGCGACGAAGAAATCCCTTCCGCACTTCGCGATAGGAAAAGGCCGGGGGACGGCCCGAGCTCCGGTTTGCGGTGCGGTTCACTTGCGCTTGGGCTCGTCTTTCACCTTGATGGCAACCACGGTCTCGTCGTCGAAAGCCTCTTCCCCGGCGGCATGTTCGGTCACTGCCTTGAACAAGGACTTGACCACGCAATCGGCGGAAATGTCGGCGCAGCCCGCGACAATGGCTTCGGTTCGGGTGCGTCCAAACATATCACCGGCCCGGTTGCGGGCATCCAGAATGCCGTCGCTGAAAAACACGAACATGTCGCCGGGCTTGGCTTTAAAGGTAAATTCGTCGTACTCGGCATCGTCAAACAGGCCGAGCGGCAGGCCGGTGGCTTCGATGACTTCAATCTTGCCGTCATGGACGTACAAGGGACGCGGCAGCCCGGAATTGGCGATCTTCACCGAACGGTTGCGATCGTCCCACACCGCATAAATCAGCGAGACGAACTGGCCCTCAATGCGCCGCTCCCCCAGAGAAAAATTGACTGCGCGCAGCATCTCCGCCGGCCCCGGCTCGATGGGAGCGTGCGACCGCAGGATGCCGCTGACCAGCGCCGCATAAATCGCCGCCGGGGCCCCTTTGCCGCTGACGTCTCCGATCACCATTCCCAGGTGGTCGAGTGAGTAATTGACAAAGTCGTACAGGTCGCCGCCGATGGCGCGGGCCGGCGCAAACTTGGCGGAGACCTCCAGATTTGCCAGCTTGGGCAGGGATTGCGGCAGCAAACGAAACTGTAATTCACGGGCCAGCGCCAGGTCGCGTTCCAAACGCTTCTCCTGGCGGGCGATTTCTTCATAGAGCCTGGCGTTTTCAATCGCAATCGCAACCTGGGCCGCCAGCGTCGTGACCGTGCGTTTATGGTCGTCAGTAAAGAATCCGCGCTTGGTATGCTCCAGGTCCAGCACACCGATGACATTGTCTTTGTAAATCAAGGGCACCGCCAGTTCCGAGCGAGTCTCCGGATTTAGCAGGATGTATCGCGGATCTTTGCTGACGTCGGGTACGAGAACGGCTTGCCGATGGCGCGCGGCATAGCCCACGAGGCCGTCGCCCAGCGGCACGTCGTGCTTAAGCTGAATGTTTTCCTGGAAGCGCAGGGAAAACCGGTGCTGTAGTTTTTCGCCGGCGGCGTCCACCAGCAGGATGCTGAACATCTGGTAATCGATCAGGCGGCTGAGCAGTTCAGCAATGCGCTTGAGCAATTCATCCACGTTGAGAATGGAGGTGAGTTCGCGCGCGATCTCGTTCAGCAAAACCAGGGTGCGGGCCTGGCGCGTGGTGCGGGTGTGCAGCCGGGCATTCTCGATTCCCACCGCCATACGCGAGCCGATCAGGGTCAACAGGCGTTTGTGTTCTTCGGTGAAGCGGCCGATCTCGTGCGTTTCCAGATTCAGCACTCCGATGACCCGATTCTTCACGATTAGCGGAATGGCCAGCTCCGAGCGCACGTTGGGGGCGGCGGAGATGTATTCCGGATGCTTGGACACGTCGTCCACCAGGATGGCCTCGCGCCGCTGCGCTGCCAGTCCGGTGACGCCCTCGCCAATCTTGATCTTGACCCGCTCGGCGACTTCGCGGGCATATCCCACCTGGAAGCGGATTCGCAGCTCCTGTGTCTTCTCATTCACCAGCAGGATGGCGAAGATTTCGTAGTCGATGACTCGGCGCACCAGTTCCGCGACGCGGCGCAACGTGGTGTCCAGGTCCAGGGTGGTGTTGACGACGTCCGCCACCTCAAGCAGCAGCGGCTCGACTTTCAACTGATCGGATTGGGTCACAGCGGTATCCACGGATTCCGTTTCCACGAAGTTCAATGATAACAGCCAAGCTGTTGTGAATCGGGTTCAGCCGAACCTGCTCGAACAACTTGTCAAATGCCCTGGTACGAAAGCGTAAGCTCGCGTGTTGTGGCTCGCGTGGTCTTTGCGACTGATTTAGCACGAGCGGGGCGCTCGCGCCCACACTTTGTCCCCGCGAGCAATCATCCTTCCCGCGGCACGATGCAAATGTCTGGAAGGTTGCGGTACTTCTCGGCATAGTCCAGGCCGTAGCCGACCACGAACTCGTCTGGAATGCTGAAACCCACGTAGTCTGCCTGGATAGGTTGCTTTCTGCGCGACGGCTTGTCCAACAACGCGGCAATGCGAAGAGACTTCGGCTGACGCGCCATCAGCAGCTTCTTCAGGTAAGTCAAGGTGAGCCCGGTATCGAGAATGTCTTCGACCAGAATCACGTTCTTTCCGATCATGGACTGATCCATGTCCTTGGTCAGCCGGACTTCGCCGGTTGAGTCCCATCCTGATTTCAGCTCCTGGGCAGGGGTCGGCCGATTGCCATAGCTGGAAACGCCGATAAAATCGAAGGTGGAATCGATCCGCAACTCGCGGGACAAATCGCTGAGAAAGATGGCGGCGCCCTTCAACACGCCCAGGAGGATTACGGACTGACCGGCGTAGTCCCGATTGATGTCAGCGCCCATCTCAGCGACACGTTGGGCGATCTTTTCGCGCGGAATGAGGACTTTCAGCTCAGTCATGGCGATTCATATTAAACTAAAGCTCTTGGCAATTGGCACTTGGCGATTGGCCAACGCTCTTGCTGCGTTCGTTGGGGGCTTGGAAGGGCCAAGTGCTAATTGCCTAGCTAAGCGCTAGCTTACCGAAGGCCCGGAAATGAACTTGAACGGAATCAACCTTACCTGGCTCGGCCACGAGACGTTTCGCATTGAAACTCCGGCGGGCAAGCGCCTCATCGTGGACCCATGGGTCATGGGCAATCCCGCCTGTCCGGCGAAGGAGAAGGACATCAGGAAAGTGGACGTCATGCTTTGCACCCACGGACACTTCGACCATATCGGCGATGCGGTTGAAATCGGCAAGAAGCACAATCCGCTGGTGGTGGCGATTCCCGAACTTGCCCACTGGCTGGAAAAGAAGGGCGTAAAGCAGGTTTCGAGCATGAACAAGGGCGGCACTCAGACCGTCGGTGACATCAAGGTCACCATGGTGCACGCCGACCACTCTTGTGGAATTACGGACGGCGACCAGATCGTTTACGGCGGCGAAGCCTGTGGCTACGTGATCGAGTTTTCGAATGGCGTGAAGATCTACCACGCAGGCGATACCAACGTTTTCGGCGACATGGCCATCATTCACGACCTCTATGCGCCGCAGATTGCCATGATTCCTATCGGCGACCACTACACCATGTCGCCTCGCGAAGCCGCCTATGCCTGCAACCTGCTCAAGCCGAAGACGGTCATCCCCATGCACTTTGGAACTTTTCCGGTCCTTACGGGCCGACCTGGCGATTTGCAGAAACTGCTGCCGGGCGTGGAGATAATAGAGATGACGCCGGGTATAACGCTGTCATAAAGGAGAAAGTGCTTGCCAGCACAAACCGATATCAATGCTGCCTGGCGCATGGGCGGAATCACCGCCGGCGCCGTCGAAGACTACATCTACTCTCTGCTGCCTCCCCGCGACGAGGTATTGACCGAGATCGAAACCGAGGCTGCCAAGAGGAAAATCCCCATCGTCGGCCCGGCCGTGGGCCGCATCTTGTATCAACTGGCCGCAATGATCAACGCCAAGACAGTGTTCGAGCTGGGCTCGGCCGTCGGTTACTCCACCATCTGGTGGGCCCGTGCTGTGGGCGAAGGCGGCCGCGTGGTCTACACTGACGGGGACCGCAAGAAAGCTGACGAGGCCCGAGGATATTTCGACCGCGCCGGAGTCACCAAACAAATCACTCTCAAGACAGGTGACGCCCTCGAGCTTCTATCCGAAGAGAAACAGCAGTTCGACATCATTTTCAACGACGTGGACAAAGAAGACTATCCGCGCGTCTTTAAGCTAGTCCTGCCACGCCTGCGCAAAGGCGGCCTGTTCGTCACCGATAACGTTTTGTGGAGCGGAAAAGTGGCGCAGAGCAATCCGTCCGAGGCTTCGACGAAGGCGATCCTTGAGTTCAACCGCCTACTCTACGGCTCGAAGGATTTCTTTACCACGATCCTGCCCATTCGTGACGGAGTTGCGGTGGCTATAAAAAAGTAGGAGGGCGGAAACAAACCAGTTTTCAGTTAGAAGTTCTCGGTTCTCAGTTGTCCTCAGATCGACTTGACCGGAATGAGCGTCAAGTCCTCTACCAGCCCCACTTCTTTCTGAAGAAAGGGTTCGGCGTAAGTCACGCCGCCCAGCAAGCCATAGAAGCGAGCCATGGCCTCAACCCGCGAACGAATTTCATCATGCGCTGGAAAGATGCCTTTACCTGCTTCCTGATCGCTGAATTGCGTCTTGTAGGCGAGGATCGCCTGCAGGCGAGTTTCGAACTGTTCGGTAATATCGACGACAAACGTAGGCCGCACATCGTAGTAGAGGGTGGCGTAAATGATCTTGAAAGGCCGGTGAGGTTTCGTAGCACCGGCATCCACACTGGGACCATCAACATCCAGCTTGGCCAGTCCCGCGAGAAAACAGGCCTCGTAGCCCAGCACCGCTGCGGTGTAGTGGTCCGGGTGCCGTCCCTTCCAGTAGGGAAGTATTACCACTCGCGGCCGCTGCTCGCGCAGCACACGCACGACTTTCAGCCGGTTTTCCCACGTGTTCTCCACCCGCCCATCGGGAATGTCTAGAGCCTGGCGCCATGAGGTGCACAATATTTTTGCTGCTTGTGTGGCCTCGCGGGCGCGGTCTTCGGCGCTGCCCCGCGTGCCCATCTCGCCCTGAGTCAGATCGAGGATCCCGGTGCGATGTCCGCGCTGCGCCATCTTGAGCAGCGTGCCGCCACAGGTCTGCTCTACATCGTCACGGTGGGCAGCCAGGGCAAGGATATCGAGTGGAAGTGCGGACATGTCAGTCGGAGAAGAATACAGATAGGCTGGAAGAGATAGCAACCGGCTGAATCCCCGCCCGTCGAGTTGGCACTACTTTTTCCGCTCCACCAGAAATCGGGCGAGATCCTTAAGGGCTTCCGCCCGCGATCCGAAACCGTTCAGCGACGCCAAGGCTGAATCTACCAGAACGCCAGCCCGTCTCACCGATTCCTCGACCCCGAACAACGCCGGATAAGTGGCCTTCTCCGCCGCGGTGTCTTTTCCAGCCGTCTTGCCCAATTGCTCGGAGGTCTGGGTCACGTCAAGCACATCATCCACAATCTGAAAAGCCAAGCCGATGGATTGTCCGAACGACCGTAGGTCGCCGACGGCTTTGTCGTCCGCTCCCGCATAAAGTCCTCCGCTGACCACGCTGGCGCCAATCAGGGCGGCGGTTTTCGACCGGTGAATGTATTCCAGCATCGCCAGATCGGGCTTGGTGTGTTCTGCTTCAAGGTCCACAACCTGCCCTCCAATCATGCCTTCAACGGTGCCGGTCCCGCGCGCGACTTCTTCAATGATGCGCACCCGGGATTCGGCGGAGCAGTGCAGCCGAGACAGGACCTGGTAAGCCTGGGTCTGTAGTGCATCCCCCGCCAGGATGGCGATGGCCTCGCCAAATGCTTTGTGGCAGGTGGGGCGTCCCCGGCGCAGATCATCATTGTCGAGCGCGGGCAGATCGTCGTGGATCAGGGAATAAGTGTGGAGCATCTCCAGGGCGGCGCCCAGTTCTTCAATGCCCGCGGGAAGGGAACCGGCAACCATGCGTCCGGCTTCCATACAAAGAATAGGCCGCAATCTCTTGCCGCCGGCGAACACGCTATGGCGCATGGCCTGGTGGATCGAAGCGGGACGCTGAGTGGCCGCCGGCAGCAGACGCTCCAGCGTGACGTCGGTCAACGCCTGGCCCTGCTCCAGAGTCTGTTTGAGCATGCGGCTCAGTATAACAATCGGCAGTGTGGGGCGGACACTCATGTCTGCCGCTTTTGAAGTTGATTTTGAGTTAGGTCCTGATGTGGTTCGATTGCTGAATAGGAAGAGCCAATACGCAAAGTCAAAATCAAAAGCGGCGGACATGAGTGTCCGCCCCACACTGGCAACTAAGGTTTGCGCGCAGGCGGCTCGAAGGCTTCGGCCTGGAGCTTTCCGTTCTGCTTCAGCAGGATCTCGACTTTACCCTCGGCTTCTTCGAGTTCCTTGCGGCAAGTGGCGGAAAGCTGCATGCCCTCCTCGAACAGGGTCAGAGATTTTTCCAGAGGCACGTCGCCCTTTTCCAGTTCTTGCACGATCTTTTCCAGACGCTGGAGGCACTCTTCAAATTTTGCCAACGGACTTACTCCTCTAGCTATTCTAATATCAGGACAGGGTCAAGAACCCAAGGCTTCGAGCACGTCCGCCGCTGAAGAATATCTTCCCGAGGGCGCGCTGATCTGGGCCCCTTGCACCATGTCCCGCACTGCCACCAACATCTCGCGTGCGATGGCGATTCCTTCTTCACGCGCGGCTTCGGGAGTCTTGGCAGCGGCCATGCGCTCCAGGATCGAGTCCGGCACCGAGACGCGCAACTCATTCTTCATGAATTCGGCATTGCGCACACTGACCAGCGGCCAGATTCCCGCAATGACGGGTATCTTGCAGTGCTCGATGCGGCGCAGGAAGGCTTCGAGCAGCTTGAGATCGAACACCGGTTGCGTCACCGCACATTCTGCTCCGGCCTCTACTTTGTATTCGAAGCGTTTGATCTCCTCGTCAATATTAGGGACGCCGGGGTTGGCCCCTACGCCGATGACGAATGACGTGCCTGTGCCCAGCGGGTTGCCGCCAATGTCCAACCCCCGGTTGAGGTTGTGCACAATGTTGACCAGACCGATCGCGTCCACGTCAAAGACCGCCGTGGCGTCGGGATAGTTGCCCATCTTGGGCGGATCGCCAGTGATGCAGATCAGGTTGTGAATGCCCAGCGCCGCCGCGCCCAGCAGGTCCGACTGCATGCTCAGCACGTTACGGTCGCGGCAGGTGTAGTGCAAAATCGCTTCGATCCCAACTTCCTGCTGCACCAGCAAGGACAAGGCCTGGTTGCTCATGCGCGCCGAGGCCCGCGGACTGTCTGGAATATTGATGGCGTCCACGCCCACCGATTTCAGAAAACGCGCGCCTTCGACTTCCTTGCGAACATCGGTCCCTTTGGGCGGGACAATTTCCACCATGGTCAGGAATTCGCCGGCGGCGATCTTGGCGCCTATCCCGGACCGTTTCTCCAACGGCACTGCGGGAGCAGCCTTGACCGCGGTCTCACCCTGAGTTTTTGCCGGGCTGGCTTTTGCCCGCGCCTCGCCTGCGCGCAAAGCCGATTTCATGACCCGGATGTGCTCCGGCGTTGTACCGCAGCATCCACCAACCAGGCGGACTCCCGCGGCGACAAACTTGCGTGCATAACTCGCCATGTATTCGGGTGAGCACAAGTAGATATTCCGGCCTTCGACTGATCGCGACATACCGGCATTAGGCTGGGCCGCCAGGGGCAGGGAAGTGAGCCCACGGACGCGTTCGATCACATCCAGCATCGCCACCGGGCCTACGCTGCAGTTGCAGCCGATCACGTCGGCACCCCAGCTTTCAATCCGCGGCGTGAAGCTCTCCGGGGTCGAGCCGTCGAGGCAGTTTCCATCTTCATCAATGGTGACGTGGGCGACCACCGGAATCTTGGGATTTACGTCCCGGGCAGCCAGAATCGCCTGGTGAAGTTCCTCAACATAGCCAAAGGTCTCCAGCATCAGCAGGTCAACGCCGCCCTCGACCAGGGCTGCGATCTGCTCGCGGAAGGCGGCGCGGGCCTCGTCGAAAGAGGTCTTGCCCAGTGGTTCAATGCGGACCCCAAGCGGGCCCACCGAGCCGGCAACCCACACATCGAAGCTCTTGGCCGCCTCGCGTGCCAGGCGAGCCCCTGCAAGGTTGATTTCGCGGACCCGGCTTTCCATGCTGTGGCGCCCCAGGCGAAACGAATTTCCTCCGAAAGTATTGGTTTCAATGACCTCCGCACCCGCCTGTAAATATTCATGATGAAGCTGGCGGATAAGGTCGGGCTGCGAGACGTTCAACTCGTCATAGCAGCGATTGATAAAGATGCCCTTGGCGTAGAGCAGGGTCCCGGTCGCACCGTCGCACAGGACGGGGGACTGTTTTAAGCGAGCTAGCAGATCGGCAGCCATCTGTTTGAGAATACAAGATGAAGATTGGTTTTGCATCCCAAGGGAGTTCTCCGCGGGCGGCGTTCATTGAGCGCTTCTCTCCACCCCAGTGAAGGGCTCTGCTATAATCCCGATTCTTGCATCTAACTCTCCATTCTTCATGTTCTTGGGAGTTCCTGGTTTGAGGCAATCCGCTTTCGCCATTCTGGTTCTTGCCGCGGCCACCGCCGTGCTGGTCTCTTGCGGAAATAACTACAACACCGGTTTCGGGACAACCCCGGGGGCGAACCCAGCCACAATCAAGGTGCACGTTTTCGTTTCCAATCCCTTGTTTCCTAACGCCACGACAACCGCTCCAGTCCTCAATGTCGTGGATGGGCAGCGCGATCTGCTATCGCCAAGTGTAATCTCCGTGGGAGCTACCAGCACCATACCGGGCCTGATGGTGCTGTTTCCCAACAAGAGATTTTCGCTGGTTTTCAGTGCCTCGAACAACTCCCTCACTGTGGTCAACAATGTCAGCCAGAGTGTCGCCCAGAGCTCCGGTGGGAAATCAGCTTCGGTCAGCCTTCCCGGCTTCAGCGAAAGTATCGTGGTGGCGCCGGACAATGTGACCGGCTTTGCTGCCGTTCCCAGTGTGCTGGTGACGGGGCAGTCTCCCGGGGTGGTTGATGTGCTGGACCTGTCCAACGATGTCATTTCGGCCGCGGTGCCGGTCCCCGGTGCTCGCTACCTGGCGCAGAGTCACAATGGCAACCGCATTCTGGTGTTTGGCAGCCGACCCGATACGGTGACGGTCCTGGCGCCGAGTTCGGTGGGTACCAGCACGGATCCCCGCACGGATATTCAAAGTTCGCTTTTCGATCATCCGGTTTGGGGAGTTTTCAGCAGCGACGATTCGACCGCCTACATCCTGAACTGCGGCCCGGAATGCGGAGGAACGACCGCCAGCATTACTCTGCTGGACATGAACAGCAACCTGCCCGGCCCAACCATTCCGATCGACGCCGGCACCACCGGGTTGCTCTCCGGCAATATCCTCTATGTTGCAGGAACCAAGCCGGGGGCCAACACTTGCGCGGGTTCGTCCACTGCGACGCTGGCCACTACTTGCGGAGAAGTTTCCACGGTTGATCTGGGAGCGATGACGGTTACCGCCACCGCGACGATTACGGACGGCTACCACAATCGCATCGAGATGGGCGCAAATAATCGACTTTTCATCGGCGCCCGCACATGCACCAATATCAAGGCTCCGTCCAGCGGCAGCAGCCCGGGAGAAGTTCGCGGCTGCTTGTCCATTGTTAACACCAGTAAGTCAACTGTCGTAGTTCCGCCTCTGCAGGGTGATGTCACAGGCATCCAACCCATAAGCCGCAGGAACGTGGTGTACGTGGTCCAGAACGGCGAGCTAGGCATCTACGACACTACCACCGACAAGCTCCAAACCACCCAGGTGGACATCATCGGCCAGGCTGTGGATGTGAAGCAGGTAGACTGAGGGCGGACCCCGGGCGTAAGACCTCGGACTTCGGACCTTTAGGCGTCAGGCTTCGGGCCCCTGGCGTCGAACCGTATCCCTGAGCTGTCAGATCTCAGCCTTCAGCCAGACTCCCATGAGCCGCGAAGCGGCGTCAGAATGCAGCCCAAGGCGTAAGCCCTGGGTCAGCTATTCCATCCCCAACTCATGCTGCTTCGACGCCGCGACTGCCTTTTCAGAATAGGGCAGCTTAAACGTGTAGCCCTCGTACCACGCCTTCCACTGGTCCATGTAATAGGGACTGAGAAGATTCCCTGCCTCGCCGGTAACCAGATTCAACGTGGTCTGGTCCAGATCGGACAGGTCCACCGTCAGCCGTTCCGAGGGCCCATGGCTGCGCGATACCGCTTTCACGGTATAGCCACTGCCCGATTGCGGCAGGGTTCCGGGGCCGGTCCAGCGTTGCAGCAGGGGAATTCTGCCTAGGACCGGGTGCTGTATCGAGACCGGGCGAAACTCTCCCCACTTCCACGAGGCCAAGTCTTTTGTTGCGTCGGGATCGCTGACAGCAGCTTCAACTGACGCCGCCAGCAGGTCATCATAGTTGGCATAGTTTTCAGGAAGCCAACGCTGAGGCCGATGGTGGACTACGTTTTCCAGCCACACTGATTGCATTCCCCAGGAATAAGTCTTCCAACTCAACGTAGCTGCAACCTGCTGGGGACCTGCGGGCGCAGGACCCAATTTTGGCTCCAGCAGCAGGCGCGCGAGCTCGGCTCGTGCCCGATACGCGATCGTGGGAGCGGCCGAGTCCGCGGTCATCCGGCCATCCCAGCCCCGCATGACTTCAGCTGCCTGTTTGGCCCGCGGAGAGGAGTTCTTAGAGTGGTCCACGCTGTACACAAACCGTTCCGCAAAATAACGGTCGGCTTCGGAATAAATGTCCGCCTGCAGGGCCAGCATGTCAGCCGAGGAAAATTTTTTGCCCGACTCCAACACACGATAGATTCGGGCCGAGCGCCAGGGAGCCTCCCATCCGGTGCTGATTGAGTAAGGGTAACCGTCCGGGGTAATGCGGCTGTTGGCGGTCGCGATGATACCCGAAGGCGGATTGTAAGCACTGGGAAGTTTGTCGAATGGGATGTATCCCGTCCATTCATACGCGTTGTCGCTGCCATTTTCCGGAAGGCTGCCATCACCCGAGGCGCGGATGGGAATCTTTCCGGTGGCCTGGTATCCGATGTTGCCATCTACATCGGCGAACACGACGTTTTGTCCGGGCGTGTCAAAGGCCGAGAAAGCGCTGCGAAACTGGTTCCAGTTCTGCGCCGAATTCACTTCAAAAAAAGGATCGTGGGTGCCGTCGTAGAGCGTCCAGCGCAGCGCCAGCTTGCGAGTTTCACCAGGGAGCAGTTCGGTGATGATGGGTCCATGGCGGGTGACGGCAACATCGACCACCACGTCCGGTTTGCCCTTCACGTGAATCACTTCGCTGCGGTGTTGAGGCGCCTTCCATCCCCCGGGCGTCCGGTATTGACCGTCGGGATTGAAGGTCTCGATGTAAACGTCCTCCACCGTCGGGCCGATGTTGGTAAAGCCCCAGGCGATGCGCTGGTTGTGTCCTACGATCACGTAAGGCAGGCCGGGCAAGGTGACGCCCGCCGCGTCGAAGTTGCCGCAGCGAAGATGGGCTTCGTACCACAGGTTGGGCATCTGGTGCCCCAGGTGCATGTCGTTCGAGAGCAGAGGCTTGCCCGAAACCGTGTGCGCGCCCGAGACCACCCAGTTATTCGAACCGATCACCATGCGCTCGTTCGAATCTAATCGGGATGTGCTCGCGAGATTCTGAAAATCCGCATCTGCTGACGTCCCTGCCACGGAACTGCCGATGGGGCGCCGCGGATGGTTTTCCTCGTCTGTGTCCTGGTCCAGTCCCGGGCGTGACACAGTCGGCGGACGGTCGTGCCAGGAAGAGTTGACGTACAAGTCGGCCGTCAGTTCCGGCCCGAGTTTGGCCAGGATCTTCTCGCGCTCAAGCGCGTCCCGATAGGGATAGTGGTTCAGATCCTTCACCATCTGGGACGCGATCAAAGTGGAGTCTTCCGGGGCCCAGGGACGCGGAGAATAGCGCAGGATGCGAAATTCGATGGGCAGCCGGTCACGATGAGATTCGATGTAAGCGTTCACTCCCCGCGCATAGGCCTCGAAGTGAGAGAGATTTTGTGCCGAGGAGACCTCTAGCGCTTTTCGCGCCGCCACGCGTAGACCCAGAATCCTTTGCTCGCGGTCATGCGTGAGAAACGCGTCGCCCAGAATCTCGGAAACTTCGCCGGCGGCGAAGCGCCGCATCATGTCTATTTGCCACAAACGGTCCTGCGCCGTGACATACCCCTGCGCAAAAAAGAGGTCGTCAAAATTGGCGGCCTCGATCGTGGGCACACCGTGCCCGTCGCGTATGACCGTGACCCGAGCGGAGAGGCCGGGAACCTTGACACTTCCGTCCAACTGGGGCAGGGCAGAGCGCGCCATGGAGTAAAGCCAGGCCAGAGCTCCCAGGGCAACTAGCAATACAGCGATCAGAAAAAAGGCAAGAACTCGCCCCATACCGAAGCGGGTGCGTGGGGAAATAGAAGTAGTCGTGGTGGCCATGCTGAACGTCCATTACTCCTGGGAACAAACCGTAGCGCCGGCGTCCCGACGGCTGTCGGGCGGGCATCCTTCGACTTCCCTCAGGACAAGTCTTGCCCGCCCCGCGGGGCAGGATGCCCGCGGAGCCAGCCGGCAAGATGCCGGAGCTACAAAGGGTGCAGGCTGCTGCCCGTGAGCTTCCGATTGTATGGTGCGCTCGCAGCTAAAACAAATGCGTGAAAATCAAGCAGATCATTCGATCCCTGAAAGCGCCGCGCATGCATCGTGGTCCGAAATCTCAGCTCCATTCGGATCAGCACGTGTTACCCCATCTTCGGTCGAGCAGAAGCTGCGGATACCGGTCTGATTGCGCGTGACCGGCGTCGCGGTCACAAAGTACTGGGTCCCGTCGTCAGAACGCTTCATCGCAAAAATGTAGCCGGTCCTCCCGGGCAAGATGGTCGCACCCGCCAATCAGTTGTCAATGAGGCAGGCCGCGGCCGGGTTGGTGCTGTTGGGCGTAGCGCAGCCTAGAGAGTGTAGATCTGGAGCAAATCCGACAGTCGGAAACTGTGTCTGATAGCTCACTTGCGCGGCGCTGATTTGCCTGACCGAATTCACGGCGGCCGCTTCATTTGCCGCAATCCGCGCCCGTAGCAGGTTAGGAATCGCAATCGCCGCGATGATCAGGATGAGCGGGATCATGGCGATCCCGAAATATCCCAGGACAAGGCCTGCAATGGCCAGCCCCTTACCTCCTAACCTGCCCGCACTCTTCTTGATCTGCGAAAGTGAAATGTGCCCGAAGACAATGGCCACGATGGATAGGGGGAAGAAAAGAAAGGGAAGTCCAAAGATCAGACTGGCGATGGCGAAGCCACTGGTCTCTTCCGCCCGGACCGGCGCAGGGGCACCGGTGGGAGTTAAAGACGGAAGGCCGGCAGCAGCTGTATTCGAGGTCGCCGATTGTCGGCCGCAGGTCGGGCAGAATGTAGCCCCTTCCGACACCGTTTGGCCGCATTGCGTGCAGATCATGCGAGTCTCTCTTGCTGTGGCGGAAACGTAAGATGATCTTTTTCAACTAAAAATCGCTCCACCGTACTCTCGCAAGCCACTTTCGTCAATGCCGTCGCTGCCGAGCTCGGCTCCCGGAGAATATGCTGGTTGCGTTGGCAAATTTTTTTTGATAATGTCCGCCGCACTCGGCTATTCCTCCCTAGGCCTCGCATGGGCGTCCCAGGCTGCGGGCTGAAAATGTCCGCTGCCACTCTCTCGCAGGAGACAGAATGCATGCACTTCATCCTGGTGTCGGAAGCCGCAAGAGGGTGCGAGGCCGTGCTGCCCGCCAGCTTCCTGCTGTGGCAACGCGATCCTGATGCCAGCCCCTTTGTGGCTTGCGGCTGCCTGGGTTTCTTCGGGGTCATCATTGTTGGCATCATCGCGCTCAACATTGCATTGCTGATCTGGGTGGCGCGTGACGCCAAAAGCCGGGGCATGGACAATGCTGTCATCTGGATGATTCTGGTGATGCTGACTGGAATCATCGGTCTGATCATCTACCTGTTCACACGCCCACAGGGCAATCTGGTGCCTTGTCCTCAATGTGGAAACAAGCGGTTGCAAGTGAGCGCAAAATGTCCGCATTGCGGAAAGCCCTGAAGCACCCCGCAACTTATCTCGCGCTCCTGGGCCTGTTGGCGGGGAGCGTTTACGCCGACAGCTTTCGCCGCCCGAACCGCCAGCTGGCGGCCCGGGTTTACGTTGTCCTGGTGCGCGGTTACCAGGGCGTGGGCAGTCCTCTCCTGGCTGGCTACGTCCAGTGTCGCTACCGTCCCACCTGCTCTCGTTACTCGATAGAGACCGTGCAACGCTACGGGCTGCGAAAGGGCTTGGTCATGACTGCGGCCCGCCTCTGGCGCTGCCGCAGGAGCGTTCCTCCTGGCACCAGCGACCCGGTTCCCTAGCCTGGTCTAGGCCTCCCGATCACGGGGATCATGTTGATAGTGAAGGCCCTGCGGGCAGGAATCCCGAGACGATGGCGG
>JAIQFF010000204.1 GCA_020073395.1 Terriglobia bacterium
CCATTTCTTTTTGAGCTTCGCTTAGTTTGGCCTGAGCAAGTAACGCGTCGATGAGCACAATTCTGGCAGTGAGTTCATCGTCAGCTTGTTGCTCCCTGTGAAACTGTTCTTTGCACTCACGCACCGATGCTTCGGCATCCGAGGCGTGACCTTCCTCGATGGCAAGGTTGGCCAAAGAGACACGGCTTTCAGCCGCACTCTGCTTTTCTCCGGCTTGATTCCGAAGCGTAAGAGCTTCCTCGTATCGCTTCCGGGCCAAGGCCAGATCACCCCGATCGAACGCGACATCCCCCATCCCGCTCAGCACATAGGCAGTAGCATTCTTGTCTTCCATTTTCCGCGCAATGACTTCCGCCTGCCGGTACGCTGTGTCGGCTTTGTCGAGTTCGCCATTTTGTCTCCAGATATCTCCCAAGCTGTCAAGGTTAAGGACTACGCCCTCCTTGTCATCGACAGCTTGATACTCCGGAATGGATTCCTCCAACAGTTTCTTCGCTTCCATCAGTTCGCCTTGAGACAAACGAGCGTCAGCGAAATTACTGAGCGCGGTGGCAACGCCATCCCGGTTGCCAACCTGCTTAAATTTCTTCACTGCCTGCTGGAGCATTTCTGCAGATTGTGTGAGGTCACCCCGTAGATAGTAGAGAGACGCGAGATCGGTGCGCATCATGGCTTCGCCGTTCGGGTCTCTCGCGGCAATTGAGGCTTCAAGGGCATTTCGGCAGATATCGATGGCTTCAGTGGATGCATCTATGGAGGGCTCTTGCTGGCAGAGAATGCCGTAGGTTCGACTGACAATAACCGGTGATCCTTGTGCGGTCGCCTTTTCGATCGCTAGCTTCGCTGCGGCACTAGCTTTGCTGAAGTCTCTATTGATCCACACGGAAGCCTCCGTCATATCAATTCGTGCGTCGTCGCCAAGAGGCGGTGGGAGCTGCCGCAGGACTGCTAAGGTCTGCAGTGAGTCCGGGGCGCTGAGATGCATTTGCGCGGAGGCGAACAAGAGAGCATAGTCCAGATTGTCGGGGAAAAGGTGGAACAGGGAGCGATAGGTCTCGACGGCTTTGGGCCATTCCTGGACTGTCCTCAGGTATTGGCCTTCCACCAGAAGGTGCTGTTCTTGGGAAAGATGATTCGACAGTTCCAGCGCCCGTTGTGCCTCGGCGCGAGCTTTGGCGTCATAACCGGTGTGCCACCACACGTCAGATAGAGCCGCATGGGCGAGCGGAAAATCCGGATCCGCAGCAATCGCTCCGTTCAGTAAATCGCGAGCTCCGAAAAAATCGAATGCCCACAATCTGGCTCGTCCCTCGGCATAGAGGCGGGCTGCCTTTTCATTAGATGGAAGCGCTGCTCGTGTGGCGATTTCGGTCCCCTCAGACGGTGCAGCCACACCGAGACTTCGCCGCAGTCTTCCACCCAAGTCCGAGGCCAAGTTGAAGAGATCGTTCTCTTCGCCCGATACAGACTCCTCCGCAATGATGTCTCCGTCAGCAGTATCTTGGACTCGCACATCAAGCCGAATCCTCCGCTTGGGATCACTCGGAAGCATCATGTATGAGCCCATGATGACCACGTCGGCGCCCGGGTTAACCCGCAAACGCTGCAAGGTGGATTTGCTAAGAGAATCTTCGTCGCTGAGCGGGAGTTCACTCTTCGCCCGCGCGACATCTTCGCCGGGGACCATGCGGAGCTCTCCGCCGGCGGCAAGTTCTGTATTTACCATTTCGCTGAAAGCAGAGGAAAGCCAATTGTCCTCTGGTCGGCCGGGCAAATTGCGGAAGCCGAGCACTGCGACCGAACGACGCACGTGTATTCCAGGGATGGAAGTCCCGGCCTGGGCTGTGGAACGCGAAGCCCCATGCCTCGCGTGGAGAAAATAAAACGCCATGCCAGCCAATAACAATACGAGAGTGGCGATGATCAACCCGTGCTTTGTCGCGTAGGGACTCAGGTGGGACACGGACACAGTCGGCGCCGCAGGAGTTGGAGTGGTGGAATCAGCAACGTGTGCGGTCTCGACCTTAACGGGCGCGATGAACCGGTAGCCGCGCCGAGGAATAGTTTCGATAAATCTGGGATTACCAGCATCATCCCCAAGAGCTTCTCGGACCTTCAGTACCGCCACTCCCAAGCTTTTGTCGAATTCGACAAAGGTGTTTTGCGGCCAGAGTCGGTTCCGAATCTCTTCTCGCGAAACAATCTGCCCGGCGTGTTCGACAAGCAATACCAAAAGTCGGAAAGGCTGTTCCTGCAAGCGCACGCGAACCGATGCGCGAGTAAGTGCCCCATTAGCCGGGTCAAGCACGTAAAGCCCGAAACTGTAGCTGATTTCCGGGGCCGCAGAATGATCTGGAGCAGATGCCGTCATACGTCAGGCGGGATTTTGAGGGTCGAGTTTAGCACGAAAACGAGCTAAAACGAGTTAATCAGCGTTCGTAAGCCTACAGAAAATAAAGAATTAGCGGTTAAAGCACAATTTGCCCACAGTTGGTTTGCTAATCCTTCCGGTTGCAAGCAAATTCCCTTCGTTGCAGCCCATCGTGCAAATTCAATTTCTGCGGAGGGAGAGATGAGCGCCTGTCAATCTTGCGGAGCAGCCTTAGCAACTGACACTCGCTTCTGTCAGTCCTGTGGGTCACCGACAGAAATAAAGGTAGGCGTCTCTACGACGGCAGTCGAGGGTTCGGCCGCTGTCGCGGTCATGTCTCCGCCCGGGGAGACGGGATCAAAAACGATGGATACGAACGTCGTGGCAGCGCTCACCTACCTCGCCGGATTCCTGACCGGGATCATATTTCTTGTCCTGGATCCGTACAAGTCGAACTCCTTCGTTCGCTTTCACGCTTTCCAGTCGATTTTCTTTAGTGTCGCCTGGATCGCCTTTTGGATTATCTGGATGATTCTCTCGGCGGTGCTAACACCTTTGACGGCCGGAATCTTTGGCCTAATTGCTCTGCCGTTGATGCTGATTTTCACTCTCGCGGGATTTGGAATCTGGATTTTCCTGATGGTTCAGGCCTATCAGCAAAAACTTTTCAAGCTGCCCATCGTTGGTAAGTTCGCAGCGGAGCAAGCGGGCGTAAGACTGTGACGCGGTGATGTCTCGCAGGGGTAAAGAGGGAAAAAATGACTCATTGTTTCAAACTGGTGGCTGTGTTTGTGCTATTGGCACCCATTGCCTTCGCGCAGCCTTCTGGCAAGACTCGCACCTACTACATTGCTGCTGACGAAGCTGATTGGGACTACGCTCCCGGCGGCGTTAACAAGATGATGGGCATGAAGTTCGAGGGATACTCGACGGTTTTTACCGAACGAGGGCCACACCGGATCGGAACCGTATACCGTAAGGCCATTTACCGCGAGTACACGGATGAAACCTTCGCTCATCTCAAAGCTCGCTCTCCTGAGTGGGAGCACGCCGGCATCCTTGGACCAATCCTTCGCGCCGAAGTAGGAGACACGATTCGAATTATTTTCAAGAACAACGCTAGCCGACCCTACAGCATGCACCCACACGGTGTGTTCTACGACAAAGACTCAGAGGGCGCCCCTTACGACGACGGCACGTCGGGCAAAGAAAAAGACGATGACGCGGTGCCGCCGGGGAAAACGCACGTCTACACCTGGCAAGTGCCCGAGCGGGCCGGGCCCGGACCGAATGATCCAAGCTCCATTGTCTGGCTCTACCACTCACACACGAACGAATTGAAGGACGTAGAGAGCGGCTTGGTCGGCGCGATGATTATCACGCAGCGGGGCATGGCCGATGCGGATGGCAAACCGAAGGATGTGGATCGCGAATTCGTGTGCCTTTATTTGCTGTTCGACGAGAACGTGAGTTGGTATCTCGACCACAACATTCAAACGTTCACAACCGATCCGAAGGGTGTGAAGAAACTAGAATTCGCACCTGTGGACGACCAGGGTAACTTCTCCGGCGTGGGTTCAGGATTCGTCGTTGCCAATGCCAAGTTCGCGATCAACGGCTACATCTACGGGACCGGCCCGATGATGACTATGAAAAAGGGTGAACGCGTCCGCTGGTATCTGGTCGCACTTGGGGAACAGTTCAGCGTTCATACCCCTCACTGGCACGGCAACGTGGTCTTGCATGACGGCAAGCGTACCGATGTCGTTCCTCTCATGCAAGCGCAAATGGAGACTGTGGACATGGTTCCCGACAACCCGGGCATCTGGATGTTCCATTGCCACATCGACGACCACATGGACGCGGGAATGGTCACGTTGTACAAGGTCGAACCCTAGAGAGCCGAGGTCGCCATGACAACGATCGTGAAGCAAAGTGTCTTCGCAGTGACGCAAAGTTCAGTGGCGAACACACCAGAATTGTCTGATGCCATCTGGGGATGTCCGGTGACGTATGCGCCAATTGCGACACTCAGGCTTGAGATGGCATGGCCGCAAAGGCCGAAACGACACGGAATAAGAAATCTGGGCGGGAGCAAGACAACTGCCGTCTTAGCCCTCACGGCAGTGGTCCTACTGGCGGCCGCCGGAATGTTTGTAGCCACCGTTTATCTCTCAGGGCTGCTCATGCAAAGAATTCAACACTTGCAGCGCTACAACGAACCTCGAGCCCAGTACTCCGATGTCTGGAAGTGGCAGGGACAGAGGTAGTGCGCAAACGCGCCGATGACGATATCGCTGAAGTGGGGTACACATGAATTTCGCGAAGGGCCCAAAACGCTTGCTCAAGAAACATCCAGGAGAATCAGAATGATGCGAAATCGGTTGTGCGCTCTTGCCCTGTGTGTACCGTTCATGACAATTTGCCTGACTGCATCGATGCGTGGGGCAGATTCGTGCCAGCCGGTCTTCGATGCCTTGACGAAGGTCGCAACAACTCCCAGCCACAGTTACACGAGCAGTACCGATGTCAACGGTGGCAAGCCGACGGAAGCTGAGACGATATTCGCCAACGGACAGAAGTACATTCGAGCGCGCGGAAAATGGATGCGCATTCCCGTGACCTCGCAGGACGTTGTTGAGCAGGAGAAGGAAAAACAAGAGCATGGCAAGTCAACTTGCCAATTCCTTGGCAACGAGTCGGTAAATGGCGATCCCGTCATGCTGTTTTCCGTGCACCGCGAATATGAAGAGGTCAATGAAGACGGAAAGATGTGGGTATCCAAAAGTACCGGACTGCTTTTGCGCGTCGAAGAGGATGTAGATAACAGAGGAAACAAGGTAAAGGATCACCGCTCAACGCGCTTCGAGTACGGCAACGTTCGACCCCCGATGTGATCCCGGCACATGGATCAACATCGTCGAAGGAATTCAACAGGAGAACAGGTCATGCTGGAAGTGGACATGGGCGCAAAGGGCAGGGGAAAACAAACCATGGTATTTGACTACAGGAAGAAATAGAGGGCGAGTAACGCCAATCAACGGTTCGAGAGGAACTGTGACCGAATCACATTCAACATATGTTTCGAGACGGCTGGCGTCATCCCCGGAAGCCGAACATCATTTTTTTGCCTGGTTGGCGGGTTCGATCGTAGTTCTTGTTTTCGTTGGTTTCGCGCGCACGTACTACCTCCACTCATTGTTCGGGATGCCGGCTCTTACAAGGTTTCTGCATTTTCACGGTGCGGTGATGACTGGCTGGATCGTTTTGTTTGCGGCTCAAACCTTCCTCATCACTTCGAATCGGATCCCTATACACAGAATTCTGGGGCCATTCGGAGCGGGTTTTGCCGTACTTGTCGTTCTGATGGGGTGTACGGCAACCCTGGTCGCAGCAAGACGCGAAGTGCGGGCGCATTCTGAGTCCGTTTCCAGCGTCTTGACCGTGCTTGCGCTCGAACTCACGCAGATGGCTCTGTTTGCATCCCTCGTTGCATTGGGCGTCTGGTTGAGAAACCGCACTGGCTACCACAAGCGCCTGATGCTTCTGGCTACCTTCTGCATTCTTCCGAATCCCATTGTCCGCCTATTCATCTGGGCGGGACTTGGAAGCAACATCTTGATCCTAGGTTTCTGGGCCTCACTAGTGACCGCAGTCGTATTGTTCGATTCGATAAGGAACCGCAGGGTGCACCCTGCTTTCGGGTTTGGTGCCACGATCATCGTCGTTTTTCTCTATTTGGTTTACTGCGGCAGTCGCATGCCACTCTGGCAGCATTTTGCCGCAAACATGGTCGGCTAGAAACGTGGAGCGTTGGCGATCGAACTCGCGAATTGAGCAATGATTATCGTTTCGAACCAAACTTCGTTGTGGCCAAGGGAGCCAAACATGAAGAAACTTTTCAGAACAGCCTCACTTTCACTCTGTCTTCTGAGTGTTTGCGGAATAGCCATCGCTTGTGCAAACGCACAGTCACTAACATCTGTCCCGCAGCTATCCTCTGAAATTGTGGGACTCACCAAAGCTCTGGAGGGAGAGTGGTCTCTCAATGTGAGGTTTGAGCCTAACTCCGCGACGCCCAATGGTCTGGTCAACACCGGAGAAGAAACCTGGCGACCGGGGCCAGGAGGATTCACGTTGTTGGAAGAGGAGCACCTGCGCACGCCTGAAGGTGCTCTCTCTCTTCTCGGGATCCTCTGGTGGAATACCGCGAATAAAAGTTTCCACGGGATGGAATGTCAAAACTTGCTGCCGTACACATGTGATGTCAAGGGTACGCAGAATGACATAACGATGAACTGGGATGGCAAACAGTTCGTCATCGATGAAGTCGAAACATCCACGTCTGGAAAGAAATCAATTTGGCACGAGGTCTGGTCAGACATCACTCCCACGTCATTCGTTCAGACTGGGGAATATGGAGACCCAGGCGGACCCAGGAAGCGGTTGTTCACGATTCATGCAACCAGAGTCGCGACAGCGCGCAGCGAGAACGACGTTCATGCGGCCACCTCCGGGGACCACCCCGCCTCGAGCGCCGCAGATCCAGCGCCGGAACTGCAGAGTCTTGAAAAAGCGCTCGCCGGTAACTGGACCACATCTCATGATTTTGCGCCCGGTGGCATGTCTCCCAACGGAGGCACAGGTACGGGCGAAGAAAACTGGCGAACCGGGCCGGGTGGATACGTTTTGATGGAGGAAGAGCATGTACGTGGGCCCGCAGGGGAGATGTTTCTTATCGCACTGCACTGGTGGGACAACGCCACCAAGAGTCTTCGCGGAATGCTCTGCAACAATTCCGGTCCGGCAGCTTGCGATTTCAACACCTACTCCAACAGTTCTCTGAACTGGGATGGAAAACAACTAACGATCGACATGGGCTTCCCCCAGAACGGTAAAAAGATGACCTGGCATGAAGTGTGGTCCGGCATCACTGCCACTTCCTTCACGCAGACCGGCGAAATGGGAGAGGTTGGCGGCCCGCTAAGGCTGGCGGTCACAATTCACGGCACTAAGCTCGCTCCTGAGGCTGCCTCAAAAACGAAAGTTCAATGATCCATTTTGCATACTGGAAACCAAGTCTGCTTCTGTTTGCTGTCGCTACCGTCGGGGCTGCGGTATGGACAAGAGCGATGGCGATTGATCAATCGGCGATCGCGGAAACCATCAAGGCGGTCGTCGCTCAAGTCGTCGCCGGGATCAACGCTCACGATCCAATAAAAACAACTGCGTATGACGCGCCGGATATTATCTC
>JAIQFF010000205.1 GCA_020073395.1 Terriglobia bacterium
TGTGCCTGCCACACCGGGCACTTGCGCCTGCCCACCCAGCTTGCCTTCGGTACCGACTTCGCGGGCCACACGGGTCACTTCGCCGGCAAACGCATTGAGCTGATCGACCATGGTGTTGATCGTGTTCTTCAGTTCGAGGATTTCTCCCTTCACGTCCACCGTGATCTTGCGTGACAGGTCGCCGCCTGCTACCGCAGTGGTTACTTCGGCGATGTTTCGGACTTGTCCCGTCAGGTTCCCTGCCATCGAATTGACGGAATCGGTGAGATCTTTCCAGGTGCCAGCCACGCCCGGCACGTTCGCCTGCCCGCCCAACCGGCCTTCAGTCCCGACTTCGCGGGCCACGCGAGTGACTTCTCCGGCGAACCGGTTTAATTGGTCAACCATGGTGTTGAGGGTTTCCTTGAGCTGCAGGATCTCGCCGCGAACGTCAACGGTTATTTTTCGAGACAGATCTCCACTCGCGATGGCAGTTGCGACCTCGGCGATATTTCGCACCTGTCCGGTGAGATTGCTGGCCATGAAGTTCACATTGTCAGTGAGATCCTTCCAAGTGCCACCAACCCCCGGCACCTGCGCCTGACCTCCCAGCTTGCCTTCGGTACCGACTTCGCGGGCCACACGAGTTACTTCGCCGGCAAATCCGTTGAGCTGATCCACCATTGTATTAATGGTGTCTTTGAGCTCGAGAATCTCGCCCTTCACGTCCACCGTGATTTTGCGCGACAAATCGCCGCGCGCCACGGCGGTGGTCACTTCGGCAATGTTGCGGACCTGAGCCGTGAGGTTTCCAGCCATGGCGTTCACCGAGTCGGTGAGGTCCTTCCATGTACCCGCGACACCTGGCACCACGGCCTGGCCTCCCAACTTGCCGTCGGTGCCGACTTCGCGCGCCACGCGGGTGACCTCGGAGGCAAACGAGCGAAGCTGATCCACCATGGTGTTGATGGCTTCTTTAAGTTGCAGGATTTCGCCGCGAACGTCTACCGTGATCTTGCGTGACAGGTCGCCACTGGCAACGGCGGTTGCGACTTCAGCGATGTTGCGCACCTGCCCGGTGAGGTTGCTGGCCATCGAGTTAACGGAGTCGGTGAGATCCTTCCAGGTACCCGCTACGCCCGGCACTTGCGCCTGGCCTCCCAACTTGCCGTCCGTACCGACTTCGCGCGCCACGCGGGTGACTTCGGCTGTAAACACACCGAGCTGCTGAATCATGGTGTTTACGATATTGGCGGAACGCAGAAACTCCCCTTCCAGCGGCCGCCCATCCACATCCAGCCGGACGGTTTGAGTGAGGTTGCCTTGCGCAACCCCAGCGATGGCACGGGTGACTTCCGCAGTGGGCCGTAACAAATCTTCGATCAGCGTATTGATCGAGACCTCCATCTGCCCCCACGCGCCTTTCGATTCGTGCAACCGTGTGCGCTCTCGTGTTTTTCCTTCCTTCCCCACCACCTGCCCAACACGATTCAATTCATGCGCCATCTGCTCATTCACCGCGACGATGTCGTTGAAGGTGTCGGCGATCTTTCCCGCCAGTCCGGTCCAGGAACCTGGTAGGCGCACCGAGAAATCGCCGGCACGCATGGTTTGCAGGCTCGCGAGTATGACCGCAAAATCAGGAGAATCGGACGCAGCTACCACAGTGGAGTGGCCGTTGTTGTTTTGGGTTGAGGGTTGAGAACTGCTGGCGGTGCCTATGGCGGGACGTTGGCTCCGTTTCACGGTTGCTCCTAAATATTCACAGAACTTGTGCCGGTGCATTCCTGGAACTTGCCTGTTGCGTTCACAAGGGCGGTTGTACCCACACTTCTGTCCCGGCTTGGAAAAACCCAAACAGTGTTTCAGCGCTGTCGGCAAACATCAAGGAAAACTTGGCAAGACAGGCTTACTTTCACGCTCATACCAGTCATCGCATTAGGGGGCAAAACTTACTTGGTCATTCTAAGCATTGAAATTGGGGTCTGACTCTACAGTGTTTCCTGTAGAGGGGGCGAAAGCATTGGGAACAGTCTGGTTGCCGCGGGAGATTCGCACCGTACCAAGAAGCCAGCCCGAATCACAGTTGTTTACTGGTGTTGGCCGTCATTTCCCTGATATTGCACTTGTGATGGGAGCGGGGACGGTCTGAGAGACTTAGAGCGCTTGATTTCTTGACCAGCCAAAAACCCCGCAACCGACAGGCTACGGGGTCTGTTTGTTGAATCACCGCTTAGCTAATCTACTTCTGGCATGTGTCGCTGACCATCTTTAGATCGGTGACCTTCAAATGACCATGCTCCTCATTGTTCTTGGTCATGCCACTGTCCTTGGCGGCGTCCTTGGCATCTTCCTTCATGTTGTGCATCTTGGCGTTCGACACCACTCCGCTCGCGGTCACGGTGTGGCCCACGTGCTCGCCGAGAGCCACGATACCGCTCTTCACCTCCCAGGTGCTCCCATCGCTTGCCGTAAGCAGGAATTCGTTGGCGCTGTCACCTTGTGAAAGACAGCCGGTGATATCACGTGTCTCCGCCTTTGACTTGGCAAATCCAAACGAAGAGCTGAGACTCGCAAGAACTACGAACAGCAGCAGTTTATTAATTTTCATGTTTTCCTCCTCATAAGAAAGATCGTATTGGCGCGCTTCTGAGATGACCGGAATGACGCCGGGGCTGCTTTGGAAAGAGAATGCTTATGGGCTCGTCGGCTTGAACTCAGTCTCCCAACCAGGCGCCTAGCCCGCGCAGCGGATCCACGTAGTCGCAGATAATCTTTGTGGCCCCGACCAGTGGCACGGCTAGGATGAGGCCCATCCCACCCCAGATCCAGGCCCAGAACAGCAGCGACAGACTTATCGCCAGCGGGTTCAGCCGCAACCGCTTGCCGACGATCTTGGGATAAAGAACGTGCATGGTCAGCACGTGCAGAACGATCACGGTGACCAAGATTACGACTACTCCAGTCTTGTTCACTATTCCGACAGCGGCGGCCAGAGGTGGAAGCAGAGCAAGGAATACTCCAAAATAGGGGACCAGGCTGGCGAATCCGCTGAGCACTGCCAGAAAATAAAAATACGGAATGCCCAGCCGCCAGAATACAATCCCGCTGATCAGAGCATTAATGAAACCGACCAAAACGTTAGCCGCAATGAAACTGCGGATCATCGTCGATATCCTGCCGACCGTGCGGTGAGCCACGAGTCGATGGTCCTTGGGGAAGAGTCGCACCGTCGCTGAGTGGGCATGGTCCTTCCAGGTAAGCATGAAATACACCAGAAAAGGGATGAACGTAATGGCCAGAAATACTTCTCCCAGGGTCCCGCTACCCGCCGAGATTACCCGTGATAAGGCAGGCGCCTCTTGAACTTCTACCGCAAGAGGGGCTCTGCCAGCTTTCGGAGAAGCAATCACTGCCCGAGTACTCTCTTCGATCTGACTGGTCTGCGCCTGAAGATCTGCCAGGGTGGATCGTATCTTGCCGGAATACTTCGGCAATTGGGTGGCGAAATCAACGGCTCGACCGTAGAAAAATGTAGTGAGGCCTCCAGCCAACGCGATCAGCAAGACTACGGCAAGCAAAGCCCCAGCCGCGCGGGGGACATGTATGCGGGCGAGTCCGCTCACCATGGGCTCCAGGACGAAAGCCAGCAACACTGAAATCAAGGTGGTAACCAGCACCAACTTGAGCAGGTAGATGAGCCCGATGACCGCGATAACCGCGATAACGATCTGCGCCACCGATCCTGCCTTGATCGATGCCTGCAGAATTTCTGCTTCCTCTATCTGGTGGGCGTCGAGTTGCGCGCGGTCTATGCTTCCGGGCTCTTGACGGAAACTGGCGACGACAGGTCTCTCACGCAGATCCGTTCTTGTGCCCGGTGGTGACGGTATCATTCGAGACCTCTCTGACGTGAGCTTTGTCAGGGTTACTGGCGGCCCAACTGTTGCCTCTGGGAATTGTGTTTCATGTCCGAACCGTAGCCTATCCACTTGAAGGCGAGAGGCAGGCGCCCGTTTCCCATAACGAAGCCGGGTGCCTGCCTGGTGGGGGATCACAAGTGGAAACTGGTTGCATAGGCGGAGAATAGCGAGCCGGCTGCAGCCCAACAATCCTGTCGAGCCGGTAATTTCATGCCGGAAAAACCTGTAGGGCGCAGGGCCATTGCGGCAACGCCCGAGTTTGCTTTGACATCCAAGGCTGCCGTGCCTAATTTACCCCGGCTTCCGGTGAGTTCTTCGCTGCGGCCGAACTTTCCTGCAAAGCAGGAGGCGATGTTCCGTGCAACCCTGATGCAGTTGAATCGCTGCCGTGTTCCGTATGTCGTCTCCGGAGCTTTCGCGCTCCAGGTGCATACCGGGATCTGGCGCACGACCAAAGACCTGGACCTGTTTCTGACGCCGGAAGACTTGCCTCTCGCGCTGCGGTGTCTCAGGAAAAACGGCTTCCGCTGCGAGGTGGAGGATCCGGTTTGGCTGCACAAAGCCCACCGCCACGGCTTTTTCGTCGATCTCATTACCGGCATGAGCAATGCTGTGATCAGGGTGGACCGGTCCTGGATTGAGCGAGCGCGTCCGGCGATGGTCCTGGATGTGCGGGCGCGAGTGCTGGCCGCGGAAGAACTGCTGGCCTCGAAACTCTTCGTTGTGCGCCGCGAGCGATTCGACGGGGCGGACATCGCCCACATTGTCTATGCCACCCAGGGGAACCTAGATTGGGAGCGGATTCTGGAGTTGGTGAACGAACACTGGGAAATTCTGCTTTTCGCCCTGGTGCTTTATCGCTACGTTTATCCCGCATACGGTCACTACGTGCCCTCGTGGGTATGGCAGCGCCTGCTGGTGCGTTTCTCCAACGAACTGACCGAGCGCAATCCTTCCGCACAATTTCGTGGCAGCCTGGTAGACGACAAGATGTTTGCCATCGACGTATCAGAATGGGGGATGGAGGACATGCTTGGGATCCACCGTGCCCAGGCTACCGTTGTGGAGCCAAATGCTGGAGCGCTGAGCGTGGCGGGCAGGAGGTGAAGGAATGAGAATTGGCGCCACCGCCGACCTGCACTTTTTCTCCCCTCGATTTGGAGCGGTCCAGGAACAGCTTGCGCCCGTCCGGGACCTCGCGGACCTGCTGGTCATCGCGGGTGACCTCACAAACTATGGCAAGCCGGCTGAGATGGAATCGTTATTGAACTCTCTAGTCCGGCTGCGCCTCCCCATCGTAGCGGTCCTGGGAAATCACGATCATGAAAGCGGATCACAAGCCGAACTGGCGCGCATGATGACCGAATCAGGGATAAAGCTTCTCGACGGTACTGCCTACGAACGCGACGGTATAGGCTTTGCCGGCACAAAGGGCTTTCCTGGCGGCTTCGGACGAGGCGCCTTGACCGCTTTCGGTGAGATTGAAGTCAAAGCCTTCGTTCAGGCCGCGATCGACGAAGCCTTAAAGTTGGAGCGCGCCATGTCGCAACTGCGAACCTCCAAGCGCGTAGTTGTGCTGCATTATGCACCGGTTGGCGACACGGTGCGAGGCGAGGCCCCTGAAATCTATCCCTATCTCGGCAGTTCACGCTTGGCCGAAGTGATCGATCGCCATGGGGCGGACATGGTTTTGCATGGCCATGCTCATCATGGCTTCCCGGATGGGAAAACCACCGCCGGTATCCCCGTGCACAACGTGGCCTTGCCCATCCTGCAAGGTCAAACCCCGCCCGCGGTCTTCCGCATGCTCGAAATCTAGCGCAGGCCACCCGTTTTCGCCTGGAGATCCTGAAAGTGAAGCTGGCTGGAATTGCCCTCTGGCAGATCCAACGGATTCACCCGTCGGCTGGCGGCCTGGTCTCTTGATCACGACGCGCGCAGTTACGAGCTCATCGCACGCGTCTTTGACGGACACCTCGAAGGCCTTACACGAGACGATGTTCTCGACAACATCACGCTGTGCTGGTTGACGAACACGGCGATTTCTGCGGCCCGCATCTATTGGGACAATAAGGTCGCCTTTTTCGCGACCGGCACGAACCGAGAACATCGTGCACCTTAGTGAGCGACTGCCACCGTACGGGCGAAGAATTAAAACTCCCACCGATGGATGTTCCGCAGAACCAATTGCTGTCTAGAGGATTTTCGCCTGTGAAATCCAACGGGGCAGCGCCTTTTTGCTAAGCGTCACCCACCGTGTGCCTAGTGGAGTGGAATCGCTATAATTACGAAGCGGGCCGAGAATCCATCAGGTGGTGACCTTAAGGGGGGGGCGAAAACACATCGTAGGCGGAATTGAAGGATTAGGTCAAAAAGCTAGGGCCAGTTCGCTCAGCATGAAGAGTATCAGCAGCTTTATCGAGTAGCCAACAACAACGCTCTGGATCTGAGGTTCTGAACGGTTTGCAAAATTTTCTCTACTTCCCTTTTCAACGGGTTACAAATCAGTCGATTTGATCCCGTTCTGCTCCGAAACGATTGGTTCTGATCGTGCAACCATGACAATTTCATTACAGTGTTGGTAATCGAGCCGTTCGCTTTCCACGCCATTGCCATTACTCCGGCGACGGGCATGACAGGCAGGGGTCGGCCGTCGTGACCGCTGGCGGAACCGCGTCTTTTTTCAATTGTTCGAGTTCGGCCTGGACCTTCGCCCAGTCTTTTGGCTTGCGCTTTATCGCGTACGGCGCATCCGGATGCCCAAAGAATTCCAGCAGTTCGGCCAGAACCTCCGGCGAAGGACCACGAAAATCCTGCTTCGCCAGGGCGTCGAGCAAATGGGCGTGGGTCTCGTCATTGAGGCGATATTCTCCGGGGGCGGTTATTTCACCCGTATCAAAATTTTCGTTCGGTAAATGAAGGCGGTCGGTGCCCACCTGGCTTAGCAGCTGTCGATAGCGATCCAGGGTCGAGTTGAAACTGGCTTCGAACATTCGCTCCGTCTCGGCGGTAGGTGTTTTCAGTTGCAGCACCTTCAGGGGCCCAAATTTGGGAATGATGCGAATGAGGAAAGCGAGGAACCTTTCGCCAAGAGAGGGCGGCTGATAATTGTTTCCCCAGTTCTTTCGGTAACTCGCGCGCGAGAGATTGTAGAGGAATCTCTTTTTCGTCATGCCGGGCTGATCCTTCATGATCTCGTCTTTTTTCAGACTCCAGGCAATACGCGTCGCCTTGGGAATGAGCTGGCTGACGTCGTGACGATACGAACCGACAACCTTTTCTTCGTCAGAAAGAACGCCTTTCAGATCCAAGCCGTAGGTTTCCTGGAACGCCTCTTCCAGGAGCGGAACCGCAACTCCGAAGCCGATAAAATTATGGTAACTGTCCGGAGCGTATCGCCCGCGGGCGACTTCCAGGACGTCGAACCCGAATTCCGTCTTTACGTGAGCCAGCTTGTCTTCTTCAAAAGTGACAGAGTCGCCATATTTCTTTTTCAGCTCGGGATACAGGATCGGAACCGCGCGATTGGGTGGCCATGGGATGACCATCGTTGTCCGCCACATAGTGAGCGAGGGCGCCAAGCGCAAACGCGAAACCGTTGATATCCTTGGCGTCGCGAAGCAGCGCCAGTACGAAATCTCCGCTGCGCACATAGTGAGTCAGGTCGCTGAAGAAAAAGCTTCCGTGCGGATAATAACCCATGTCCTGGATGATGG